>NZ_JBMDXE010000114.1:0-23080 GCF_048594845.1 Rhodopseudomonas sp. | reverse complement strand
TCGGCGTCGCGCTGATCACAGCCATGCTGCTACAGGTGCGCCTCGGCTTGCGGCCGCTCGAACGGCTGCGCCGCGCCATCGCGGATGTGCGGGGCGGCGTGCGTGAGCGCGTACCAGAGGATCAGCCGGGCGAATTGCAGCCGCTTGCCGACGAGCTCAACGCGCTGCTAAGCGAAAACGCCGCCAATCTCGAGCGGGCGCGGCGTCACGTCTCGAATCTCGCGCATGGATTGAAAACGCCGCTGGCGACGCTGTCGGTCGCGCTGCGCAAGGAGGCGCCGGGTGCGGAGGATGTTCAGAGCCTGGTACTGCTGATGGATCGCCGGATTCGGCATCACCTCGGCCGCGCGCGTGCGGCGGCGCTTGGCGGTCCGGTTCGCGCTCGGACACTGCTGGCGCCGCGCGTGGCCGATCTGGCGCTGGTGCTCGCCAAGGTGAATGCCGACAAGCCGATCGACGTCGTGCAAATTATCGCGCCGACCGTGGCGGTCGCCTGCGAGCAGCAGGATGTCGACGAGATGCTGGGCAACGTGCTCGAAAATGCCTTCGTGTGGTGTCGGACCAAGGTGACGGTCCGCGCGACCGCCGAGGGACGCAGCGTCGTTCTGACGATCGAGGATGATGGACCCGGCTTGTCGGCGGAGCAGATGGCGAATGCGGTGCGGGCCGGGCATCGTCTCGACGAGAGCGCTCCTGGTTTCGGCTTCGGCCTGTCGATCACCCGCGAACTGGCGGAACTCTACGCGGGCGCCTTGATGTTGCGTCGGTCCGAGCTGGGAGGTCTGTGCGTCGAGATGCGGCTGCCGGCGGCCTGATCTCTCGTCACCAGGCGATGGATGGTGTCTTCGGAGGCCGGGCGGACTCTTCACGTCGTTCCTGCTATGCAGCGAGCATGTCCGTGATGCTGGTCTGCCAGATGCGCGTATTCGTCGAAGGTGGGTCGTCCCATGAGTAAGTCCATGCCCTTGGTGATCGGCGCGACCGGCATGGTGGGCGGCGCGATCCTGCGTCGCCTGGCGAAGGACGGCGCCAATCCCGTCGGACTATCGCGGCGGCCGCAGTCTGCTCGGGACGGTGTGTCGTGGCTCGGCGCCGACCTGGCCGATCTCGCGGGCGCGGCGTTGCCGTCGCTCGGCGTGGTGTATGCGACGGCGCCGGTCGGGCTCGTCGCGGATGCGGTGCCGTCTCTCGCCAAAGCCGGCATGACCCGTCTCGTCGTGTTCACCTCGACCAGCATTGCGACCAAATGGGATTCGCCCGATCCGGACGAGCGAGCTGCCATCCGGCGCTGGGGGGCTGACGAAGCCCGCCTGATCGCGGCGTGCGACGCCAGCGGTGTGGCCTGGACGGTGCTACGGCCGACGCTGATCTATCTGGAAGGCCGTGACGGCAATGTCAGCCGCATCGCCGGCCTGATTCGCCGCTTCCGCTTCTTCCCGCTGATGGGCGGCGGCGAGGGTTTGCGCCAGCCGGTGCACGCCGACGACCTCGCCGCGGCAGCGATTGCTGCGGCCGCGCGGCCATCCTGCGCTGGCAAGATTTACGACCTGCCCGGCGGTGAGACGTTGAGCTACCGCCAGATGGTCGGCCGGATCTTCGATGGCCTCGGATTGCCGCGCATCATCGTGCCGGTGCCGGACTGGGCTTGGCGCCTGGTGCTGCCGCTCGCCGTGCGCGTGCTGCCGGGATTGTCGGCCACGATGGCGACGCGCATGACCAAGGACATGACGTTCGACGTGACACGCGCAGCCACCGAGATCGGCTGGCAGCCGCGGCCGTTCTATCCGCAGTTCAAGGATTCACGGCCGGCGGAAATCGATCAGTAAGCGCCAGCCTTGAGCGGCTGGCGAGATATCGCAGGCCGATGGCGATCGAGCGCCGTGCTGACGAGCGCAATCAGCGGACGATCCCGATCGTCGCGACGCGCGCCGGTTCGCCATTCCGCCAGGAGAGTCCCGCCGACGCCTGCGCCGCAGCGAGAAACAGCGCCGTTGCGACCGAGAGCAACACTAATCGCCTGAGATCCGAGACCATGACATACGCCCTAACAGCCCCCGTATGATCCTCAGGTGTTATGCTTAACCAATTGCTAACGCCAGCCCGACCATGGTCAATTTCGACCATTGTCGAGCTATTCCAGACCACAGGTTGACGCCGCGGAGGACGATCAGGCCGGCTGACCGATCGCGATCTTGAGCGTACCGACTCCATCGACGCCGCATTCGACCTTGTCCCCCGGCACCAGCGCGGCGACGCCGGCCGGCGTGCCGGTCATGATGATGTCGCCGGCGCCGAGCGCGACCTGCAGCGACAGCTTCGAGATGATCTCGGCGACGTTCCAGATCATCTCCGACAGATCGCCCTTCTGGCGTTCGGTGCCGTTGACCGACAGCCAGATCTTGCCCTTGGCCGGGTGACCGATCTCGGAGGCCGGGCGTAGCGCGCCGCACGGCGCGGACAGATCGAACGACTTTCCGATCTCCCAGGGCTGCTCCTTCTTGCGCGAGATGGTCTGCAGATCGCGCCGCGTCAAATCGATGCCGACGCCGTAGCCCCAGACGTGATCCAGCGCGGTCTCCGCCGGAATGTTGAGGCCGCCGCTCTTGAGCGCGACCACCAGCTCGACCTCGTGCTGCATGTCCTTGGTCAGCGTCGGATACGGGATCGTCGCGCCGTCCGGGGCGATCATGTCGGCGTGCTTGGCGAAGAAGAAGGGCGGGTTGCGCTCGTCATTGCCGAGTTCGCGAATGTGCTCCAGGTAGTTGCGGCCAACGCACCAGATCCGGCGCACCGGAAACGTCTTGCTGTCGCCCTGTACGGCGAGGGCGGGCTGCGGCAGCGGGGCAATCACGGAAGATGCGGTGCTCATGAGTTTCATTCTCGCAGCAAGAGCGGTCGGAGGGCGGGACGCAGGAAGGCAGGCGGTATAGTCTAGACGGCGGTATCGACCACAGCCAACGGCGCCGTGTGGCGCTGCTGCAGGCGGAAGAACGACGCGTAGCGGCCGCCGCGGCGTAGCAGGTCGTCGTGCCGGCCCTGTTCGACGATTTCGCCAGCTTCGACCACGACGATCGAATCGGCATGCATGATGGTGTGCAGTCGATGCGCGATCACGATGGTGGTGCGGCTCTGGCAAAGCCGCTCGATGGCTTCCTGCACCAGCTTCTCGGACTCGGAGTCGAGCGCGGCGGTGGCCTCGTCGAGCAGCACGATCGGAGCGTTGCGGAGCAGCGCGCGGGCCACCGCAATGCGTTGCCGCTGACCGCCCGAGAGCTGCGCGCCGTGTTCGCCGACTGGCGTATCGTAGCCGAGCGGGAAGCTCATGATGAAGTCGTGCGCATGCGCGGCCTTGGCGGCAGCGATGATCTCGTCTTCGCTGGCGCCGATCTTGCCGAACGCGATATTGGCGCGGATCGTGTCGCGGAACAGATAGACGTCCTGGCCCACATAGGCGGTCTGCTGCCGCAGCGAGTGGCGCGACACCGCCGCGATCGACTGGCCGTCGATCCGGATGTCGCCCGCTGACGGTTCGTAGAACCGCAGCAGCAGCGCCAGCACCGTTGATTTGCCGCCGCCCGAAGGGCCGACCAGAGCGGTCATCTTGCCGGGCTCGGCGACGAAGCTCATCGCTTTCAGAACAGGCTCGTCGGCCCGATAGGCAAAGCGCACGGCGTCGAATTCGACCCGGGCCTCTGTCAGCGCGAGCGCCGGCTTGGTGCTGTCGTCGGGTTCACTTTGCGGGCTGTCGACGATCTCGAGCAGCATGCGCGCGCCGACCAGGCCGCTGTTGAGTTCGATGTTGAGCCGCGCCAGTCGCTTCGCCGGCTCATAGGCCAGCAGGAACGCGGTGAGGAAGGAGAAGAACTGCCCCGGCGTCGCGCCCATCGCCACCACGCGATAGCCGCCATACATCAGCGACGCCGCAACCGCAAAGCCGCCCAGCGTTTCCATCAGCGGGCTGGAGCGGTTCGAGACCCGCGCCATCTTGTCGGCGTTCTTGCGCACCGCCTCGATGCTGGCGCCGTTGCGGTCTCGCATCGTCTGTTCGAGCGAAATCGCCTTGACGGTGCGGATGCCTTGCAGCGATTCCTGCATCGTCTCCAGGATTTCGGCATTGCCGGCGAATTGCGTATAGGCGAGGCCCTTCACGCGGCGCACCAGCTTGCGCAGCACCAGCACGGCCGGCGGTGCGATCAGCAGGCCGAACAGCGCCATGAACGGATCCTGCGTCACCATCACGATGACCAGGCCGATCAGCGACAGCAGATCGCGGCCGATCGCGTTGATCAGCAGGTTCAGCACCTCGGTGACCGAATTGGCGCCGGAGGTCAGCCGCGCGAGAAATTCGGAAGAGTGCCGCTGCGCATAGAAGCCGAGACTCTCGTGCATCAGCTTGTCGAACAGCCGGCGCTGATTGTTGGCCAGGATCGCGTTCTTGATCTGAGTGAGGATCACCGACTGGCCGTAGGTCGCCACGCCCTTGACGGTAAAGATCGCCAGGCTGACCAGCGACAGCACGACGATGCCCGTCAGATTGCGGTCGACATAGGCCTGGTTGATCACCTGTCCGAGCAGATAGGCGGAGAGGGCGGTGGCGGCCGCGGCGATCGCCATCAGGACGAAAGCGAGCAGATAGCGCCGCCAATAGACCGACGCCTGTTCCATCACCAGCCGGCGGACCAATTGGGCGGCGCCGTAAGGATCATCGGTAATCTTGCGTGGGGCGTTGGTCATCCGCGTTCCATCGACGGCGTCGATCTGGTCGCGCGCGTCGGGCTGGCGTGCGTCTGGCCGCCTCCTTGCCCCCGATGGGCCGGGTTTTCAAGCCAAAGCTGCCGGCAGCAGCCGGTTCTAGGCCGAAATGGCTTGAAGTTCAGGGGCTTGGCGCTGGGCTAGGAGCTTCCGCTCCCACGCCAAAGCATGCGCCGCGATGGTTTCGAGGTCGTCGTAGCGGGGCGTCCAGTCGAGCGCGGCCCGAATCCGGCTCGTGTCGGCGACCATCGCCATGATGTCGCCCGGTCGACGAGCCGCTGTGGTCACCGCGAAATTGCGGCCGGCGACGCGCCGCACCGCGTCCAGCGTCTCCAGCACCGAATAGCCTCGGCCATAGCCGCAGTTCAGCGTGGTCGGCGAGCCGCCGCGGCGCAGATAGCGCAGCGCCGCGACATGCGCCTGCGCCAGATCGGTGACGTGGATGAAGTCGCGGATGCAGCTTCCGTCCGGCGTCGGATAGTCGGTGCCAAACACTTCGACCTTGGAGCGCTGACCGATTGCGGCCTCGACTGCGATCTTCAGCAGATGGGTGGCGCCCGGCGTGGCGAGGCCGATGCGCGCCTGCGGATCGGCGCCGGCGACGTTGAAGTAGCGGAGCGCCACGTAGTTGATGCCGTAAGCCGTTGCGGAATCATGCAGCATGATCTCTGTCATCAGCTTGGAGCATCCATAAGGCGACAATGGACGTGTCGGTGCCTCTTCGGCGACCGGCATACGGTCGGGATTGCCGTAAACAGCTGCGGTCGAGGAGAAGATGAAGTTGCGCACCCCGCGCGTCACGGCCGCGTTCAGCAGGCTGCGCGACGTCATGGTGTTGTTGCGATAGTAACCCAGCGGATCGCGCATCGACTCCGACACGATCACCGAGCCGGCGAAATGAATGATGGCGTCGACGCGCTGCGAAGCAATCACGCCCTCGACAAGATTCTCATCGCCAGCGTCGCCGATGAACAGCGGCACGCCTTCCGGAAGAAAGCTGGAGAATCCGGTGCTCAGATTGTCGATCACGACGACGCTCTCGCCGGCCTCCACCAGCGACAGCACGGTGTGACTTCCAATATAGCCGGCGCCGCCGGTCACGAGCACGGTCATCGAGGCCCCCGTGTTAGAATACGAGCTGCATTCGCGCAGTCCGCTTCAGTCTTTCGACGACAATAGACGGACGTCGTCGCCAGATCGCTGATCTTCGCGATTTTCCGGCTCTGCAGAGGGGGAATCGACAATATGGTTGCCAAACTGTAACGAGTTCCGGTGTTGTGGCTTCGATCGGCGCGATGTCGGACATTCTCATCATCAAAACTTCCTCGCTCGGCGACGTGGTGCACCAGATGCCCGCCATCACCGATGCTGTGCGATCGGTTCCCGGGCTTCGCCTGTCGTGGGTCGTCGAAGAGGCGTTCGCGCCGCTGGCGCGGTTGCATCCGTCGATCGCCGAGGTGATCCCTGTGGCGACACGGCGGTGGCGGTCGAAACTGACGGCGCGCGCCACGTGGCGCGACATCGTGGATTTCAACACGCGGCTGCGCGAACCCGAATTCGACAAGGTGATCGACACCCAGGGCCTGATCCGCTCCGCCATCATCGCGCGTCTCGCGCACGGCGAACGTCATGGCTATGACGCCGGTAGCATTCGTGAGCCGTTCGCCGCGCGGTTCTACGACGTGACGCACACCGTCGCGCGCGCGTTGCATGCGGTGACGCGCAATCGTCTGCTGACGGGTCTGTCGCTCGGCTATCGGCCGTCGGACCACATCGATTATGGTCTCATTCCGCCGGCTCGCTCGAACGAGGGAGCTTACGCGGTGCTGCTGCATGGCACGTCGCGGACGTCTAAGGAGTGGCGCGCGGAAGACTGGATCGAGATCGGCCGCTGGCTGCAGGCGCGCGGCATCTCGGTCGTGCTGCCTTGGGGCACCGAGACAGAGCGGCAGACTGCCGAGCGGCTGTCCGGTGCGATCGAGGGCAGCCGCGTGCTGCCGAAGCAGAAGCTCGATCT
This sequence comes from Rhodopseudomonas sp., assembly GCF_048594845.1. GTDB lineage: Bacteria > Pseudomonadota > Alphaproteobacteria > Rhizobiales > Xanthobacteraceae > Rhodopseudomonas. The sequence continues at coordinate 16,311 of NZ_JBMDXE010000114.1, read as the reverse complement.
CACTGCCGAAGTGATCGCGAACGCGGTGCTGGTGGTCGGGGTCGATACGGGGCTGATGCACCTCGCTGCAGCGTATCGGGTGCCACTTGTCGGGATCTACGTATCGACGGATCCCGGACTGACCGGGCCTGTCGGAAGCGGACCGATGAAGGTGCTCGGCGGCAAGAGTGGCGCGCCGTCCGCGCGGCAGGCGATCGAAGCGGCGGAGCTTCTGCTCGGTTAGTTTTCAGCGTCCGACCGCGCCATCTCGCGCAGCACCTCGGCAGTGAACGCGTCGATATCACCGCCTGCGAATAGAAAGCCCGGAATGCCGGCGGCCTGTGCGGCTTCGATGTCGACGGCGCTGTCGCCGATCACGAAGCTGTCCTGCATTGCCACCGGCCATGCGCGCGCGAGGTCGAGGATCATGCCGGGCCCCGGCTTGCGGCTGTCGCTCGGCCGACGATACGCCTCGACGATGCCGTCCGGATGGTACGGGCAGTAGCGAATGTCGTCGATCCGCGCGCCTTGCTGGCTCAGTTCGGCCAGCATCCAGCTATGCAGGGCGCGGACGTCGTCTTCGCTGAACATGCCGCGTGCGACGCCGGACTGGTTCGAGATCACGAATACGTAGTAACCGGCCTCATTGAGCCGGCGGATCGCCGCAGCGATGCCCGGCATCCAGCGAAAACGCTCGCGTGTGCCGATGTAATGATCGTTGTAGTTGATGACGCCGTCGCGATCGAGAAACGCCGCGGGCTTGCGCGCGCGCTCGTCCGGCACGGTCATGCCTGCGCCACCAGCGTGCATTCGATCTCGTCACAGATCGCATGCGCGGCCATCAGGTGTATCTGCTGCACCAGCGCGGTTTCGGGCGCCGGCGCGATCAGCAGATGGTCGCACACCTCACCCATCGACACGCCGCTCGGTCCGGTCATGCCCACCGTGACGAGGCCGCGTTCGCGAGCAACCGAGAGCGCGGCGAGAATGTTCGGCGAGCGGCCCGACGTGGTGATGCCGATGAACAGATCGCCGCGCTGGCCGAGGCCTTCGACCTGACGCGCGAACACCCGGTCGAAGCCGTAGTCGTTGGCGATGGCGGTGAGGGCCGAAGTATCGGTGGTCAGCGCGATCGCCGGCCAGCCTGGGCGCTCCTGCTTGTAGCGTCCGATGATTTCGGCGGCGATGTGCTGCGCATCGGCGGCGCTGCCGCCATTGCCGGCGATCAGGATCTTGTTGCCGGCGCGGAGCGCCGCGATCGCCGCAGCCGCGATCGACTGCGAGGCGGCCAGCAGCTCCGCATCGCCGGCCGCGGCGGTCATCGCTGCGAGCGAGTTCTGAAAATGCGCGGCGATCCGGTTCTGGCTCACGTCACACCTGAAGGCAGGAAGATCAGCACTGGTTAAGCGCAGCGTCCGACAAGGGCAAGTCGCCGCTGTGCCGGCTCGTCACCGGGCGGGCGGGCCGCCGGCGCCGGCGCCGGCGAGCACCGCCATTGCGGCGCCCATCACGTTATCCACCGGGATGTCGCGCATGCATTTATGATGGACCATCCGGCACACCGGCTTGTGGCATGGGCGGCAGGGCACGTCGGTGTTGGTTTCGATCACCGCGTCGATCGGGTTGAGCGGCGCGTAATGCCAGGCGCTGGTGGGCCCGAAAATGCCGATGGTCCGGCTGCCGATCGCGGCCGAGACGTGGAGCAGGCCGGAATCGTTGGAGATCACCAGATTGGCGGCGCCGAGGCCGAGAACGCCGTTCCGCAGATCGGTGCCGGTGAGGTCGTGGGCGTTCGGCCCGGCCGCCGCGACGATCTCCCGGGCCTTTTCGGTTTCGCCCGGCCCGCCGATCACCCAGACGTCGAGCCCGCGCGCGGTCAACGCCTGGGCCACCTCGACATAGTAGGACCAGCGCTTCGACGGTCCGACCGCGCCCGGCGCCAAGGCGACAGCGGTCCGGCCTTCGAAGCCGTTGGCCTGTCGCCACGCCGCGATGGCGTCCTTCGGCACAACCAGCTGCGGCTCCGGCCAGTCCATCGGCAACTCTATACTCGCCGGCAGCGCCAGCGCGGCGCAGCGGTCGATCATCCGCGGCAGCGCCTTCTCGCCGCGCCGCCAGTCGTTGAGCAGCCCGAATCGGACCTCGCCGATGAAGCCGGTGCGCTGGGGAATGCCGGCGAGAAACGGCGCGATCGTGGATTTAAAGGTTCGCGGCATCACCAGCGACCGGCCGTAGCCTTCCGCGCGCAACCGGGCTGCCAGGGCCCGCTGCTGATCGAGCGCGAGCTTGCCGCGGGGCAGATCCCAGACGATCCCCTGGCGCACGCCCGGCATGTAGTCGACCAGCGGCGCGCACAGCGTCGTGGTCAGCACGTCCACCGGACGGTTCGGCCAGCGATCCTTGAGCACGCGGACCACCGTGTGGCAGCGCACGAAATCGCCGATCCACATGTACGGGATCAGCAGAACGGGGCTGGTCTCCGAGCGGTCCGGGGCTTTAGCCAGGATGGATTTGAGTGAATCGTAATTCATTGCGGGTGTCTGGCGGAGGCTCTCAGAGCCACCGGGATAAACGCGGACCTGCCGGTTAGCGCTTGCATTGCCTCGCGTCCAGCCGTGATTTCGCCGTGATGCGGGTTCCCAAGGAGCAGGGCGCCGGAGTTCAAGTTGCCTGCCCGGGCGGAGTGGGGCAAAGGTGGCCGCGTCAAATCGAGGCGGGGGAGTCATGCTGCTGGTAACCGGAGGCGCCGGTTTCATCGGATCGAACATTGTAGCGGCGCTGAACGAGGCGGGACGCAGCGATGTGGCGGTTTGCGATTTTCTCGGTCACGACGGCAAGTGGAAGAACCTCGCCAAGCGGCAGCTCGCCGATGTGGTCCCGCCCGCCGAGCTGTCCGACTGGCTGAGAGGGCGCCGGGTCGACGCCATCTTCCACATGGGCGCGATCTCGGAGACGACCGCGACCGATGGCGATCTGGTGATCGACACCAACTTCCGGTTGTCGATGCGCCTGCTCGAGTGGTGCACCGAAAACCGCGTGCCTTTCATCTACGCCTCCTCGGCGGCGACCTACGGTGACGGTGCCCAGGGGTTCGACGACGATCCGTCGCTGAATGCCTTGAAGCAGCTTCGGCCGATGAACCTCTATGGCTGGAGCAAGCACCTGTTCGACCTGGTCGTGGCGGAACGGGCGGCTCGCGGCGAGCGCCTGCCGCCGCAATGGGCCGGTCTCAAGTTCTTCAACGTGTTCGGGCCGAACGAGTACCACAAGGGTGCGATGGCCAGCGTGCTGGCCAAGCGGTTCGACGACATCAAGGCCGGCCGGGTGGTGCAGCTGTTCAAGTCGCACCGCGAGGGCATCGCCGACGGTGATCAGCGCCGCGACTTCATCTATGTCGACGACGTCGTCCGGGTGATGATGTGGCTGTTCGCTTCGTCGTCGGTCAGCGGCCTGTTCAATGTCGGTACCAGTCACGCTCGAAGTTTCCGCGATCTGATCCTGGCTGCCTATGCGGCGCTCGGCGCGCCGCCGCAGATCGAATACATCGACATGCCGGAACAGATTCGCGGCAGCTATCAGTATTTCACCGAGAGCGAAGGGGCCCGGCTGCGGGCCGCAGGCTACAATGGCGGCTTTACGCCCCTCGAGGATGCGGTTGCGTCCTACGTCAAAGGATATCTCGACGCCGGCGATCGCTTCCGCTGATCGCGCTCCAACGTGTGAAGTTTGATGTTCAATTTTGAGACCCTGCTGCAGTCGATCGAGAACACCACGGTTCTCTGCGTCGGCGATCTGATGCTCGACGAATTCGTCTATGGCGAGGTCTCCCGGATCTCGCCGGAGGCGCCTGCGCCGGTGATAGCGGTCCAACGCAGCGAGATCAACGTCGGAGGCGCCGGCAACGTCGCGCGTAATATCGCGGCGATCGGCGCGCGCTGCATCTTCGTCGGGCTGATCGGTGACGACGAAGCAGGGCGGACGTTGAGCGCGGAACTCGCGCGCGAGTCGCGGATCGAGCCTCTGCTGGTTCGCGATGCGTCGCGTCCGACGACGCGCAAGGTGCGGTTTGTGTCGGAGCACTTCTCGACGCACATGCTGCGCGCGGACTGGGAAACCGCAGCCCCGGCCTCCAGCGAGGTCGAGACGCGGCTCCTCGACGCGATCCTGCCGCAGCTCGAGCATGCCGATATCGTCCTGCTGTCCGACTACGCCAAGGGCGTGCTGACTCCGCAGGTGATCGCGCGCGTGATCGAGGCGGCGCGGCAGCGTGGCAAGCGGGTGATCGTCGATCCGAAGAGCCCCAATTTCGAGACCTATCGCGGCGCCACCTTGCTGACGCCCAATCGCAAGGAGTTCGTTACGGCTACCCGCTCGGCCGCCGACACGCTGGCGAGTATTGCCGCGGCAGCCCAGGAGGCGATGGCGCTGGCGGACTGCGAGGCGATGCTGGTAACGCAGAGCGAGCTCGGCATGACGCTCGTGCCGCGCGGCGGCGAACCGATCCATGTGCCGGCGCTTCCGGTGAAGGTGCGTGACGTATCGGGGGCGGGCGACACGGTGGCGGCGGTGCTGGCCGTCGTGCTCGCCGCTGGCCAGGATTGGGCCACGGCGATGCGGGCGGCGAGTGCGGCGGCCGCGGTTGCGGTCAGCAAGAACGGGACAGCCGTGGTCACGCCCGCCGAACTGCGGCGCAAGCTGCTGCCGCACGCTTCGCTCGCGGCCGAGGACAAGATCATCGGCAACGAAGCCGATCTCGACAGGCGGATCGCCGAATGGCGGCGCGAGGGGCTGCGCGTCGGCTTCACCAATGGCTGCTTCGACATTCTGCATCCGGGGCACGTCAAGGTGTTGACCGCCGCGCGCGGCGCCTGCGATCGGCTGGTCGTCGGCCTCAATAGCGACGCGTCGGTGCGCCGCCTGAAAGGCGAAAGCCGTCCAGTGCAGAACGAGCGCGCCCGCGCCGAGGTACTGGCTGCGCTCGAGGCCGTCGATCTGGTGGTGATCTTCGAAGAGGACACGCCGCTGAAGCTGATCACCCAGATCGTGCCCAGCGTGCTGGTGAAAGGTGGTGACTACACGCGCGAACAGGTGATCGGCCACGAGGTGGTCGAAGCCGGCGGCGGCGAGGTGCTGCTGGTCGACATCCTGCAGGGCCACAGCACCACCTCGCTGGTCGAGAAGGCTCGCGAGGGAACGGTATGAGACGGGCTGCGTTCTGCAAGCGAGACGAGCGATAGCGATGCTGACCAAGATTTCATCGTTCACCTATCGCAACTGGCTGATCGCGATCCACGACGCAGGCGTCACCGCCATCGCGGTGGTGCTCAGCTTCTTCCTGCGGTTCGACGGCGAAAATCTGCTCGACCGATTGCCGCTTCTGCTGAAGATCCTGCCGTATTTCGTCATCTTCAGCTTCTTCGTCTGCTACACGTTCCAGCTCACCACTACCAAATGGCGGTTCGTATCGATCCCGGACCTGCTGAACATTCTGCGTGCGGCGAGTGTCCTGACCGTCGCGCTGCTGCTGCTCGACTACATTTTCCTTGCGCCGAACGTGTACGGCACGTTCTTCCTCGGCAAGACGACCATCATCATCTACTGGTTCCTCGAAGTCTGCTTTCTCTCCGGCTCGCGGCTCGCCTATCGCTATTTTCGCTACACGCGGACGCGCAACAAGGCGATGACGATGAACGCCGCGCCGACGCTGCTGATCGGCCTCGCCGCAGACGCTGAAGTCTTCCTGCGCGGCATCGAGAGCGGCGCGGTGAAACGGCTTTGGCCGGTCGGCGTGCTGTCGCCCTCGGTTGCGGATCGCGGGCAGACAATCCGCGGGATTCCGGTGCTCGGCGGCATCGACGACTTGCCGAACGTGGTGAAGGACTTCGCCGATCGCGGCCGTCCGATCGAGCGCGCCGTGATGACGCCGTCGGCGTTCGAGGCGGAGGCGCAGCCGGAGGCGGTGCTGATGCGGGCCCGCAAGCTGGGCCTCGTCGTCAGCCGATTGCCGTCATTGGAAGAAAGCCGCGATACGCCGCGCCTCGCGCCGGTCGCCGTCGAGGATCTGCTGCTGCGCCCGAGCGTCAAGATCGATTATCGCCGGCTCGAGTTGCTGCTCAAGGGCAAGTCGATCGTCGTCACCGGCGGTGGCGGCTCGATCGGGCTGGAGATGTGTGACCGTGTCACCACCTTTGGCGCCGACCGGCTGCTGGTGATCGAGAACTCCGAACCTGCTCTCCATGCTGCGATGGAGACACTGTCTGCGAAGGTGACCCAGACGGTGGTGCAGGGTCACATCGCTGATATCCGCGATCGCGAGCGGATCTTTCAGCTCATCAGCTCCTTCAAGCCGGATCTGGTGTTCCACGCCGCCGCCCTGAAGCACGTGCCGATTTTGGAGCGAGACTGGGGCGAGGGCGTCAAGACGAACATCTTCGGCTCCGTCAACGTCGCCGACGCGGCGCGCGCCGCCGGCTGCGAAGCGATGGTGATGATCTCGACCGACAAGGCGATCGAGCCGGTGTCGATGCTGGGCCTCACCAAGCGGTTCGCCGAGATGTACTGTCAGAGTATGGACCGCGACATCGCAGCGAACACGGCCGGCGACAAACCGCCGATGCGGCTGATCTCGGTGCGGTTCGGCAACGTACTGGCGTCCAACGGCTCGGTGGTGCCGAAATTCAAGGCGCAGATCGAAGCCGGCGGCCCGGTGACGGTGACGCATCCGGACATGGTGCGTTACTTCATGACGATCCGCGAAGCCTGCGATCTCGTCATCACCGCAGCCACCCACGCGCTCGATCAGCAGCATTCCGACGCGTCGGTGTTCGTGCTCAGCATGGGCCAGCCGGTGAAGATCGTCGACCTCGCCGAGCGCATGATCCGGCTGTCGGGACTACAGCCTGGCTACGACATCGACATCGTCTTCACCGGCATCCGCCCCGGCGAGCGGCTGCACGAGATTCTGTTTGCCAAGCACGAGCCCTTCACCGAAATCGGCATCCCGGGCATCGTCGCGGCGAGTCCCAACGAGTTGCCGCTCGAAACGCTGCGGACCTGGCTCAAGGCGCTGGAAACCGCGATCGCCGCCCGTGAGCACGCCGACGTCGTCGCGATCCTCAAGGATGCGGTCCCGGAGTACAAAGCCGAAGGCGCCGTTCAGGGACAAGCTTGACCGCCGGTGGCGGCGCATGCGCGCAATGCGGTGATCGCGCCGAATGCTTTTATTCAGAGATCGGAATTCGCGGGGCGATCGGGAACAGCCGGCTTGGTCCGGAACACCACGAAGTGCGACATCGAGAAGTTGACGACAAAGCTGACCGCGATCGACAGCAGCTTGGCCGCCAGCACTGGAATGAAGTGAGACAGCACGACCAGCGTGGTCGTCGCCGCGGCAACGCCGAGCGTGCCGGAGGCCACGAAGCTGAAATACGCACTCCGCTTCAGGGTGCGGCCGGACTCCGTCCGGAACGTGATCATGCTGTTCATGACATATGAGCACGAGACCGCGACCAGCCACGCCAGGATATTCGCCGGCACGAGCGGGAGTTGCAGCGCCTCATAGGCGACCGTGAACACGGCGAGATCGATCAGCGCGTTGATCACGCCGATGCCCGCAAAGCTGACCATCTTGGCGATCATCGGCCGCGAGCGCCGCTGCTCACGCAGGCGATTGTACAACGACTTCATTGAACGTCGGTCCTGCTCTGCTTGATCGCGTTAGATAACAGCAAGCCTCGGCCAAGTCCGAATCTTTCGAAGGAGGGCCGAACGCCCTCCGGCGATTGTGGCCTGAGGGGCCCACCGCGCAGATCGGCAAGATCGGCGCGTGCGCCGGCAAACAGGGAATGGCGCGGGGCTTGTGGGCGGTTTCGCATGCTCTCACCCCACCAATCGGCGACGAGGGCGGCCGAACTGCGTCAGTACGGCAGCGACGGCCGCAACTCCTGCGAGAAGCAGCACAGCATCGACGGTCGGTGAGTCGAACACGACCGAGACGCCGGCAAGGCCAGCCAGCAGCAGATTGAGCCCGAACACCCGGCCGACGACGCCGATCACCGTAAAGCCGTTGTCGGTCGCGCGCTGATAGAAATGGGTCCGGTGCGCCTCCCAGAACACTTCGCGCTGCAGGATGCGGCGAACCAATGTCAGCGTGCTGTCGGCAAGATAGTATAGCGGCAGCAACAGCGCCGCCGCGACATGGCCGTGCAGCGCCAGCTGCAGCAGGCACCAGCCGAGCAGCAATCCGATCGGCAGACTGCCGACATCACCAAGAAAGACACGGGCGACCGGCCGGTTGAAAGGGGCAAATCCAACGATCGCGCCGCCCAGCGCCGCCGCGATCAACGTCGAGTCGGCCGGCAGGACGCCGGCGAGCCCGAAACCGACCAGCGCCAGGGTGATCGGCACGGCTTCGCTGACGGTCATCCAGTCCAGCCCGTCCATGAAGTTCACCAGATTGACGAACCACAGCGCTGCCACCACCAGGATAGCGCGTTCGATCCACACCGGCACCGCGGGCACGATCTGCAGGTTGGCCGGAATCGTCACGATCACGGCACCGACTGCGATCGCCTGCAGCAGAAGCCGGGGCAGCACCGGGATCGGCCTGATGTCGTCGACAGTGCCGACGGCGGCGATCAGAACCGTAGCGCCGAACAACAGCAACGGGACGGTGGGCTCGGTCGGGAACAGGGCGATGGCGCCTGCCGCCACCGCCAGGGTGGCGGCGATCACCGCGATCCCGGCGCCTTGAGGCGTGGGTATCTTATGGGAGGAGCGGGCGTTCGGGCGCGCGAGGGCGTAGCGGATGAGCAGCGGCATGATCGCCACGATCAGCGCCGCACAGGCCATCGCCGCCACCGGAATGGCCGCCAACGCCAGCCATGTGTCCTGGCCGGCCATGTCAATTCGCTGCCCGAAGACGGCGGCGAATGGGGAGACGGATGGAGACGAAGGGCCGGGGCATCGGGCTCGCTGCGATGAAAGGGCATCTGCTGCAGCGGCCAAACTGCGGATTGCGCTGCGAAAGTCGCCGTTTGGTATGGTTTTGGGGCCGATCTTGCAAGGGCGGGCCAGTCGGCGCTTGCCGCTCAGGCTTACCGGCGGCTAAACAGGCGCGCTCCGGGCAGCCCGTGTCAGAAATCTGGGGCTGAACCCCGGTCGTTGAGGGCATGATGGCGGAAGAAGCCGTATTGGTGACAGGAGCCGCCGGCTTCATCGGCTTTCACGTCGCGCGCGAACTACTGGATGCGGGCCGGACCGTCGTCGGGCTCGACAATCTCAACACCTATTACGATCCTGCCTTGAAGCAGGGGCGGCTCGCGCTGCTGCGCGAATCGCCACGCTTCACCTTTATCCACAACGATCTCGCCGACCGCGCCGCCACCGCAGCGCTGTTTGCCGGGCGGCGATTCCCGGTCGTGATCCATCTGGCCGCGCAGGCCGGCGTCCGGCACTCGCTCAGCCATCCGCACGATTACGCCGACGCCAATCTCGAGGGCTTCCTCAACGTGCTCGAGGGTTGCCGGCACAACGGCTGCGAGCATCTGATCTACGCGTCGTCATCGTCAGTCTATGGCGCCAACACCAAGCTGCCGTTCTCGGTCGAGGACCGCACGGACCATCCGATCAGCCTCTACGCCGCCTCCAAGAAGGCCAACGAGGTGATGGCGCATTCCTACAGCCATCTCTATCGGCTGCCGACCACCGGGCTGCGGTTTTTCACGATCTACGGCCCCTGGTATCGGCCCGATATGGCGCTGTTTCTGTTCGCCGATGCGATCACCCAGGGGCGACCGATCAAGCTCTTCAATCACGGCAAGATGCGTCGCGACTTCACCTACGTGGCCGATGTCACTCGTGTGGTGCTGCGGCTGATCGGGCAGGTTCCGCCGGGTGCCGCCGGCCGCGCGCCGGCGCGGCTGTACAATGTCGGGAATCATCGGCCCGAGGAACTGATGCATGTCGTCGGCCTGCTCGAACAGGAACTCGGCCGAGCCGCGGTCAAGGATATGTTGCCGATGCAGCCCGGCGATGTCCCGGAGACGTTTGCGGACGTCGACGATCTGATGCGCGACGTCGGTTTCAAGCCCGAAACGGCGATCGAGGATGGCATTCGCAGCTTCGTCGCTTGGTATCGTTCTCATTACCACGTCTAATGTGGCCCGCCGGCCTCACTGGAACGTTGTAATTGTCTGAATCAAAACGTGTTTGGGCAGTTTCCGAGCATCATCGCCACAACTGTGACGCCGTGCTAGGAAGCCGCATCCCTAATTGCCGAGGCATCCTGCCATGACGTCCGCTTCTCATCAGCCCACGAAATCCACGCTCCGAGTCGGCGTTATCGGGGCGGGTGTGATGGGAACGAATCACGGGCGCGTTCTGGCGGGTCTTCCCGGCGTGTCGCTGGTCGGCATCGTCGATCCGCTGGAAGAGCATCGCAATCGCGCGGTCGAGTTGATCGGCTGCAAGACCTTCGTGACCGTCGACGAACTGCTGCTGGCCGGCGTCGATGCAGTGACCATCGCGGCACCGACTCACCTGCACCACGAGGTGGCGCTGACCTGCATCGGGCGCGGCGTTCACGTGCTGGTCGAGAAGCCGATCGCCTCCACGGTCGAGGAAGGCCGCGAGATCGTCGAAGCCGCCCGCAAGGCCGGCGTGACGCTGATGGTCGGCCATGTCGAGCGCTTCAATCCGGCAGTGGCGGCGATCAAGCAGGCGATTCGCAACGAAGACATCCTCTCGATCGGCATCACCCGGGTCGGACCGTTCCCGCCGCGGATGTCCAATGTTGGCGTGGTGATCGATCTGGCGGTGCACGACATCGACCTGATCCGCTGGTTCACCGAGTCCGAGATCGTCGACGTTCAGCCACAGCTGACCTGCGCGGTCGCCGAGCGCGAGGACATCGCGCTGCTGCAATTCCGCACCGAGTCGGGCGTGCTGGCGCACATCAACACCAACTGGCTGACGCCGTTCAAGGCGCGCAACGTCACGGTGGCGACCCGCGGCAAATACGTGATGGGCGATCTGCTGACTCGCCAGGTCACTGAGTGCTTCGGCTTCAAGGCCGACGGCAGCTACTCGATGCGGCATCTGCCGGTCGGGCACGACGAGCCGCTGCGCGCCGAACTGATCGCCTTCCTCAACGCGGTGCGCTCGAACGGTATCCCCGCCGTCACTGGCGAAGAAGGCGTCGCCAGCCTGGAGATCGCCATCCAGTGCCTCGAGCAGCCGCCGAAGGCCGCAGCCGGCCGCAAGGAGCCGCTGCGCGCCGCCGGATAAGCGCCGCTCCCGATCGTTCAACGCGCTGAGCGCATCTCGTTCTCTCTGATCAAGCCGGGCTCCATGAATCAGCATCTTCGCACCGACCCTGTGCCCTTCATCGACGTCGGCGCGCAGCGCCGCAGGCTGGGCTCCGCGCTCGACGAAGCCGTCGGCAAGGTGCTCAATCACTGCCAGTTTCTCGGCGGCCCCGAAGTGCTGGCACTTGAGGCCGAACTCGCGACCTACACCGGCGCGCGCTACGTCGTGACCTGCTCGAGCGGCACCGACGCGCTGCTGATGGTGCTGATGGCCAAGGGTATCGGCCCCGGCGATGCGGTGCTGTGCCCGTCCTTCACCTTCTGCGCGACCGGCGAAGCCGTGGCGCTGACCGGCGCGACACCGCTGTTCGTCGACGTCGATGAAGTCACCTTCAACATCGACATCGCGTCGCTGAAGCGCGGCATCGGCACGGCCAAGAAGCTTGGCCTCAAGCCGCGGGCGGTGATCCCGGTCGACCTGTTCGGCCAGGCTGCCGATCATGCCGCCATCGCGACGGTTGCGGCAGACGAGGGGCTGTTCGTGCTCGACGACGCCGCGCAGGGCTTCGGCGCGACCTATCAGGGCAAGAAGCTCGGCACCTTCGGGCTCGCCACTGCCACCAGCTTCTTCCCGGCCAAGCCGCTCGGCTGCTTCGGCGACGGCGGCGCGATCTTCACCGACGACGCCGAACTGGTCGAAGGCCTGCGCAGCGTGCGCGTTCACGGCCAGGGCGGCGACAAATACGACAATATCCGCCTCGGCCTGACCGGCCGCCTCGACACCATTCAGGCGGCGATCCTGCTCGAAAAGCTGAAGATCTTCGACGACGAGATTGCGGCGCGAAACCGCGTTGCCGAGCGTTACTCCGAGTCGCTGGCCGACGTGGTGACCGTGCCGCGGCTTGCGGACGGCTGCAGCTCGGTGTGGGCGCAATACACCATCCGTCTGCCCAAGGGCATCGATCGCGACGGCTTCGCGGCGACCCTGAAGGCGCAGGGCATTCCGACCGCGATCTATTATGCGAAGTCGATGCACCAGCAGACCGCGTACCGCGCCTTCCCGGTGGCGGATGGCGGGCTTCCGGTCTGCGAGCGGTTGTCGCCGGAGGTCATCAGCCTGCCGATGCACGCTTATCTCGACGCACCGACTCAGGATCGCGTGATCGCCGCCGTGCGCGGTGCCGTCGCGCGCTGAGAGGCCGTCAATCCCAGGGCGCTCGCACGAGTGAGTTGGTCATTCCGGGGCGCGTGAGCGCAAGCTCGCGCGAACCCGGAATATCTGACGTGCAACAACCTCTGGATTCCGGGTTCGCGCGTCGAGTGGCGCGCGCCCCGGAATGACTCGGCTGGGTGAGGGGCCGGAGACCGTTTCCGGTTTTGCCGCCTCGCCACTTCCTGTAGAAGCGGCGCATGCTTAGGCGCATTTTCACCGTTGGCGGCTTCACGCTGCTGTCGCGACTGACCGGCTTCGCCCGCGATATCATGCTGGCGGCGATTCTCGGCGCCGGCCCGATCGCCGACGCGTTCTTCGTGGCGCTGCGGCTGCCTAACCATTTCCGCGCAATCTTCGCCGAGGGCGCCTTCAACGCCGCCTTTGTGCCGGCCTACGCGCATGTCCACGGCGAGAAGGGCGAGGCTTCCGCGAAACTGTTTGCGGACCGCATCTTCACGCTGCTTTTCCTGTCGCAATTGGTGCTGTTGGCGGTCGCGCTGCTGCTCATGCCGCAGATGATGAGCATCCTGGCGCCGGGCTTCACCGACGACCCGGCGCAGCGCGGGCTGGCGATCGATCTGACGCGGATCACCTTTCCGTATCTGCTGCTGATCACGCTGGTGACGCTGTATGGCGGCATCCTCAACGTAATGCAGCGCTTCGCCAGCGCGGCTGCGGCGTCGATCTTCCTCAATATCTCGATGATGGCGACGCTGGCGCTGGCCGCGTTCTTCCCGACTGCCGGCCACGCCGCGGCCTGGGGCGTGCTGATTTCCGGCTTCCTGCAGTACTTTCTGCTCGCCGGGGATTTGTCGCTGCACGGCGGCCTGCCGCGGTTCTCGCGGCCGAAGCTCGACGCCGACGTCCGCGCGTTCTTCCGCGCGCTCGGCCCGGCGACGCTCGGCTCGATGGGCACGCAGCTGGCGCTGTTCGCCGACACCATCATCGCCACCTTCCTGCCGGCCGGTGCGCTGTCGGCACTGTACTATGCGGATCGGCTCAATCAGTTGCCGATCGGCGTGATCGGCATTGCGATCGGCACCGTGCTGCTGCCGGAAATGTCGCGACAGCTCACCGCCGGCGACGATGCCGGCGCCAAGGCGTCGCAGCGCCGCGCCTTCGAATTCACGCTGCTGTTCTCGATGCCGTTCCTCGCTGCCTTCCTGACGGTGCCGGACGTGATCATGCGGGCGATGTTCGCGCGCGGTGCCTTCACCCGCGCCGACGCGCTGTCCGCCGGCGCGACGCTCGCAGCGTATGCGATCGCGCTGGTGCCGTTCGTGCTGATCCGCAGCGCGGTGGCGCCGTTCTACGCCCGCAAGGACACCGCAACGCCGGTGAAGGCGGCGCTGACCGGGGTCGCCGCCAACGTCATCCTCAAGGTGCTGCTGATGGGCCCGCTGGCCCAGGTCGGCCTCGCGCTCGCCACCGCCGCCGGCGCCTGGATCAATTTGCTGCTGGTGATCTTTTTCTCGGTGCGCGCCGGCTATCTGGAATTCGACCGCGCCCTGACAACGGCGATCGTCAAGTTCGTTGTTACGGGCCTGCTGCTCGGCGCGGCGTTGTGGGCGACGACCTTGTTCGGCGCTCCCTATCTCGCGCAACTCCCGACGCTGCGGGACGAGGCCGCCTTGCTGCTGCTGATCGTCGTCGGCGCGGTGGTCTACGGCGCCGCCGTGCTGTTGCTGTTCGGCCCACGCTGGCTGAAGCGGCTGGTGCGGGGCTGAGGTTCGAGTCTCCCGCCACAAACACAGCTTCATGATGAGGAGGCGCGTAGCGCCGTCTCGAACCATGGGCCGCGGGGACCGCGTGGCCTTATCCTTCGAGACGCCCGACTTTGCCGGGCTCCTCAGGATGAGGGCTCAGTGCGCGTAGCAACCGTCATGCCCGGGACAAGCCCGGCCATGACGACGTTCTTTGACTTTAGCCCACCCGCGTCGTCGAGCGCACCAGGTTGGTGACGTCCGAATACACTTCGAGCACCGGGTTGATGAAGCGGTGGGCCTTGTTCTTCGACACGATGGTGTCGTGCATCACCAGGTAGTCGATCCCGGTGGTGAGGAAGCAAGCCATCGCGTCGCGCGGGGTTTCGACGATCGGCTCGCCCTTGATGTTGAAGGACGTGTTCACCAGCACCGGCACGCCCGTGAGCGCCTCGAACTCCTTGAGGATGTAGTACAGGTCGGGCGCGGTCTCCTCGTCCACCGTCTGCACTCGCGCGGTACCGTCGACATGGACGACGGCCGGAATCTTGTCGCGCCACGCCACCGCGACCGGCTTGGCCAGCAGCATGAAAGGCGAGTCGCCGACGCCCTCGAAGATCTCGTCGGCGCGCTCCTTCAGCACGATCGGCGCGAAGGGGCGGAACGGCTGGCGGTGCTTCACCCGGCTGTTGAGGATGTCCTTCATCTCGGCATGACGCGGGTCCGCCAGCAGGCTGCGGTGGCCGAGCGCGCGCGGGCCGAATTCGGAACGTCCCTGAAACCAGCCGATCACCTTCTGGTCGGCGAGCAGCTTGGCGGTCTCCTTGTAGACCTGGTTGCTGCGGACGACGTTGATCTGCGGCTTGACGAAGAAGCGCTTGGTGGCCTGCTCGATCTCGCTGCCTGAATAAGGCCGGCCGATGTAAGCGTGCTTCATCTCGAAGCTGCGCGGCTTCTGCTGAACCGCGAGATGGCCGTAATAGGCGCAGCCGATCGCGATGCCGTCGTCGCCGGCGGCTGGCTGGATCCAGACGTTCTCGAATCCGGCTTCGCGGGCGATGCGGCCATTGGCGACGCAGTTCAGCGCGACGCCGCCGGCGATGCACAGGTTCTTGGCGCCGGTGGTCTCGCGCAGCCAGCGCGCGCGTTCCAGCAGCACGCGCTCGGTGTCGTCTTGCACCCGCCAGGCGAGGTCTTCCCAGTGCTTCATCGCCGGGTGGGTTTCCCACTTGCCGGGCGAATCCATGATGTAGGGCTGGTTCAGCTCCGACGTCCAGCGCGGCACGGTCAGCTTGTTGTTCTCGATCTGCAGCATCGGCGGGACGACGTTCGGCCGGCCATAGGGCGCCAGCCCCATCAGCTCGCCGCATTTGTTCCAGTCGCCGAACACGTAGGTCGAGGCCCGGCTGTAGTACGCGCCAAGACCCGGCATGTTGTAGAATTCGTCGCTGAGGAAGCCGCGTTCCGGCTCCATCCAGACCTTCTTCAGGCACTCCAGCTTGGTGCCGCTGAACTTGTAGTAGCTCTCGGATTCGCGGGCGAGCGGCGAGGCATCGTCGCCGGGAAACTGCTCGTCGACATCGGCCCGGTAGCTGCCGACGCCGTCGACGATCATCACCACGCCTTCCTCGAACGGGCATGGCGCGAATGCGCTATAGGCGTGCGCCAGATGATGCGAGATCGTCATCACCTTGTTGGACTTGTTGCGGAACAGCGGGTGACTGCGGGCGGTGCCGCGCTCGTGTTCGGGCAGGAAGCCGGGCATGTCCTGGAAGATCAGGCGGTCTTCCATCTCCGGCACCGGCAGGATGTAACAGTTGCGCACCACCAGATCGACGTCTGCCATGGTGATGCCTTCCGCGCTCAGGCAGTAGTCGACGACTTCCTTGTAGAAGCCGGAGGCGTGCTTCTCGCGAGTGATGCGCTCCTTGGCGATGCCGAACGCGATCTCGCCGTCCCGGAGCAGGCAGGCGCTGACGTCGTGGTCGTAGGTGTTGAGGCCGAGGATGTAAGTGTGCTGACGGGACATGGGCTGCTTTGTTGTGCGCGGGAGCGGCGCGGGTGAGGCGAGGTCGTCACCTGACAGTCGATCCGCACCGCGATGCGGTTC
>NZ_JBMDXE010000113.1:0-12027 GCF_048594845.1 Rhodopseudomonas sp. | reverse complement strand
TGCTGAAAATAGCGACAGGCTATTTGTATTACCTGGACATCCGGACTTGTCCTCACTTGAGGGCCAAATTAGTCTGGCGCAAGAAACGCGCGGAACACTTTCAGTAACCAAAAATCTGCCGGGGGCACTCCATCGACTGATCGCTCTTGAAGAGGAGCGACACCAAATCGATTACAGTGTGATCGACATCAACCCCGGATTAGGGGCCCTCAATCAGAATTTCTTCATGATTAGCGATTCTTTCATTGTTCCCACCAATCCAGACCCTTTTTCTCTGATGTCCCTGAAGACGCTCGGCCTAGAGATTGAGAAGTGGGTCAACTGGAAGGCGACGTTTGGATCAGCATTTGCAGACGCAACGTATCCGCTTCCTGGCGGTGCTAACAAATTCCTCGGGGCACTTCACTCCCGATTTAATCGACATAAGAGCAAAGCGGCAGCTCGTTATCATGAGCGAATCTCATTAATTGATGACCGTATTGAGGGTGAGTTCGTCCCGAAACTTAGTTTGAATGGATGTCTTTTCTCGGCGGAAGCATATGATATCGCCTCACGAGTCCGTCTGCCGGAGGCTGCGCAAGACCCAGATAAGACACGTTTTTTCGCACTGGCACGCATACCTGATTTTGCTCAAATCACGCACATTGCGTCCGAGTTTGGCAAGCCGGTTTTCGGGTTGACTGACGGTGACTTGCGGGCAGCCGGAATTCAAGGAACTGTGAAGATCAGCGCCAAAGCGAACATCGAAACATTCGATGCTATCTTTAGTGCAATAAGCCAAAAAATCATGGCAATTATCAACCATGACAGAAGCTAGTATCAGGTTCGGCAAGCACATCGCAGAATCGCAAGTATGTCTTGCTACTTTCGACGCAACTCAAAACGATTTCGCGCTGAGACATGTTTGGATCATTTGCGTTTCGGCATTTGACCTATACATGACCGAACTAGTTTCTGAAGCAGGACTCAGATGGATCGACCGAACGCCACCGATCTTGACGGCCAATCTCCGTCAAGTCCAAGTTCCTTTGGAGCGCGTGATGGCAGTCGATCAGCTGTCCCCCACGGAAAAGCTGCTTTTCTATAGGGATCATGTGTATTCATCTGTTCAGTACACATCGTTCTACAAGCCGGACAAAGTATCTGAGGCGCTTAGCTACATATGGATGTGTCAGGGGAAGGAAAAATGGGCCAGAATTGTTAACCGAATGAAGGCGCTTGGACGCTATACCTCTCGCAATGAGCAGGACATTCGTAACGAGCTATCTTTAATCGGTGATAGACGCGATCTGATTGCCCACTCAGTTGATAAACTCCCTGGCGCTCAAGTGCCAAATCCGGTGAGCCGAGACGACGCAGCTCGCGTTATCCAGTTCATGGCCGACCTCGCCTCCGCGATAGATGAGGAGACCGAGTCGCAGCTAAAAATGACTGCTGCGTAGCAGCCAGGGTAGACCGGATGAGCGAAGCGATACCCGGGGCCTCGGCGCTCCCCGCATGTCGCTGCGCTCATGCGGGCTACCGGCCGCGACCGCGCACCCCCGCACCGCACCCGAATGTGTCTCGCCCTCCCGCCCCCGCCCGTCTACACTCCCCCCATGACCCGCCTCACCTCCCTCATTCTCGCCGTCGCGCTCGCGCTCGTTCCCCTCGCCGCCTCGGCGGCTTCGCACAAGAAGGCCAAGCGGGCGCAGAGCAATGGCCTGCCCGGCTATGTGCAGCCGCCGAGCAATTCGGTGCCGTTGTTCATGCAGAAGCTCAACCGCGAGCAGCTCGCGATGATGCACCGGCGGCCGTGGTACATCGACCGGACGCCGGAATATTATCGCTGGAACGGCGGCTGGAGCGGCGAATGGCGCTATCTCGGCCGGCCGGGCTTCTATCGCGGCCGCTACAATGGCGGCAGCATCGGGCCGTGCTGGACGCAGACGCCGATCGGCCCGGTGTGGAATTGCGGGCAATGAGGACGGCCAGCGAGCCCGCGATTGGCCGCATCGATGGCCGGCTCACTCGTTTCTGATTGTGACAGACCCAGTGGCCTCGAAAGATGGGCCGCAAGCACCTTTGCCGCATCCTTCGAGGCGCGCGACGCGCGCACCTCAGGATGACGATGCTGCGCTCGAGAAATGCGCCGCTCTCATCGCGATGACGCGCTCTAGACCAGCTTCCGCCCGAGCCGCATCATCGGCATTTCGAGCCAGCGGAAGCTGAGCAGCCCTACGACATTGGCGGCGATCAGGCAGGCGACCAGCAGCACCGCTTCGTAGCCGACGCCGCCGAACGGCAGCACCACCATGGCGTGGCCGATCGCCGAGGCGACCAGCACGTGCGCCAGATAGGTCGAATACGACGCGTCGCCGAGGCGCAGTATCCACGCCGGCAGCGCCAGGCGCTGGTGCAATTCCAGCCCCGCCACGCCGTACACGATCGCCGCGCAGGGCAAGCCGATCAGCACGATCCGCAGCCACAGGCCGTGGCCATAGGTGAGCGACATCCGGTCGGACGTGAGGCCGATGCTCGCCATCAGCGCGGCGGCGCCGAGCGCCAGCACGACCGCCGGATAGCGCGCGCCGAACCGCCGCAGCGCGAGCGCGACGAGCACGCCGCCGATGAACTCGAAGGTGAGCGGATTGACCGCCAGCGCCAGCACCGGAAACGCCGCCGCATTGCCCGCCTCCGCCGGCATCAGCAGCCACACCGCGCCGATCAGCGCCGACCATCCGGCGATCGCGGCGACGTAGGGCAGCCGCAGCGCCAGGATCAGCGCGAACACCACATAGAAATAGGCTTCGTGGATCAGCGTCCAGCCGACCGCGAGCAGCGGAAACGTGCTGCCCGGGATCAGCAGATAGGAGCGCCAGATCGACGGCGCCTGGTCGAGCGCGCTGTTGACCCATTGCGGCTTGATCAGCGACGCGACCAGCACGAGCGTGGTGTAGAACCAGTATGGCGGCAGGATCCGGATGGCGCGCGCCGCCGCGAAGCTGTGCCAGCTCCGGCGCGTCAGCGACGCCATGATGAAGCCGGAGATGACGAAGAACACATCGACGCCGAACACGCCGCCGTCGAACCAGCCCGGCAGCAGCGCTGCGCCGTGATTGTACTTCTTCTCGATCACCGTGAGATGCGCGAGCAGCACCGCATTCGCGGCGAGCGCCCGCAGCGCCTGGATGCCGTCGAACTTCGTCGCGGCGTGCGCGGTCGCCGCGGCCTTGGTGGTGGGGCGCAACGGCAGGGTCAGATCGGCAGGCATGATGATGGCGGCGGCTCGCTGCGGCGTCGTAACACGAGCTGTGCAAGCGCCTTACCTGGATACTGTACCGAGGCGGCGGTATCCTGACAATGCCGCGCCGGCGGAGCTCCGTGCGAACGGACGCTCCGCAGTCCCACGCGGGTGTCCATCGCGCCCGCTTGACAGGACTATAAACCTGTGACTATAGTCCGCGTGTCCCGCCTCGCTGCGAGGGGCGTTCGCGATCGTCACGGACGCGGGGTGGGATGCGGTGGACGGGAGAGGCGTTCTGGCCTCCGATCGCCTCACGGGTAACCGTGGCGCGTGAGCAGGGGTCGACGACCCGCGCAGCTCCCGGACGGCCAAAGTCGCGATATCCCGGCGCATCGCCTTGCGCAGGGAGCAGCGCCAAGCCGTGCCCGCCCCGAGGTGCCGGCCGCCGACCCGACAAGGCGGTGGCCTCATCTCGTCCGGCGAACGCGGACGGTGCGTCAGCCTCCCACAATGGTGGATCACCCAGGACCGCCCACCAGGGGTCTTCGTCGAACCAGGCCGTTAAAACCACCGCGTGCGGAACGCCGGGTAACTCCGGTGTGACCGTGGTGACTACACTCGTGTGCTTTTGTTTGTTGCACACGAGGCCGCGGGTGCATCGGGCACCCGGCGTTCCGCACGCCCTCGCATCTCGAGGGCGGAACGTTCACCGCAAACCCCGGGCGCAACGCGCCGCGGGAACGGAGGGGTGTGCGTGACGTTCATTCGCGGCGATGACCACCACCGACCAGCCCGCCAGCGATGCCGCGCCCGGCCCCGGCTTTGCCGAGCGCCCTCCGCACCGGCTTGCGTCGGCCGCCCGGCCCGGCCACAACCGCGCCATGACGCTGCATGACCTCCGCGCCGGCGTGCGCCAGCTCTACGAAGGCGCCTCGCCGCGCGGGGTGGCGTTTCGCTATGGGCTGCTGGCGTTCGACATCGTCACGGTGCTGTTCATCGTCGGCACCTCGTTCGTGCCGGCCAACGACGTCGTCGAGACTCTCGACACGGTGTTCGGCGCGCTGATCCTGATCGACTTCGCGGCGCGGCTGTATGCCAGCCGGCGGCCGCTGCGCGAGTTCGGCCGGCTCGCGACCTGGACCGACATCGTCGCGATCGTGTCGTTCCTGGCGCCGCTGACCGGCGAAGCCGGCGGCTTCCTGCGCATCCTGCGCACGCTGCGGCTGCTCCGCGACTACCAGATGCTGGCGCGGCTGCGCAGCGACAGCCGGTTCTTCCGGCGCAACGAGGAAGTGGTGATCGCCGTCGCCAATCTCGCGGTCTTCATCTTCGTGATGACGGCGCTGGTGTACGAGACCCAGCACTTCCGCAATCCGCAGATCGCCAACTACGCGGATGCCTTGTACTTCACCGTGACGGCGCTGACCACGACCGGCTTCGGCGACATCACGCTGCCGGGCACCACGGGGCGAATGATCACCGTGGTGATTATGATCTTCGGCGTCACGCTGTTCTTCAATCTGGCGCGGGCGCTGATCAGCCCCAACAAGGTGCGCTTCCCCTGCCCGACCTGCGCGCTGCAGCGCCACGATGCCGACGCGGTGCATTGCAAGGCGTGCGGCACCATCCTCAACATTCCGGACGAGGGCTTGGTCTGATGCAGCACCCTCGCGCGCCTCAGGGATTTCCCGTATTGCGTCCGGCGTCTCCCTATGGCTTGAACAGCCGTGCCATCCACTGCGCTGTGCATTGCAGCCGTGACTGCCTTGCAATGCCGCACCACCCTTGACATGACCTCACGCGACAACACCTGAGAGCCACGGCACTGCCGTGGCGGGCAGGCAATATGGAAGATAAGGGGAGACGCCATGAGCGGGACCACGACCGCAGCCGACGTGCGCGACAACAAGGCGCTGAATCGGTTCGAACTCGACGCGCATGGTGAGATCGCGTTTGCGAATTATCGCCGCACCGGCGGCCGCGTCGTCATCACCCACACCGAGACTCCGCCGCCGCTGCGCGGCCGCGGCATCGCCTCCAACCTGGTGCGCGGCGCGCTCGACCTGATCCGCGCCGACGGCCTCAAGGTCACCGCCGGCTGCGGCTTCGTCGCGGACTATCTCGACAGCCATCCGGAATATGCCGACCTGACGCGGTGAAGTAACTCTGTGCCCCGGACGCCGCGCAGCGCGCCGCGTCCGGGACACAAGCGCGGAGGTTGTCTCAGACGATCTTGATCGACAGGTCCGGCAAGCCGTCGAGCTTGGCGAGCAGCACGTCGCCCTTCACCACCGGCCCGACATTCTCGGGCGTGCCCGAATAGATGATGTCGCCGGCCTTCAGCTCGAAAGCCTCCGACAGCTTGGCGATCTGCTCGGCGACGCTCCAGATCATCTTCGACAGATCCGAATTCTGCCGGACCGTGCCGTTGACCGCGAGCGAGATCGCGCCCTTCTCGAAATGCCCGGTCTTGCCGACCGGATGGATCGGCCCGATCACCGCGGCGTGGTCGAAGCTCTTGCCGATCTCCCACGGCTTCTTCTGCGCCGACATCCCGTTCTGCAGATCCCGCCGCGTCATATCCAGTCCCAGCGCGTAGCCGTAGACGTGGTCGAGCGCCTTGTCGGCCGGGATGTTGGTGCCGCCGGATTTCAGCGCCGCCACCAGCTCGACCTCGTGGTGATAGTTCTGCGTCAGCGATGGATACGGATGCTCGGCGGTTTGGCCGACCGCAACGTTCTGGATCGCGTCGGTCGGCTTCTGGAAGAAGAACGGCGGCTCGCGGTTCGGATCGGAGCCGCGCTCGATCGCATGCGCCGCGTAGTTGCGGCCGATGCAATAGATCCGCCGCACCGGAAACACGCCACCCTCGCCCGCGATCGGGATAGTGATCGTCTCGATGGCGAAAATCGGTTGCGCCGCGGGCGCGGCCGCTGCGGGCCGGCTGTCGATCGCGGAGCCTGCGAGCGCGAGCGCGCCACTGGCCAGCACGGTTCGGCGGTCGAGCGTGGTCATGAAGTCCTCCCAAAGTGTCTGTCGTTCCGCCCGGCTTCTTGTTGTCCGGGCGGCGTCACCACAGCATCAAACCCCGCCGCGTGCCAGATCTTCCGAGCAGGGTCGGAGAAGATTTCCGGCGCCGCGCGGCGGCAAGAAAAGGCCCGCCGAGGCGGGCCTTCCAAAGACAGTCGAGTGTATGAGCTCAATGCTTGATGTCGGCCGGCAGCTTGCCGCCGTTCGCAGCGAGCTTGGCCATCACTTGCTTATGCAGCCAGATGTTCATGCTGGCGCTGTCGTTGGTGTCGCCGCTGAAGCCGAGCTCCTTGGCGAGTTCCTTGCGGGCCGACAGGCTGGAGTCGATGTCCAGCGCCTTCATGAGGTCGACGATCGACGTGCGCCATTCGAGCTTTTCACCCTTCGCAGCCACGGCCTTGTCGAGGATCGGCGCGACGTCGACGGTCTGCGCTGGCGAGGTCTGAGCAGGTGCGGTTCCCGCGCCCGCTGTGGTGGTGTCGCTCGCACTCGGGGCGGTTGGCGATGCGGCATCGGCGCTGCTGCCGAAGATGGCGCTCATGATCTTGCCGAAAATGCTCATACGTTCTCCCATGTTGGCCGGAGCTGGCGACGATCCGCACGCTCCGGCTTGAAAGCCTAGCCGCTCCCCGTGACCTTGCCAAATATGGCAGTGCGATGAATACCCACGTGACCCGATCACAGATAGAACTAATCAATTTCTGCAGCGCATCCACCGCGGTGCGCGATCGTTGCGCTGCATGTGCACAACTAACTAACCGCGAGATCGATCCATCCAAGCTCACCTAAGCGTGAGCAGGCGGCGACGCCGAACCGCGTTAAACTTCGCACACAGGTCGCGGCAAGTTCAGGTCAACAAGACCAGATCGTTCTGCTCTCGCGTCTGGTGCGTTGGTCCCGATCGTTTCCGCGAACCAAGCCGGCCCGCCGGTTTCGGCGCAAGAGCCGGTTCGCAACATGTACCAACATGGGAGAAACGAACATGGCGACGATCTACCCTGTCGATATTCCCGGATCCGTTGCGGCGCGATCGGCCGAGCCGATGGTTCATCGCCTCAGCTTCGCCGACCTGTACGACGCCCTGCGCCGCGGCTGGGAGGATTTCAAAGCGGTGCCGAGCCACGCCATCATGCTGTGCGTGATCTATCCGGTGCTCGGTCTGGCGCTTGCGCGCCTCGTGCTTGGTTACTCCGTCTTACCGCTGTTGTTTCCGTTGGCCGCCGGTTTCGCGCTGATCGGCCCGTTTGCGGCGCTCGGTCTGTACGAGATGAGCCGTCGCCGCGAGACGGGAGAAGACATCTCGGCTTGGCACGCCTTCGACATGCTGCGTTCGCCGTCGTTCGGCGCGATGCTCGGGCTTGGTGCGATCCTGCTCGCCATCTTCGTCGTGTGGATCGCGACGGCCCAGGCGATCTACGTGTCGGCATTCGGCTACGCGCCGGCTGCCGCGATCCCCGACTTCGCGACCCGCGTGCTGACGACCCCCGAGGGATGGATGCTGATAGTAGTCGGCTGCGGCGTCGGCCTGCTGTTCGCGATCGCTGCGCTCTGCATCAGCGCCGTCTCGTTTCCGATGATGCTCGATCGGCAAGCCGGGATCGCCGAGGCGATCGCGACCTCGCTGCGTGTCGCCGCTCGGAATCCGCTACAGATCGGTGCCTGGGGGCTGATCGTCGCCGCGCTGCTGGTGCTCGGCTCATTGCCCGCCTTCCTGGGGCTCGCGGTCGTGGTCCCCCTGCTCGGCCATGCCACGTGGCATCTGTACCGCCGCGCGGTCGAACCGTCCGCTAGCGGACCACGCACCCGTCCATCCCGCCGGATCCGGCGGTCAGCCGCCGACTTCCCGGCAACTCTGCTGCAGTGGAAGCCGCGCAACGAGGTCTGAACCCCAGAACCATCACTCCGGAGACGAGGTGCCGTTTCGTGCGCCAATGCTCCGGAGCGATTGTGCATTGCGACAGATCAAATTAGCCGGCCGTATGAATGCGAGTTCACTATGCGTTTAAGGCATATGATCGGATCGGATTGTTCCGAGCCTTTAACCAGCTTGGCGTCGCCCCCGGAAAATTCCTTCCGGTTTTTCCAGCTTCGGGCTTTCTAAAAAGGCACTTTGGTACCGCGCTTCTGCACTATAATGCTGAATTGAGCCGTATGTGATCGAAGCGTGATGCTCCAACGACATAACTCAGGCGCCTCTCGGCTGCGCCGAAACGGTTAATCATTCCTTGTCAAAGGTATGCCAATATCGCTTAGCTGCGGTGCAACATTTTCGCTGCTGGTTTTGACGAGTCAGCCCTATATTCCGATCAACGGTTCGGCCCCTTCCGAAGGACTGAACCGCGGCACAAGGAGACTTCGTCATGTTGCTTTCGCTTATTCGCGCCCTTCGCGCGTTCCGCGACTATCAGCGCAACCTCGCTGAACTCTCGCAGCTCAGCGATCGCGAACTGGCCGACATCGGACTCGACCGCTCGGATATTCCGCGCGTGGCGTCCGGTCACTATAACGGCTGACCGTCCGACCGACCTGTTCACGGCCAGCGCCCGCAGTATTGCGGGCGTTGTCGCGTCTGGGCCTCTTCGACCGCGGTGACGCGGTCAGGAGGCGAAACGCATTTGACGGGGTGCTGAAACGCGCTAGCTGTAGCGCATGACCAGCACCACGCTTCCCACCTCCCCGCTCCAGCCCATTCACATCATCGGCGCCGGCCTCGCCGGATCCGAAGCCGCCTGGCAGGTGGCCCGCGCCGGCGTGCGTGTCGTGCTGCACGAAATGCGGCCGCATCGCTCGACCGAAGCGCACAAGACCGACAGCCTCGCCGAACTGGTCTGTTCCAATTCCTTCCGCTCCGACGACGCAGCCAATAATGCGGTCGGCCTGCTGCACGCCGAGATGCGCAAGCTCGGCTCCCTGGTGATGCGCGCGGCCGACGCCAATCAAGTCCCGGCCGGCGGCGCGCTGGCGGTCGATCGCGACGGCTTCTCCGCGGCGGTGACCAAGGCGCTCGCCGAGCACCCGCTGATTGAGATTCGCCGCGAGGAGATCGACGGCCTGCCGCCGGAGGATTGGGACAACGTCATCGTCGCCACCGGACCGCTGACCTCGGCGCCGCTCGCCGACGCGATCCGCGCGCTGACCGACGAATCCGCGCTGGCGTTCTTCGACGCGATCGCGCCGATCGTGCATCGCGACTCGATCGATATGTCGATCGCCTGGTTTCAGTCGCGCTACGACAAGGCCGGCCCCGGCGGCACCGGCGCCGACTATCTCAATTGCCCGATGACCCGCGAGCAGTACGACGGCTTCGTCGACGCGCTGATCGCCGGCGAGAAGGTC
This sequence comes from Rhodopseudomonas sp., assembly GCF_048594845.1. Taxonomy (GTDB): domain Bacteria; phylum Pseudomonadota; class Alphaproteobacteria; order Rhizobiales; family Xanthobacteraceae; genus Rhodopseudomonas. The sequence goes on along the minus strand of NZ_JBMDXE010000113.1, from coordinate 2,435 downwards.
GACTTCAAGGATTGGGAAAAGGACACGCCGTATTTCGACGGCTGCCTGCCGATCGAAGTGATGGCCGAGCGCGGTCGCGAGACGCTGCGCCACGGCCCGATGAAACCGGTCGGCCTCACCAATCCGCACAATCCGACGGTGAAACCCTACGCCATCGTCCAGCTGCGCCAGGACAACAAGCTCGGCACATTGTTCAATATGGTGGGCTTCCAGACCAAGCTCAACTACGGCGCCCAGCAGCGCGTCTTCCGCACCATCCCGGGATTGGAAAATGCTGAGTTCGCAAGGCTTGGCGGACTACATCGCAACACGTTTCTGAACTCGCCGAAGCTGCTGGATGGCAGCCTCCGGCTGCACGCGGCGCCGCGGCTGCGCGTCGACGGCCAGATGAGCGGCTGCGAGGGCTATGTCGAATCCGCCGCCGTCGGCCTGTTCGCCGGCCTCGATTCTGCGGCCGATGCGGTCGGCACGTCGCTCACCGCGCCACCGCCGACCACGGCGCTCGGCGCCCTGCTGGGCCACATCACCGGCGGCCACATCGAAACCATCGACGCCGGCCCGCGCTCCTTCCAGCCGATGAACATCAACTTCGGCCTGTTCCCGCCGCTCGCCAACCCGCCGACCAAAGGCCCCGACGGCAAAAAGCTGCGCGGCCCTGAGAAGTCGGTGGCCAAGAAGCAGGCCGTGAGCGCCCGCGCTCTCGCCGACATGGACGGCTGGATTGCCGAAGCCCTGCCACGCACGGCGGCGGCTGCGTAGCGTCGCTCCACCATCTCTCCCCCCGTGTCCCGGACAAGGCGCCGCGCGCAGCGCGTCGCCGCAGATCCGGGACCCCGGTTCTGCGCCAGCAACACCGCACGCGCCGCGATCTGAGGCAAGCCAGAGAAAACCGGGGCCGCGGATATGTGGCGCATCCGCCGCCGAGCGGCGGCTGCGCCTTGTCCGGGGCACGGGGTTAGACGAAACGTCTCAGCGGAAGCTGCGGGAGCGCGAGGCCTTCCACAACGTCCACAGCGTCTTCAGCCGTGAGCGCTCGAACGGGGCGAACAGGTCGGTGTCGGCCTGGGCCATCAGGTCGAGATCGCGGCGGGCGAGCGCGAGTGGCAGGAAGGCCCGACGGGCTGGCGTCGGTGCTTCGGCGAGCATCTGTTGGGCAGCGTCGAGATGCTTCAGCGCGACGGCGATCAGGTCGTTGAGCGCCTGGCGGAGCGCCGGCGTCTCCTTACCCGCATAGGCGTCGGCCTCGTTGCTGCTGTGGCGCGCGAGCAGTTCGAGCGGCAGAAACAGCTGCCGACGCGACGCATCGTAAGGCAACCGCGCGATCGCACGCGTTAGACCGAGCGCCATGCCGGCGTGCCGGGCGAGATGATCGATGGCGCTCGAGCCCTGATCGACGATGCGTGCCGCCAGCGACAGCAAGGTGCCGTCGGTGTCAGCCGCGTAGGCTTCCAGCGCCGTCACGTCGGGCATCGGGTCGTTGTAAAGGTCGAAGAAGTGCGCCTCGATCAGCTGCGACAGCGCCGCGACCGGCAGCGCGTGCTGGCCAACCGCGCGCAGCAGTTCGGCCGCAACAGGATTGCCCTCGACACCGCCATGGCCGCTGCCGGCCAGCATGTCGATCCACCATTGCAGCCGGATCTCGCCGGGCAGCGGCTGGCTGACCTGTTCGCGGATGCGGACGATTTCGGTGTTGAAGGCATACAGCGCCAGCAGCGAGCGCCGCGCCTGCGGATCGACGAAAAGCGTCGCGGCGTAGCGGTCGAAATCGGCGCCGCGCACCAGAGCGGCGCAGAACGCCGCATCGGCGTCGCTGCCGGGCTCGCTCATGGCACCGCGATCAGCGCGGCCGCGACCCGGCGGCGTTCGCCGATCATGATGTTGTAGGTGCGTACGGCGGGTCCGGTCTGCATCGTATCCAGAACGATGCCAACGGCGCGAAGTTGCTCACGCAGCGGACGCGGCGCGATCCAGACGTCGGTGCCGGTGCCGATGATCAGCGTCTCGATCGCATTCGTATTGTCGAACACGCGCTGCAACGAATAGCGGTCGATCTGGTCCGGTCGCGTGACGTCCCAGCCCCACACCGCATCCGGCAGAAACAATAACGAGCCGACGTGCGACATGTCGCCGAAGTAGAACCCGCCTTTGCCGTAGGCGTCGACCGACGCCGTGCGCGGAAAATGCGGGATCTCGGAGCGGTCCGCCAAAACTCAGCGCTTCCCTGACTTGCCGGCCTTCGCGGGCTTCTTCGCCGCCGCCGGCGCAGCTGCGGGGGCAGCGACTGCCGCGGCCGGCTCCGGCAGCTCCGGCTGATCGTCCGGCGTGTCGAGACGGTGGGTGCCGACGCCGAGATAGATCAGGATCGGCGCGGCGATGAAGATCGACGTGTAGGTGCCGACCAGCACCACGCCGAAGATCATCACGGCGGTGAAGGA
>NZ_JBMDXE010000112.1:0-16410 GCF_048594845.1 Rhodopseudomonas sp. | reverse complement strand
GGTCGGCGCCGACGCCGCGGCGAAGATCTGCGCCCACTTCGCGGTCGATCGACGACGCGGCGCGCAGGTCGAGATCCCGCTGCACGCCACCGGCACCTATAGGCAGTTCATCCGCTCGATCGCGCGCCAGCTGCACGAGCTGAACGAGGCCGGTTTGTCGTCCAGCGAAATTGCCGGTAAGCTCGGACTCACGCAGCGAACGGTGTTTCGTCATCGCGAGCGCCACCGCGGCGGCGGGAACGACGATCAGGGATCGTTATTATAACTGCGCTTAGTCCTGTTTCACGGGAAACCGTCTGACACCTGTCAGCATCGGGAATTTCGGGAAAACGCGGGACACCTGAGACCTCACCGCCGAGGTCTCGCGATGCAATCCGATTTCACCAAATGCATGCCGGTCATCCTCCGCTACGAGGGTGGCTACTCCAATCATCCGCGCGATCCCGGCGGTGTCACCCTCGAAGGCATCATTCAGCGCGTCTATGACGGCTACCGCGACCGCAAGGGGCTGCCGCATCGCGCGCTGACCGCCGCCATGCAGCGCACGCCGGAATGGATCGCCGAGCGCAACGAGATTTATCGGCTGCAGTACTGGAATGCGATCCGCGGCGACGAGCTGCCGGCCGGCATCGATCTTTTCCTGTTCGACAGCGCCGTGAACTCCGGACCGTTCCAGGCCGTGAAGTGGCTTCAACGCGCTTTGAAACTGAGCGAGGTGAGCGGCCACCTCGGCGAAGTCACCATGGCGGCGCTGCAGGCGCATCCGGACCACGACGCGCTGATCGCCGACATGGCTTCGCGTCGTCTCGGCATGCTGAAGCAGCTCAAGACCTGGGATGCATTCGGTGGCGGATGGTCCAAGCGTGTCTCCAGCTGCAAGACGATTGCCCAGGCCTGGGCGACCGGCTCGATCGGTCCGGCGCCGGTCGCCGTGCACCTGATCAGCGGCGATGCCAAAGCCTATGCGAGCGACGTCGAACAGCCGGCGGTCGACGCCGGCAACTCGGTCAAGGGCGGTCTGGGCGGCACCTCGATCGCGGCGGTACTCGACACGGCGAAGGAACAGATCTCGCCGCTGGTCGGCTCCAGCGAGCTGATCAACAAGATCTTCACCGCGCTCACGCTGCTGTCCGTCGTCATCGGCATCGGCGCCTTCGTCTATGCGCTGTGGTCCGCCCACAAGACCCGGACCGCGCAGCGCGCGATCGACGGTGATCTGGTGGCCGACGTGCCGGAAGGACAGCCGGCATGATCACGCGCTTCGCCAAAGACGTCACGGATCTGCTCGACGGCTTCACCGCTGATCTGTTCTGGAACGTCGCGACTTCGACGCCGGCGCTGGTGTCGATCGGCAGCGTGGCACTCGTCGCGTCGATCGTGGCGCACGTTCCGCTGGTCGGAAGGCTGTTGCCATCCGTCGATGCGTATCAGCGGCTCGCCGGCATCGTCGCCACCGTGGCGGCCGGCGTGCTGTTCTTCCTGGTCGGCTTCAGCATCTCTGATCAGCGCGCCGAAACCGCGCGGCTGAAAGACGAGCTGATCTTCAAGGAACTGCAGCTCGAAAACGCGGCCGCCACGGCGGCCGATGCGGAACGCCTGCGTAACGACGCCGAGGCGAAGGCCCGCGAAGCCAAGGGGAAGCTCGATGAGTACTGCGTCAAGTTCGGCTGTAGCGACGATCGCAAGGCACCGGCTGCGAAGGGCGCTCGTGTCGTGCGCAGGTGCGATCCTCCTCCCGGTTATCTCGACTGGCTGCATCACCTCCAGCGGCGCGGCGCCGCCGCCGGCCGGACGTAACGGCGTCGAGATCCCGCGCGATTGCGAAAACCTCGCGCGGAACGTCGACGATCCGGAGGTTGGCCCGCGCTCCGATCCGTGGCGGGTGATCGGTCAATACGCCGTCGCGCTCGGCGAAGTGAACGGCAACATCGACGCGACGCGGGAATGCCAGGCCGGTCAGCGCGAGCGACTGGCGAAGGGAAAGTAACGATGCAGGTTGATCTGTCCGAGATCGCCCCATGGGCGGCAATCGCGATCTCGGCCGCGGCGCTGTGGCGCTCGATCTATTCGGGACGATCGAAGGCCACTGACGACAAGTTCAAAGAGCATCAGCTCTGGATCGAGAGTAAGGCCTCGAAGGATCAGGTCGCGGTGCTGGCCGCGAAGGTCGACGTCGTCGAGGACAAGGTGACGGTGATCAACAACGAGCTGACGCACCTGCCGGATCACCAGACCGTGCAGCGGCTCGAAGGCATGATCGGCACGCTAAGCCGAGACGTCAGTGTGCTGTCCGAACGTATCAGGCCGGTGGCGTCGATCGCCGACCGGCTACAGGAGAAGATCATGGAATCGGTGGAGCTTTCCAAATGAGCCGGGACATCATTCGCGAGGAAGCGCGCCTCATCATGCTGCGCGAGCTGCATGCCCAGACCAACTACTCGCTGAACGACGCGCTGCTGCAGGCCACGCTGGAAAGCTTCGGCATCGCCAAGCCGCGCGAGTGGGTGCGCGAGGAAATCGGCTATCTGGAGACCCTCGGCGCGGTCACCAAGACGTCGGCCGGCAGCGTCGTTGTGGCTCGCCTTGCGCCGAAGGGCGTCGAGCATGTCGAGCGCCGCCTCGTGATCGAGGGCGTCAAGCGTCCGTCGCCGGCCGAGGCGTAAGCCGATGAAGGCGGCGCACACCAGACGCGGCCGGCTGTCCGAACTCGACAAGCTTCCGGAGTGGGCGGACGAAGCGAAGCTGTGGGCGTTCGAGCAGCTCAAGGAGCGGAAACTCACGCAGCTCGAAATTCTCGACGGCTTTAACGGCCGTTTGAAAGTCGCCGCCTTCGAGCAAGGCATCACCGATCCGCCGGTGATCTCGCGCTCGGCCTTCAACCGCACCGCGATCCGCATCGCCATGTTGTCGCGCCGTCTCGAGGAAACCCGCGAGATCGCCGCCGTGATCGCCCCGAAGCTCGACCAGGCCGGCGACGACTCGCTGACCCTGATGGTGGCCGAGACGCTGAAGACGCTGATCAGCGAGATGCTCGGCAACGCCGGCGAGCTGGCCGCGGATGGCGACACCGCCGAGATGCTGATGATGACCTCGCGCGCCCTGAAGCACGCCGAGGAAGCCAAGCGCATCGGCTCCGATGGCCGCCGCAAATACGAGGCCGAGCTGAGCAGCAAGGCCGTCAAGGCGATCGACCAGGTCGCCAAGACCAAGGGACTCACCGCCGAGACCGTCGACGCCATCAAGGCGAAGATCCTCGGCATCGACACCAGCAAGCCGAAGAAGGAGATCTGAGATGCCGGAGTATTTCGTCATTGATCCTTTCAACAACACCTCGTTCGCAGACGAGCCGAAGGATTCGGATCGCGCCGAGGTATTCCTCGAACTCGACGAAGCCAAAGCTCGGGCCGAGAAGCTGGCCGCAGAGCATCCTGGTTACGTCTACACGGTCGCCAAGGCGATCCTGGTGTCGGTCAGCGAAGTGAAAGCGCCGAAGACCACTAAGGCACCGTAGCAACTCAACCGCAACGGAGTCAGGACCGTGACGCATCAATGCCCGATCGCAAATTGCTCAAGCTCGGTGCCGACGCAGGTTTACATGTGCGCCCGGCATTGGCGGATGGTGCCGAAGCCGCTGCAAGCCGCCGTCTATGAATCGTATCGCTCGACAGGCCGATTGAGCGACAACCATCGTGAAGCCGTCCGCGTTGTCGAAGCCCAGGAGGCGGGACTGAATGCGCTCGATCTTCCAACCGGAACGAAGGCGCTGACGATCTGGCAACCGTGGGCATCGCTGGTGATGATCGGTGCGAAACCCTACGAGTTTCGTCGCTGGAATTTTGCCGACCGTCCGCATCTCGCCAAGCTGATCGGACAACGCATCGTCGTGCACGCCGGAGCGCGGGCTGCTCGTCCATCGGAGCTGCTCGACATATTGGCGCGGATCGATGAAGGCGAGAGCGCGCTTGATGAGGCGATAGCGCGGCCGTTCGTGGAGGATCTGTTGGCGGCTCGCCGCCGCAAGGAAAACGGACCGGCGCCGCTCGCCGTCGCCCTGGGCACGGCCGTGCTCGGCGAGCCGCGGCGCTGCATCGACCTGTTCGTAGACACAGTCGCAGACAGCACCCGCATCGACGAGCACATGTACGCTTGGCCTCTGACCGATGTGAAGGCGTTTCCTTCGCCAATTGCATCAGCGGGTGCGCAGGGCTTCTGGAACTTCACATGACCGACGCCAGCAACATCGTCGAGGCCTCGGCGCCCTTCGTACCGGAGGGACTGCAGTTCGGCGGAGAGCTGCCGGCGGATCTCGATCCGCTTGCCGAAGGCGTGCTGATGAAACATCAGCGCGAGTGGCTGGAGGACAACAGCGACCTCAAGCTGGGCGAGAAGGGCCGGCGCACCGGCATCACCTTCGCCGAGGCGCTGGACGATACGCTGCTCGCCGCAAAGAGCCGCAAGGCCGGCGGCATGAATGTGTTCTATATCGGCGACACCAAGGACAAGGGTCGAGAGTTCGTCGGCTACGTGGCGCATTTCGCCCGCATCGTCGCGCACGAGCTGGTGTCGATCGAAGAGTACATGTTCGAGGATCAGCGCGAGGATGGCACGTCCCGGCTGATCTCGGCCTTCCGGGTGCTGTTCGCGTCCGGCTTTCGCGTCGAGGCGCTGTCGTCGCGGCCGGAAAATATCCGCGGTTTGCAGGGCAAGGTGGTGATCGACGAAGCGGCGTTTCACAAGAACGTTCGCGAAGTCCTCGACGCCGTCAACGCGCTGCTGATCTGGGGCGGCAAGATCGTGGTGATCTCGACCCACAACGGCGTGCTCAGTCCCTTCAATGAGCTGATCCTCGAAGCGAAGGCCGGCAAGGTCCCGTTCAGCCTGCATTTCATCCCGTTTAAACAGGCGGTCGACAACGGGCTGTTCCGGCGTGTCTGCCTGATGAAGGGGCAGGCTTGGACGAAAGAAGCCGAGATCGAGTGGGAGCGGCAGATCCGCGCCGCCTATGGCGTCCGCACTGCCGCGATGCATCAGGAACTCGATTGCATTCCGGCGGAGTCGGAAGGCGCCGCGCTGACCCGCGTGCAGATCGAGTCCTGCATGTCGGCCGACATCCCGATCGTGCGCTGGGTGCTGCCGGACTCCTTCAAGAACGAACCGGAGCAAGCCCGCAAAGCCGCGGCGAAGGAATTCTGCGACCGCGAACTGCGGCCGATTCTGGAGAAGCTCGATCCGAACCTTCGCCACGTGTTCGGCGAAGACTTCGCGCGCACCGGCGACGCCGCCGATACGCTGGTGCTGGAGATCGGCCGGGATCTGACGCGGCGCGGCGTGCTGCTGCTGGAGCTGCGCAACGTTCCTTTCGATCAGCAGCGTGACGTGCTGTTCTATGTGATCGACCGGCTTCCCCGCCGCGGCGGCCGGCTCGACGCCACGGGCAACGGCGCCTACATCGCCGAAGCTGCGGCGCTGCGCTACGGAGCCTGCGTCGTCGAGGTGAAGTTCTCGGCCGAATGGTATCGGCTCAACTCACCGCCCTATGTCGAGGCGTTCAACGACCGCACCATCCTGATTCCGAAGCACGATGACGTGCTGCGCGACCACCAGGCGCTTGCCTATGTGGGTGGTGTCATCAAGGTCCCTGACGACTACCGGTTCAAGGGAACGGATGGGTTCAATCGCCACGGCGACTCGGCGATCGCCGGGCTGCTGGCCTATGCGGCATCGCGCGCGGACTATTGGGAGGCCGGATACCGCGCCGCCTCCACCGAGGGCGCCGCGGGCGACGGACCGCCCGACGATCAAGACGATGCGCGCGACTGGTGGCGGCAGCCGCTGGGCGCGGGACTGAGAGGTGGGTTGTGAGCGTCATTCAATTTCCGCAGCAGCAATCTGACCTTCTGGTTGGGCCGTTCGAGACCTATCGCGTGAAGGTCGATGGTCGGATCATTCCAAGACTGACGGGCCGAGATGAAGGCGATCGGATTAGCCTAATAGTCGATGGCCGCTTCGGCGCATCGTTCAGCAAGGCAGATGCCCATCAAGCGGCCTGGTTGATCGCGCAGGCGCTCGCGATCGGCGAAGGCTACCCGCACCTCGGAGCCGAGACAAAGGATCGGCCGTTCGCTCCGGTCGCATTCGAATTGGGGAGTCCTTCCTGATGGCTGACGCCCCGATCATCTACGGTCCCGACGGCCAGCCGATCCGTCGCGAGGTCCTGACCGCCTCGGTCGCCGGTCCTACCGTCACGGGCGTGCGCTCGCCATTCAGCGCCTATCCGGCCGACGGGCTCAATCCGCGGCGGCTGGCCTCGATCCTGCGCGAGGCCGATCAGGGTGACCCGATCAGTTACTTCGAGCTCGCCGAGCAGATCGAGGAGCGAGATCCGCACTATCTCGGCGTGCTGTCGACGCGCAAGCGCAGCGTGTCCCAGCTCGATATCACGGTGGAGTCGGCCGACGACACGCCCGAAGGAAAGTCGATCTCCGACATGGTCGAGGCCTGGCTGCGGCGCGACGAGCTGCAGTTCGAGCTGTTCGATATTCTGGATGCGATCGGCAAGGGCTGGAGCCAGACCGAAATCATCTGGGACGCATCCGAGGGCCAGTGGCAGCCGAAGCGGCTCGAATGGCGCGACCCCCGATGGTTCAAGCCGGATCAGCGCGACGGCGCAACGCCGCTGCTGCGGATCGACGCCGACGACGCCTTCGCGCAGGGCTTGCCGCCGGCCGGCCCGAACGGTGCCGGCTATGCACCGCTGCCGCCGTTCAAATTTATCTCGACCGTGATCCGCGCCAAGAGCGGCTTGCCGGTCCGTTCCGGCCTGGCGCGGCTGGCCTGCTGGTCCTGGATGTTCAAGGCGTTCACGCTGAGAGACTGGGCGATCTTCACGCAGTGCTTCGGCCAACCGATTCGTGTTGGCAAGTATCCGGCCGGATCATCCGAGAAGGACAAGGACACGCTTTTCCGTGCCGTCGCTAACATCGCCGGAGACTGCGCGGCGATCATTCCGGAGACGATGGCGATCGAGTTCATCCGGAACGAAGGCTTCAACGCCACCGGTGACCTCTACATCAAGCGCGCCGATTGGCTCGACCAGCAGATGTCGAAGGCGGTGCTTGGCCAGACCGCGACGACTGATGCGATCGCTGGCGGCCACGCCGTTGGCCAAGAACATCGCGAGGTCCAACAAGACATTGAGGCCGCCGACGCGAAGGCGCTGTCGGCGATCCTCAACCGCGACCTCGTTCAGCCCTGGGTGCAGCTCGAACGCGGGCCACAGAAGGCGTATCCGCGGCTGCGGATCGGCCGGCCGGAGAGCAAGAACGTCACCCAGATCCTCGACGGCATCAGCCGCGGCGTGCCGATGGGGATGCAGGTCGAAAAGAGCTACATGAACGATCTGCTCGGCGTCCCGGTGCCGAGCCCCAGCGCTGACGGCCGCATGCCGGAACTGCTGACGCCCGCGGCGTCGGCGTCGCCGTTCGGATCGATGTTTCCCTCGGCATCACCGCAGCAGCGCGCGCTCGCTGCGGCCGAGATGATCATGCACGACGTGCGCGATCCGATTGCGGTGCTGTCCGATCAGGCCGCACGGCTGTGCGCGCCGGGCAGCGATGCGCTGGTCGACGAGGTGCGCGGCGTGATCGAGACCTCGACCTCGCTGCAGCAGGTGCAGGAGAAGCTGCGCGCGCTGAAGCCGGGAGCCGCCGAAGCGCAGATGGCCGGCCTGATGCGGATGGCGCGCGTGATCGCGAACCTGACCGGCCGCGCCAGCATTCCCGATGCTTAAAGGCTTCGGCACAGCGACGGCGTGTAGTTGCTGCGGCGGCGTCACCACCGCGCTGCAGGCGAAGGTCGTTCCGTTCTCGGTCGCGCCCAAAGAGGCGATGGACTTCCTGCGCCGCAAGGTGGACGTGCCGACTGCGACCTGGACCGATCTTTGGGAGGCCGAGCACTCGGTCGCCTTCACGGTCGCGGGCGCGCAGACCGATGCGCTGGTGAAGGACTTCCACGACGCTGTGCAGCGCGCGATCGACGACGGCCTGACGATCGAGGATTTCCGCAAGGACTTCGACCGCATCGTCGAAGATCACGGATGGGACTACAACGGCTCGCGCGGCTGGCGGTCGCGGGTGATCTTCGACACCAACGTCTCGACCGCCTATGCGGCCGGCCGCTGGGAGCAGATCCAGCGCGTCAAGCGCACGCGGCCTTATCTGCGATACGTCCACCTCGAAGGTCAGGCGCATCCGCGCCCGCAGCACGCGGCGTGGAACGGCCTTGTGCTGCCAGTCGACGATCCGTGGTGGGATACGCATTACCCGCCGAACGGCTGGTTTTGCCACTGCACCGTCATGAGCGTCTCGGACAGCGACCTCTCGCGCTACGGCTGGAGCGTCGCCGACCAGGCGCCGCAGACCGTCATGGTGCAGAGGCAGGTTCGGCAGTCGGATGGCAGCATTCGGACCATCGAGGTGCCGGACGGTGTCGACCCCGGATTCGCCTATCGACCGGGCGAGATGCCCGACGCCTTTGGAGAGGATTGAATGGCGCCTGAACCGCGTTTCAAGCGGCGCTCGATTTTCGGGATTTTGGGCGCTTCCCGATTCCCAGTTCCGATTCCCAGTTGGCGCCGCGCTCGGTTCGCCGGAATCCCGGAAGTCCGCGCCGTTCGGGCATTGCTGCAAAATCGGCCAACTGGGAATCGCCCGGCCGGCGCCCCGCATTCGTTTCCCAGTTCCAGGAAGGCCCGACGGAAAACCGGGCGTTTCTCGGATCGCCGCCGGCGCCCGGTGCCATTTGAACTTGCGCGGCGTCCGGTCCGCGAGAGATCGGCGCCGCCGCCAAAAGCTCAATCGTTTCCGGCGTTTCCCGAATTTTCCCGGATGATCCCGGCCAATCCCGTCAGTGCCATAAGAACTGGCGCGTCACAACACCGAAGCGCTGACGACCACGCTGCCGCGGACGGCCAAGGCGTGTGGTCCTGATGTCCCGCGTGGCATCAAGCCCCGACCAGGCGTTCCGCTTCCACCGAAGCGCACGCGAACAGTCGGACGCGACGGCGACCAAAAACCGTGTCGGGCGCCGGGGAGAGCACGAGATACGCCGTTAACACCATCGCGCGCGGAACGCCGGATGTTTCCGGTGTGACCGTGGTTTCTAACTCGTGTGCTTTTTACTTACGCACACGAGGCCGCGGGTGCATCGGGCACCCGGCGTTCCGCGCGCCCTCTTCCAAGAGAGGGCGACAGGAATGCAGCAAACCTCGGGCGCAACGCGCCGCGAGAATGCGGGCGTGTGGCTGTTTGATAGTTGAATCGGTTCCACGTCACGGACGAGGGTCGCCCCATCCTCATACGTCATCGCCCGCGCAGGCGGGCGACCCAGTATCCCAGAGCATTCGTTGGTCGGCATCAGCATTTGCCGTGAGCGCTCTGCAATACTGGGTCACCCGCTTTCGCGGGTGATGACGACCGGGTTTGTGGCAGCGCCCCCGCCCCATCCTCTGTCGTCATGCGCGGGCTTGACCCGCCTGCGGGGCCGGAGCCCCTTCGGCGCGGCGAAGGCCCGCGCATCCATCGCGCGCGTCAGCGCGCTGAAGGATGGCTTCTTGTGATGTGAGCGATGTTGCGAAGAGGATGGATTGCCGGGTCGAGCCCGGCAATGACGGGTGTTGTTAGCGCAAATGACGATGGAGTTGGCGCAAAGGCGTCGCCTCACTCCCCGAGGGCATCCCGCTTCCGTCCCCTACCCCCGCTTCGGCGTGAAGGGCCCCGGCGGGGCGCGGCCGATCAGTGCGACGCAGACGAGGCCGGCGAGTGCGAACCAGAAGGTCAGCCAGAAGCCGTCGATATAGGCCAGCGTGTTGGCCTGGCGCTGCACCAGGCCGGCGAGCGTGCCGACGCTGCGGGCCTGGGCGAGGCTGTCGCCATAGCCGGCGAACAGCTCCTTCAATTTGGTGAGCGTCCCGACCACGTCGGCGTCGCCGCTGGCGACGTGCTGGCCGAGCAGATTGGAGTGGGTCTGCTCGCGCACGCGCAGCCAGGTGGTCATCAGCGCGATGCCGATCTCGGCGCAGCCCAGCCGCATCATCTGGATATAGGCGGCGAACGCCGTCGCGCGGGTCGGGTCGGAGTTCGACAGCGTGACGATGATGATCGGCAGCAAGGTGAACGATACGCCCACCGACTGCAGCAGCACCACCGGCACGAAGTCGGACACCGTCCACTCCGACGTCAGCCGCGTACCCAGCAGCGCCGCCGCCGCGAACGCCGTGAAGCCGATGACCATTGTCAGCTTCGGGTCGTAGCGTCGCACCAGATGGATCGACAGCGGCAGCAGCACGATCATCGGCGCCACCGCGCACAGCATGAACAGCGGGCCGGTCTGCACCGGCTTGAGCTGCGCGATGTTGACGAGAAAGTTCGGCACCAGCGCGGTGTTGGACAGGCTGGTGAGCGAAAACAGCAGGATCGCCAGCAATGCCAGGCCGATATTGCGCGACAGCAGGATCTCGGCATGAGCCCACGGCCGCTTCACCAGTGCTTCGTTGATGAAGAAGCCGATCAGCAGCAGCGTGCCGCCGCCGAGCAGCGCCACGATCGTGCCGGAGCCGAGCCAGTCCAGCCGGTTGCCCTGGTCGAGCCCGGTGTAGATCATCGCGACGCTGGAGCCGAACAGCAGCATGCCGCCCCAATCGGCGCCGCGAAGCAGTTCACGATTGATCGGATCGGCCGGCGTGCCGAGATACACCAGCAGCGCCAGCAGCGGCGCGACGAACACGTCCTGCCAGTAGATCCATTGCCAGCCGAGATGCTCGACATAGAAACCGGCGATCGACACTCCGGCATTGAGGGTGAAGCCGACGCGGATCGCATAGATCGCGATCGCCGGCAGCCACCATTGCATCGGCAGATTGCGGAAGATGATCAGCAGCGTCGCCGGCACGAAGGCGCCGAGCAGCAGGCCGTGGGCGACGTGCAGGACCAGCAGCAGCTGATAGTCGCGCACCAGCGGGATCAGCAGCGAGATCGCCGCATAGACCAGCGCCGGAATGCCGAGCACGCGGCGCAGGCCGAACACCGTCGCCAGCCAGGCGACCGCGGGCGCCATGAAGATCTGCGACGCGGTGCTTGCGGTGGCGAGCCAAGCGCCCTGATCGAAGCTCAGCGACAGCCCGCCGCGCACATCGGCGAGACCGAGCGAGAACACGCGGGAGTCGACATTGGCGACCAGCGAGCCGAGCAGCACCGCACCGACCGCGTAGTACGGATGACGCGACAGCCCTCCGGTCGAGACCGGCCCCGCCGCAACGACGTGCGGCTCGGCGGCGGCACGCGTCATTGCTGCGCCGGCGCGCTGGTGTCGATCCGCGCCGTCACCGACATGCCGGGCAGCAGCCGGTTCAGCAGCGGCTGATCCTTGTCGAAGCGGATGCGGACCGGGATGCGCTGCACCACCTTGGTGAAGTTGCCGGTGGCGTTGTCGGGCGGCAGCAGCGCGAACTGCGCGCCCGAGGCCGGCGAGATCCGCTCGACGCGGCCGTGCAGCTTCTCGCCCGAGAAGGTGTCGACGACGATCTCGACCGGCTGCCCCGGCTTGACGCGCGTCAGCTGCGTCTCCTTGAAGTTGGCCACCACATAGACGTCGGGCAGCGGCACCACGCTGATCAGATAGGTGCCGATATTGACGTAGTCACCAGGCTGCACCTGCCGCTCGCTGACCACGCCGTCGAACGGCGCGGCAATGCGCGTGTAGCTGAGCTTCAGCACGGCGGCATCGCGGGTCGCCTTGGCGCCGGCGAGATCGGCGGCGCGCTGCTTCTTGGTGCCGTTGAGGACTTCGAGCTGGTGGGTCTGCGCCGCGATCACCGCCCGGCTCGCCTTGACGTCCGCCTGCGCCTTGGCCTGCGCGGCGATCGCCTGCTCGAGCCGCTGACGCGTGCCGGCCTCGGACTGGCTCAGAGTCTTCTGCCGCGCCAGCTCCTGCCCGGCCTCGACCTCCTGGGCTTCCGCCGACACGCGCTGCGCCTCGGCCTGGGCGATCGTGGCGTATTGCAGCTCGATCTGGTTGCCGAGATTGTCGAGCGCCGCCTGCGCACCGACCACGCCGGCCTCGGCTTGCGCCAGCTGCGCTTCGTAATCGGCCGGGTCGATCTGCAGCAGCAGGTCGCCCGCCTTGACGCGCTGGAAGTCGTTGACAGCGACCGACTTCACCTCCCCCGCCACCCGGCTCGACAGCCGCGTCGTCTGCGCCCGGATATAGGCGTCGTCGGTCGACTGCACGGCGCGGTGGCCGATCCAGATATCCCAGCGCACGGTGGCCAGCACAACGAAGCCGATCGCGACCGCGACCGCCAGGATCGGCAACGCCAGGCGGCGCAAGGTGGAGGACTCAGGCTCGGCCGCTGGCGGAGGAGACGGCGGCGCTTGGACTTCGGGCATCGGTTTCTCGGCCTAATCGGATGAACGCACGACGGTAAATCTAGCCGGAGCGTCTGCCAAACGCTTGGACAGATCGATGGCGCCGGCAATCCTCACGATCGAAGACCGAGCCGGTTCCAAAGCCGGGGGATCGAGCTGAACTCCCGCCCGCCAATGGCGGCCGGAGATTGGGGCCGCGGCGTTCGAACAGTAGCCGACCGGCGCCTATTGCTGCACCCGCCGCCGCGGTGGGCGCGGTTGCTCGGCGCGGGCGGCCGACGGGGGCGCTGCCTGGATGCGGGGCGGCTGCGGCGGGGCCTGCTGCTCCTGCGTGCTGTTGCTCGGGCCGAACAGCAGCCGGGTCGGGTTGCGGTCGAGATTGTTCACCGCGCGGCTGATGTCGGCCAGTGTACGGCGGCCGTCGATGATCAGCGCGCCCGAGCGCTTGTCGAGATTGTCCGCCAGCTCGCGGAACGACTTCACCGCCTGGAACAGCTCGCCGCCGTCCTTGCCGCCGGCCAGCGCGTCGATGCCCTGCATCACGCTGTCGGTCTTGCCGATGACGCCGTCGACCTTGGCCATGATGCTGTCGATCTTGTCCGACGAGCGCGCCAGGCTTGAGGTGAACACCTGCAGGTTCTGCAGCGAGTCCTTCACCGACTCGGCGTTCTCGGCGACGACCTTGTTGACGTTGCGCAGCGTCGCTTTCACCGACTCGGAAATATCCATCAGCAGTTCGGGATCGGCGGTCAGCACCGGCACGCCGTCGTCGTCGAGCGGCACTGGGGGCGCCGATTCCATGCCGCCCTTCAGCGAGATCGCAGCGACGCCGGTGAGGCCCTGGAATTCGAGGCCGACCAGCGTGTCCTTGCGGATCGGAGCGGTGTTCTCGACCATCGCCAGCGCCACCACGCGCTTCGGATTGTCGAGCTTGACCGAAATCACCTCACCGACGCGAACGCCGTTGAAGTTGACGCTGCCGCCGTTGCGCAGGCCCGAGGCTGCACCTTCGAAGATCACCCGGAGCGGGCTGCGCGCCTTGGTGGAATGCAAGCTCTGGAACCACAGCACAAAGCCGAACGCCGCGGCGATCACCGCCAGGGTGAAGGTGCCGATCAGGAAGTAATTCGCCCGGGTTTCCATTACTCAACTCCAACAAATCCGGCGCCGCCGGCGCGCCTGCTGTGCGCGCGAATTGCGGACTGAAAGCGGCACGCACCGCCGAAATACCAAGCCAATTTGCGCATCGCCTAACCGACCACCGCACGTGCCCGCTTGCCGTGGAAATACGACCGCAGCCACGGATGCTGTGAGCCCTGCATATCGGCCATCGACCCGGCCGCGATCACCTTGCCGTCGCCGAGCACGGCAATCCGGTCGCAGGCGGTGTGAAGGCTGTCGAGATCGTGAGTTACCATGAAAACGGTGAGCCCCAAAGTGCGCTGCAAAGTGCGCACCAGCTCGTCGAAATCACCGGCGCCGATCGGATCGAGCCCGGAGGTCGGCTCGTCCAGGAACACCAATTCCGGATCGAGCGCCAGAGCGCGGGCCAAGGCCACGCGCTTGATCATGCCGCCCGACAGTTCCGACGGATAGCGGTCGATCACCTCCGGCTTGAGGCCGACCATTACCAGCTTGGCGATGGTGATCTCGTCCATCAGCTTCTGCGACAGCTTGAGATATTCGCGGATCGGGAACTGGATGTTCTGACGCACGGTGAGCGACGAAAACAATGCGCCCTGCTGGAACAGCACGCCCCAGCGCCGCTCGACACCGCGCCGGTCGGCCTTGCCGGCTGCGTCGAGATCGACGCCGAACACCTCGATCGAGCCGCTGAGCTTCGGCACCAGCCCGATGATGGTCCGCGTCAGTACGGATTTGCCGGCGCCCGACGGACCGACGAAGCCGAGGATCTCGCCGCGGCGAACGTCGAGGCTGAGCTCGTTCAGGACCCGCGTCGGGCCGAACTGCACCGACACGTCGCGCACCCGGATGATCGGATCGACTGCCGCAACCGCCATCGTCAGATCCCGATCGAGGCGAAGAAGATCGCGAACACGCCGTCCATCACGATCACGAAGAAGATACCCTTCACCACCGAGGCCGTGGTGTGGCTGCCCAGCGACTCCGCGCTGCCGCGCACCGCGAGGCCCTCGACGCAGGCGACGATGCCGATCACCGCCGCCATCACCGGCGCCTTGATCATGCCGACGGTGAAGTGATTGATCGAGATCGCGTCGCGCAGCCGCAGCAGAAAGGCCTCCGGATCGACGCCGCCGTACAGCCACGCCACCAGACCACCGCCATACAGCGCCGCCATCGCGCCGAGGAAGGTGAGGATCGGCAGCGCGATCACCAGCGCGATCAGTCGCGGCACGATCAGCACGTCGATCGGGTCGAACCCCATGGTGCGCAGCGCGTCGACCTCCTCGCGCATCTTCATCGAACCGAGCTCCGCCGTGTAGGCGCTGCCGGAGCGGCCGGCCACCATGATGGCGACCAGCAGCACGCCGATCTCGCGCAGCACCAGGACACCGAGCATATCGACCACGAACACGTCGGCGCCGAACCGGCGGAAGTGGAAGATGCCCTGCTGCGCGATGATGCAGCCGATCAGAAAGGTGATGAGCACGACAATCGGCACCGCTCGCCAGCACACCTGCTCGAGGTGATGCACCGTCGATGTCAGGCGGAACGTGGACGGCCGCAGAATGGCGCGCAGCACGCCGGCGAGCACGGCGCCCAGCATACTGATCAGCGCCACGATGTCGTCGGCGAAGCCGTACATGGTCCGGCCGAGCGCTTCGACAGATCCGCGCAGCGGTCCGACCGCCCGGGCCGGCGGCGCGGCCGGTTTCACCTGACGAACTTCATCGACGAGGCTCGCATAGTTCGCCGACAGGCCGGCGATGCTCGCCTCCGCGCCGTCGCGGGTGAGATTGCGGCGAAGCCGTTCGATCAGCCACGCGCCGAACGTGTCGAGCCGCGCGATCTGCGAGACATCGATAGAAATATTCGGCCGCGTTCCGGTGAGTTGCTCGGCATCGGCAACAATGCGTTCCAGCCGCGGCGCGAACCGGGCCGTCCACGTTCCGGCAGCGCAGAGCGCCAGCGCGTCGCCCCGCGCGATGCGCTCGAGCGTCGGATCGCCGTCCAGTGCGAGTTGCTGTACCATTTTGAGCCAATCCGAAATCAAACACGGCTTGTGAGAAAGCCCCACTACCAGCCATACTTAGTTCCGCCGGGCAACCCTCGGCTTGAGTCTGTCAGAAATTCAAATGAGTTCCATCAATCCGTCCCAATTTCATGCAGGCATCGAGCGCTGGCCGATTGCCGGCGCTTTCACCATCAGCCGCGGCGCCAAGACCGAAGCCGTCGTCGTCGTCGCGGAAGTCTCGCGGGACGGCCGGACCGGTCGCGGCGAATGTGTGCCCTATGCCCGCTACGGCGAGACCCCCGAGGGCGTGCTCGCCGCGATCGAGACGATGCGCGCACCGCTGCTGCACGGCCTCGGCCGCACCGAGTTGCAATCCGCGATGCCTCCGGGTGCGGCACGCAACGCGCTCGACTGCGCGCTGCTTGATCTCGACGCCAAGCTGAGCGGCCGGCGGGCGTGGGATGTGCTCGGCGTGCCCGCGCCGTGCGCGGCGACCACCGCCTACACGATCTCGCTGGGCACCCCGGAGGCGATGGCCGAAGCCACCACGAAAGCCGCAGCGCGGCCGCTGCTGAAGATCAAGCTCGGCGGCGACGGCGACGCAGACCGGATCGCGGCGGTGCGACGCGCGGCGCCGAAGGCCGAACTGATCGTCGACGCCAATGAGGCGTGGACGCCGGACAACCTCGTCCGCAATCTGGCCGCCTGCGCCGACGTCGGCGTTACGCTGGTCGAACAACCCCTGCCCGCTGGTAACGACGAAGCGCTGGCGACGATCCAGCGCCCGATCCCGGTGTGCGCCGACGAGAGCGTCCACGCCCGCAATTCGCT
>NZ_JBMDXE010000111.1:0-40109 GCF_048594845.1 Rhodopseudomonas sp. | reverse complement strand
CCCCGTGTTTTTAAAAAATTTTTTTTTTGGGTTTTGCGCTGCCGGGCCGCCCAACCGCCCCCCGGGTGCGGCGCCCCGGAATGACGGGGTCGGGGCCAGCCGAACTACGTGGCGCTGCCCTCACCCTTCCCGAACACCCGGCTCGCCAGTACGTCGCCGGCTTGGATCGTCATGAGATCCTCTGCGCTCAGCGAGCGGTCGAGGTCGGCAATCAGGCGGTTGGCCTGGCGGAGGCGGATGCGGTCGAGCGCGTTGCGGATCGAGCGGGCGTTGGCGAACAGCGGCTGCGTCTTGCGCACCACGATGTAACGCTCGAACACGGTCTTCGCATCCGGATCGAAGCGATAATTTTGCTCGCTCAGCATGCCCTCGGCAATGCCGAGGAGTTCGCCGTCGGTGTAGTCCGGAAAGTCGATATGATGGGCAATGCGTGAGCGGAATCCCGGGTTGCTCGCGAAGAATTTCTCCATCCGGTCGGCATAGCCGGCCAGGATCACCACCAGATCGTCGCGCTGGTTCTCCATCACTTGCAGCAGGATTTCGATCGCCTCCTGACCGTAGTCGCGCTCGTTCTCGGGGCGATACAAATAATACGCCTCGTCGATGAACAGTACGCCGCCCATCGCCTTCTTCAGCACTTCCTTGGTCTTCGGCGCGGTGTGGCCGATATACTGCCCGACCAGTTCGTCGCGCGTCACCGACACGACGTGGCCGCGGCGCACGAAGCCAAGCTTGTGCAGGATCGAGGCGATGCGCAGCGCCACCGTTGTCTTGCCGGTGCCGGGATTGCCGGTGAACGACATGTGCAGCGTCGGGTTTCCGGTCGCGAGGCCCATCCGCTTGCGCAGCCGCTCGACCAGCAGCAGCGCTGCGATCTCGCGGATGCGGGTCTTCACCGGCTTCAGCCCGATCAGCTCGCGATCGAGCTGATCCAGCACGTCGCCGATGCCGACGGCATCGAACTCGGCACGAAGATCGACGCGCGCCGGCGGCGCGTCGCTCTCGTTCGTTGCTGCGGAAGTCGTGTCCACGATCAGCCTCCGTAGCGACGGCCTTCAGGCTTGTCGGCCGAATAGGCGCGCGTGGTGTAGCGCATGTTGCGGCCGTCGACCTCCTGGCGGTCGAGCCGGAAGCCGGGCTCGTCCTTCGGCCGGTTGACGATGAACGACAGCCGCACCGACTCCCAGCCGTGCGAGGAGTCGAACGCCGACAGCCGAATATAGCGGTCGCCGTAAACCTTGCGGCATTCGTTGAGTTCCATCATCACGCCGGCGGCGTCCTGCAGATCGAACATCGGCAGGCCCCACATCTCCCAATAGGTGTTGCGGGGATGCGGGTCGTCGGTGAATTCGAGGTTCACTGCCCAGCCCTTACCGAGTGCGTATTGCACCTGGGCGGAGATCTGCTCGTCGGTGAGATCGGGCAGGAACGAGAAACAGCCTTGGGTCACGCGCATGGGAATTGCTCCTTGGTGTTTGGCGAACGACCTCCAAGTCCGTCATCGCGAGCGAAGCGAAGCAATCCAGAAGCGCAGTGCACAGGCTGGATTGCTTCGTCGCTTCGCTCCTCGCAATGACGGTGAAATCTCGGATACCGCTCGAATTTAGGACTTACACCGAGACCGACGGCGTCGGCGCGTAGTCGGGGGTGTCGGTGGATTCGTAGTTGAAGGTGACGTTCTTCCAGGTGTCGAGTGCGGCCTTCAGCGGCGTGCAGGTCTGCGCCGCCTTGGCGAGGATCTCCGGACCCTCGTGGACGTAATCGCGGCCCTCGTTGCGAGCGAGGATCATCGCCTCTAGCGCCACGCGATTGGCCGTGGCGCCGGCCGCGATGCCCATCGGGTGGCCGATGGTGCCGCCGCCGAACTGCAACACGACGTCTTCGCCGAGCAAATCGAGCAGCTGGTGCATCTGGCCGGCATGGATGCCGCCCGACGCCACCGGCATCAGCTTGTTGAGGCTGGCCCAGTGCTGATCGAAGAACACGCCGTGCTCGAGCTGCGTCGGGTTGTAGTCTTCGCGGCAGATGTCGTAGTAACCACGCGTCGTCGCCGGATCGCCTTCGAGCTTGCCGACCACGGTACCGGCATGGATATGATCGACGCCGGCAAGCCGCATCCATTTGGCGATGACGCGGAATGAGACGCCGTGGTTGCGCTGCCGCGTGTAGGTCGAGTGACCGGCGCGGTGCAGATGCAGGATCATGTCGTTCTTGCGCGCCCACTTGGCCATCGACTGGATCGCCGTGTAGCCGATCACGAGGTCGATCATCACGATGATCGACCCAATCTCCTTGGCAAATTCGGCGCGCTCGTACATGTCCTCCATGGTCGCCGCGGTGACGTTGAGGTAAGTGCCCTTGATCTCGCCGCTGGCGGCCTGGGCCTTGTTGACGGCCTCCATGCAATATTGAAAGCGCTCCCGCCAGTGCATGAACGGCTGCGAGTTGATGTTCTCGTCGTCCTTCGTGAAATCGAGGCCGCCCTTCAGCGCTTCATAGACGACGCGGCCGTAATTGCGGCCGGACAGGCCGAGCTTCGGCTTGACGGTGGCGCCGAGCAGCGGCCGGCCGAACTTGTCCATGCGCTCGCGCTCGACCACGATACCGGTCGCCGGCCCCTGGAACGTCTTCACATAGGCGATCGGCAGCCGCATGTCCTCGAGCCGCAGCGCCTTCAGCGGCTTGAAGCCGAACACGTTGCCGATGATCGATGCGGTGAGATTGGCGATCGAGCCGGGCTCGAACAGATCGAGATCGTAAGCGATATAGGCGAAGTACTGGCCCGGGCCATTCGGCACCGGATCGACGCGGTAGCACTTGGCGCGATACTTCTCTGCCGCCGTCAGGCGATCGGTCCACACCACCGTCCAAGTGGCGGTCGAGCTTTCACCGGCGACCGCCGCGCAGGCCTCGATCGGATCGACGCCGTCCTGCGGCGTGACGCGGAACAGAGCGATGACGTCGGTGTCCTTCGGCTCGTAGTCGGGCTCCCAATAGCCCATCTTCTTGTATTCCATCACGCCGGACCGATAGCGGTCCTTGCCACGGATGGTGACTGACTCGTTCATGCCGTCCTCCTCGAAAGCCTCTGTGCGGTGACCGCAGCTGGTCGGACGCCGTTTTGGAATGGGCTTGCAGGAGCGCCGCAGATCCGTTCGGCATCGCGAATGCGTTGCACGAGACTTTGATCACGGTCGCAAAGATAAGAGAAATTTCATTATCTTCGTATTGACAAAAGTATTTCTTATATCAATCTAGCGCCCTCAATCACGCAGTTTGCATTATCTCGATTTCTGGCGCGGCAGCGTCGATCGCCGCATGTAGCAGGACGAAGGCGAGCGGAATATCCGCGGCGCGTTCGTAGGCTGTCTCCATCTGGCGCAACGCGACTTCCAATTGCCGAAAGCCGAGCTGTCCGGCGAGCGAGACGGCCTTGTGAGCAACGATGCGCAACTCCTCGCGGGAGTCCTCTCCAAGCGTCGTCACATCGATCCGGCTGGGCCAACGCGCCTGAATGCAAGCGATGCTGTCCTGCAGTTGGGCGGCGAAGCCGGCAATCTCATGCTCGCTGGCGAACAGCCGCAGGTCTTCAAGCGCCGATCGATCGCGCACCGGCTGCAGAGACGGGTCCGCCTCGGCCTCCACGGGCGCGAGCGGGACGGAGGGAACGTGCAGGATCGGCTCGTCGATCCACTTCGCCACGCAGGCCAGGAGTTCGGCGCGATTGATGGGCTTGCCGAGATGATCGTCCATGCCGGCCGCCTTGTAGCGCGCGACCTGTTCGGGAAGCACATTCGCCGTCAGCGCGATGATCGGAACCGTGCTGAGACTGGCGCCCAGCGCGCGGATGCGACGGGTCGCTTCCATCCCGTCCATTTCGCCCATCTGCACGTCCATGAAGATCAGATCGTAACTGCGGCTGCCGGTCATGGCGATCGCCATGTTGCCGCTGTCGGCCAGATCGACCTTGTGCCCGGCCCTGCCGAGCATGGTCTTGCAGAGATCGCGGTTCATCTCGACATCATCGACGACGAGGACCCGGGCGCTCCGATTGCTTTGCACCGGCGTGTCGTGGCGCTCGATGTCGACCTGGTCGGCAACGGGAAGATCGATTTCGAAAGAGAACGTACTGCCGACGCCTGGCTCGCTGTCGATTCTCAGCTCCCCCTGCATGGCTTGAACAATACGCTGCGAGATCGCCAGGCCCAGGCCTGTGCCCCCGTATTTGCGGGAGATCGTCTCGTCGGCCTGGCTGAATCGTTTGAACAACCCCTTTTGCTCATCCGGCGAAATGCCGATGCCGGTGTCGGTGACGGCAATCCGTAGACGGGCGACATTGTCGACGCGCGACACGCAGGACACGATCAATTCGACCGACCCGGCCGCAGTGAATTTGACGGCGTTGTTCATCAAATTCAACAACACCTGCCGCAGCCGCGCAGCGTCGCCGATCAACACAGGTGGCGTGTCACGCGCTGTGGCGGCCAGCTTGAGCCCCTTCTCGTCGGCCTTCGGCTCGATGATCGACGCGCAGTTGGCGATGAGTTCGTTGATGTAGAGCGGCTTGCTCTCCAGCCTGACGCCGCAGGCCTCGATCTTCGAGAAGTCCAGAATGTCGTCGATGATCACACGCAGGGAATCACTGGCCTCGAAGATCCGTGTCACCTGCCGACGGATGTCGGGTGCCAACGTTTGATCTTCGAGTACGAGGTCGGCGTAGCCGATGATGCCGTTCAGCGGCGTGCGGATCTCGTGGCTCATGTTGGCGAGAAAGTCGGCCTTGGCGGCACTCGCCTGCTCCGCACTCGCCCGCGCCGCCTTGAGCTCGTCTTCGTATTTGAGCTGCTCGGTCAGGTCGATCGCAATCCCGAGAACGCCGAGATTGTCGCCGTCCTTCGACCGCAGCAGGCTCAGCGTCAACCGCGTCGGGATGCGGTTGCCGTATTTGTCGATGTAGGTCCAGACCGCAGTGTCCGGATCATTGCGGGCGAGCCGCGCCCGAAGAACAGCGAGGTTGGAGGCGACATGAACTCCCTCCTTGCGCATCGCGTCCGCTCGCTCGGCGAGTTCGTCGGGGTCGTGAAACAGCATGGCTGTCGCCCGTCCGTTCAATTCCTCCGCCTTGTAGCCCAGCATTCGTTCGGCAGCCGGATTGAACAGGGTGATCGTGCCGGAGACGTCGGTCGCGATCACCGCATAGGCTGCGCGCTCCAGGATGGCAGTCTGCAGCGTCAGGGTTTTCTCGAGCTGAGCGGTCCGCTCGGCGACCTGCTGTTCGAGCGACGCATTGAGATTGTGGATTTCTCGTTCCGCCTGTACGAGATCGGTGATGTCGCGCGCGGAAGCCGCCATCCCGATGAGCGCGCCTTCGTCCGAGCGAATGGGCGAGATACTCACGGCGACATCGACCAGATTGCCGTTCGCCCGCCTTCGTTTGGTCCAGAGATACGCGAAGGACGTGCCATCCCGGATGCCTTCGAGCATCTGGCGCTCTTCCTCGCGGAGATCGTCCGGAACGATCAGATCGCTGGCATTGCGACCGATCGCCTGCT
Organism: Rhodopseudomonas sp.; assembly: GCF_048594845.1. Taxonomy (GTDB): domain Bacteria; phylum Pseudomonadota; class Alphaproteobacteria; order Rhizobiales; family Xanthobacteraceae; genus Rhodopseudomonas. The sequence continues at coordinate 34,557 of NZ_JBMDXE010000111.1, read as the reverse complement.
CGGCCGCGTAGCCGAACAGACGCTCGGCGGCCTTGTTCCAGCTCAGGACCGTGCCATCCATCGAACTGCCGACGATCGCATAGCTCGAGCCTTCGACAATCGCCGCCAGATGCGAATTATGGCGCGTGCGGGCATTGCGACGCTCGAGCCCCGCCAAATGCAGCTCGATCAACCCGGCGATCAACAGGCCGCCCGCCAACGAGCTCACGAGAATCCACCACGGGATATCGAGCGCCCAAGTACTGAACGTGTCCCACGACAGCGCGTCCTCGGAAGCGATCCGTCCTGCCACGACGCTCAAGGCGACGATTACCGCGACGCCGCCGAGCCGTGCCAACGACCGTCCAGTCCTGCGCTCGGGGACGCGCCGGCTCGGCAGCGGCGCGCCTTCGAACTTGCGCTTTGCGGGATCGACGCGCGTCACGACTGCCATCCGCCCTAAGCCGCCGGGTCCACTCTCGGACCCGGGGAGCAGTAGTGCTGAATTGTCTCGAACAGTCCGCTCACGTCGAACGACTTCCTGAAGATGCCGATAGCGCCCGGATAGCCCAGCACGTCTCGTCTCAGCAGCTTTTCGGTGGGTTCGTCGATATCCCGGCCGCTCAGGACGATGACCGGAATCTGCGCCGTGGCCGGATAGCTACGCAAACGGGTGATCAGGAAGCCGGCATCCCCCTCCGGCATATGATAGTCCGCTACGACAACGCTGGGATATTGGCCGGCCGCGAGACGAAGCGCGCGCGCCGCGTTCGGCGCATAGAGCACTTCGATGCCGAGCTTTCGAAGGCGGCTCGCGAGAAATTCGCCGACCTGCTCATCGTCGTCGACCACCAATACACGCGGCCTCGTCGGGACCTCGCTCGCCGTAGCTGCCAACGACCCGGTCTCGGCAGCGATCGCCTCGGCCATGTGCGGAAAGATCTGCGTCAAAGCACGGCTGATGTCCCGCCAGAATTCCGTTCTCTTGCAGGCGTAGAACATGCCCATCGATTCGCAACGCTCCAGCGTTTCGACATTCGAGAGGCCGGTCACCACGATGACATCGACCGGGGGGCCGCCCGGCTCGAGCAGATGGAACGACGCCGTGAGCCCGTCGAGCTGCGGCATGTTCACATCCACGATGATCAAGTCCGGAGAGGTCCGCCGCGCCTTGAGCAACATCTGCAGGCCGTTGGCCGCCGTGTCGACCTCGAAGCCCATCTTCCTGCAGCGCGTTGACAACGCCGCCAGGATCGCCGGCTCATCGTCCGCTATCAGAATCTTCCGCGCGGCCATTCGGTCCTCTCCGGGTTGTTCGATCATTTGCGCCGCGCCTCTTGGTCGCGATCAAGCAGGCTGAGCAGTTCGTCGAGGCGCTGCAGGACGTCGACTCGTGTCGCGATGCCACGCGCGAGGCTTTCCAGCTCTCGCTCAAGCTGCGCAGCTGATTCACTGATCGCCTCATAACCGTACAGACCGGCGACACCGACCAGCTTGTGCACGACGTCGCGCATCGGCCCGGCCTCGTCTCCCGCCGCAAACGACTGACGGAAACCGCAAAGCGTGGCCCGATCGTCCCGGAAACGCTGATCAATCTGGACGTCGGGAGGCACCGGCTCGTCATGCTCCATGGCTGCAAGATCGAGATATCTGCGGACACTGCCAACGAGTTCGCGCAGATTAAAGGGCTTCGCGATGACGCCTGACACACCGTGCGACATGAAGCGGGAGATATGATCCAGCTGGCTGCAGGCGGTGGTGAAGACCACCGGAATTCCCATGGTACTTGCCCGATTACGAAGCCGCTCCAGCAACTCGAGCCCACCGACTCCCGGCATCGAGACATCACTCAGGATCAGATCCGGCTGCCATTCAGCAGCCGCGCGCACCCCTTCTTCGCCCGAGAGACAACCCTTCGTCTCGAGGGTCGGATCGACCGAGAGCACCGCAGCGACAATCTTCAACATCGCCGGGTCATCATCGATATGCAAAATACGACTCCTCACAGGCGGCTCCCTGTCCATGGCGTGGTTGTCGGCGGCTATAGTGAGAACAATCCGATTAGTTATAAATTGCGTCGTTGACACGAACTCTGATCGTTCGCGCGTGAATTTACCGTTTAAATGTCGGTGATTCTCGCTAACGAGGAAGCCATTTCGGCTACTACTCGTCATTGAACGGGGATACGCCGCAATCGATGTATTTCACGAATTTGTACGAGGGTTGTTACCAAATGACCGCGCATCACTCATACGGCCTTACAGGCCGACAGTCTCGCTGCGGCTGGCAACGTTCGCTTGATCTGTTGGTCTTCGGCCTGGAGAGTGAAGTCTCCAGCTTTCGTCGCGGATCGGCTGATCACGTCTGCCGCACCATGAGCACGCGGTCGCGAGGCCGCACAAGCTGACCGGCGAGCGGTCTCGGGCGGCACACCAGCTTCATCACCTGTTCAATGTTGACCGCGTTCGGCGAATAGCCGACACTTCGTTAAAGTCCCTGCACGCAGCATCCGTTCGATGAGCCGTCAATTTCGCACCGTTTCGATCCGCCAGCTCCGGGCGCTTGCGGCGCTTGCGGAGACCGGCAGCATCACGGCGGCGGCAAACAAGCTGCATCTGACCCAGCCGGCCGTGACTCTGCAGCTTCGCAACCTGCAGGCGCTGGCCGGCATCCCGTTGATCCAACGCCGCAACGACGGCATGCAGCTCACTGATGCCGGCCTGGAAGTGCTGGCGCTGAGCGAGCGCATCGAGGCGGCAATCGCGGCCTGCGACACCTCGCTGGAGATGATCGCCGGCAAGACTGCGGGGCGGATTTCGATCGGCGCGGTCTCGACGGCCAAGTACTTCGTGCCCTTCGCCATCTCCGGATTCTTAAAGCAGAACCCGAAGATCGATGTGCGACTGTTTATCGGCAATCGCCAGGACATCGGCGCAGCGCTGCGCGGCTACGAACTCGACATCGCCATCATGGGACGTCCGCCGGTGGATATCGAGGTCGAAACCCATCTGATCGGCGATCACCCGCACGTCATCATCGCGCCAACCGCACACCGGCTGGCACGCAAGCAGGACATCGCCCTGACCGAGCTCGTGGGCGAGACGTTTCTGACGCGCGAACCGGGCTCGGGCACGCGGAGCCTGATGGAGCAACTGTTCGGAAGCGCCGGGATTCGGCCGACGATCGGCATGGAGATGGGCAGCAACGAGACGATCAAACAGGCCGTGATCGCCGGCCTCGGCATCGCCTTCCTGTCAGCCCATACGGTCGCGACCGAGCTGGACGAGCGGCGGCTGGTCATCCTCGACGTGGTGGGGCTACCGATCGTGCGTCAATGGTTCGTGGTGACGCGCAACGACAAGGTGTTGCTGCCACCAGCTCGGGCGATGTTGGAATTTTTAAAAGCCGAAGGCGCGCATTTCCTGCCGCGCACCGACCGCCGGATGCGGCTGACGCGGTCGTCGTCACCCGCTTCGGCGCAACGCGGCAAACGTTGACGAAGCACTCTCAAAAGCGACCGCGGGCCCCGCTGCCATTGAGATAGCTGCGGCCCTCTGCGCTCATATCGGCTCATATCGAGCTTTAAAAAAGCGGAGCAGACCACCCGAGGCAGCGCCCCTCGGGTCGTCTTGATCCGCCCGCAATGACCGCGAACGTCGTCCGCTCTTGGATCGCCCGCGCCGCGTGACTACGCCGCCTTGGCAAGACCGACCCGGGCCCAGATTTCACTGAGCGCCTGCACCAGGTGCTCGATATCGGCGTCGGTGTGCTGCGGCGACGGCGTGATACGCAGGCGCTCGGTGCCGCGCGGCACCGTCGGATAATTGATCGGCTGCACATAGATGCCGTAGCGGCTGATCAGTTCGTCGCTGATCTGCTTGCACAGTGTCGCGTCGCCGACCATCACCGGCACGATATGGCTGGGATTCGCCATGTGGGCCACGCCCACCTGATCGAGCCGTGCGCGCAACCGCGCCACACGATCCTGATGGCGGTCGCGCTCGGCCGAGCTGGCGCGCAGATGCCGGATGCTGGCCAGCGCGCCAGCAGCCACCGCCGGCGGCGGCGAGGTCGAGAAGATGAAGCCAGAGGCGAAGCTGCGGACAAAGTCACACACCGCCGCCGAGCCGGCGATATAGCCGCCGACCACGCCGAACGCCTTCGCCAGCGTGCCTTCGATGATAGTGAGGCGATGGCTGAGCCCCTCGCGATCGGCGATGCCGCCACCGTTCGGCCCGTACAGGCCGACGCCGTGCACTTCGTCCAGATAGGTCATCGCATTGGCGGCGTCGGCAACGTCGCAAATCTCGGCGATCGGCGCGATATCTCCATCCATCGAATACACCGACTCGAAAGCCACCAGCTTCGGTGCGTGCGGATCGAGATCGGCGAGCTTGCGCTCGAGATCCCGCGGATCGTTGTGCGCGAAGATGCGCGTCTCGCTTCGGCTGTGGCGGATGCCCTCGATCATCGAAGCGTGGTTCAGTTCGTCCGAAAGAATCACGCAACCCGGCATGCGCGATGCCAGCGTCGACAGCGAAGCCCAGTTCGAGACGTAGCCGGAAGTGAACAGCAGCGCGGATTCCTTGCCGTGCAGAGCGGCGAGCTCCTGCTCGAGCAGGACGTGATAGTGATTCGTTCCGGCGATGTTACGGGTACCGCCGGCGCCGGCGCCGCAACTGTCGAGCGCCTCGTGCATCGCCTTCAGCACGGCGGGATGCTGCCCCATGCCGAGATAGTCGTTGGAGCACCAGACCGTCACCTCGCCGGTGCCGTCCGGCTTGTAGTGGGTGGCGCGTGGGTACGAACCGGCATGGCGTTCGAGATCGGCAAAGACGCGATAACGGCCCTCTCGGTGGAGGCCTTCGAGCTGCCTGCGGAAATAGGCTTCGTAATTCATGACGTCCTCCCGTTGATCGTTGCGGCCGGTTCGGCAGTGATGCCGACCCGGGCCGGAGCCAGTCCGCTGCGCGGATGCTGTTCGAGGAATGTCTGGCGGAACTGATCTTCGAGCCGCTGACGAGCACAGCTCGAGCGCGCCTTCGGCGCTTCGTCCTTGCGAGCTGTCGGAACCACGACGAGCTGCGGGCCGGTAGCAGACCGGGCCTCGGCGCTCGACGACGTTTCGGAACTCTGCGTCGGCGCGGCATGCACGGACGCAGCGGCGATGGTGGACTGATTCTGTTCCATGATGATGCTCTCCGGCGAGAGACCTGGACGGATGCCCCAGCTCCAAAGTGTGATGGCAGGCAGCGGTAGCAGCATGAACCAATGTTCGACGACGCCAAGTGCGAACAAAGTCGATACCAGCGTCAGACCGACCACTTCGAACGGCGTATCCGCGACTTCGACGATGCGCTGGATCATCACAACCAGCACGGCCGTGGCCGCGGTAACCGAGATGGGGAAGAACGCACTGACAGGCTTCCGCGCGAAGTACGTCTTCAGGAACTGAACGGCGTCGGGCATCAACTCGTCATTGGTGACGGGCACGCCAAGAAAGAGATTGATCTTGGCGCTCTGGCGTAGCACCCACAGCGCCAGATACGTCCAGCGTCCGACTTCGTTTTCGGCGCCAAGAGTGACCCAGACAACTACCGCGCCGCACGCGAGCAGGCAGATCTCGTGATAGATGATCGCCTGCAGCGCGTAGCTGAAGCGGGCAAAGCCTTTGGCGTCGGGCGGGCACGGCTCGGCCCGCGGCCCGGTCAGCCAGCCGGAGAGAAACGCAATCTCCTGCGCCCCCCACAGGAAAATGATGCAGCTGAAGGCCATATAGGCGGCGCCGACGCTGGTGTCGTGCGCAGTGACCGAAAGGCCGCACAGCGCGATCGTGACCATGCCGCCTGCGCAGACCGCCCGAAGCAGCTCGGAGCGGCCGACGCTGCCGACCAGCAGCAGCACAGCTCCGGTGGAGAACCACCAGACGAAGGCTGCGAAGATCGGTGGGCCGAGATAGGACACCATCGCGCCAGTCTCCTCACCACGCCGGCCGAAGGCCGATGACGCGGGGCAGTTCGTTACGTTTCGCCGGCAGCAGGAACAGCCGGCCGAAGGCGACGGCAGCAGAAGCGGCGTAGAACGGCCGCTTCAACTTGCCGATGAAGCCCTGGCTGCGGCTCTCGGCGATCTTATCCGCCGCCTTGCGCAAGCGCTCGAGGTTGGCAAGGAATCGCGGATCGTCGAGATTGATCGTCACCGGGAAGACCTGCTTGGAGATCTCGGTGGTGATGCGGAACACCTGCATGCCGTAGTCCGTCGCATCGACACCGAGCGCCTCGTAGAACGCCGGTCGCATGTGGTCGCGCACATACATCGTGGCAAACACCGCGAGCAGGAAGAAGCGAATCCACAGCTTGTTGACGCCCGACAGCAGCGACGGGTCAGCACGCATCAGCAGCGCGAACGCCTCACCATGACGGAACTCGTCGTTGCACCAGCGCTCGAACCATTTGAAAATCGGATGGAAGCGGCGATCGGGATGACGCTCCATCTGGCGATAGATCGTGATGTAGCGGGCGTAGCCGATCTTCTCCGACAGATAGGTCGCGTAGAAGATGAACTTCGGGCGGAAGTACGTGTACTTCTTGACCTTCGTCAGAAACGACAGATCGACGCCGATGCCGTGATCCTTGAGGATTTCGTTGATGAAGCCGGCATGACGCGCTTCGTCGCGGCTCAGCAGGCCGAACAATTCGCGGATCTCGGGATTCTTGATCCGCTTTTTAATTTCCGCATACAGCACGCAACCCGAGAACTCCGCGGTCAGTGACGACACAAGGAAGTCCTTGAACTCCGCGCGAAGCTCCGGCGGCAGCTTATCGAGGTCGCTCTCACGGAATTCGTCGGTCTTCTTGAAATGCGACTTGTTATAGTCGGCGCGCATCTCGTTCATCATCGCGTTCCATTCGGAACGGACCAGCGTGACGTCGAGCTTGTCCATCGCCGCGTAGTCGGTGGTGTAGAAGCGCGGCGTGAGAATGGTGTCTTCTTTGGCGATGTTGAGGCTGTCGACGCTGCCTTTGATTGCGGGCCGCGACGTCGGCCGGAGCGTGCCTTGCGCGCCTCCCTCCATCGGAATCATGAAACCCTCCCATCTGAGAAGCTGACTTCGTAAAGTTCGGTCAGTTCGCGATAACCTTCCAGCCGCGCGCGGAGCTTGTCGAGCCAGCCGGCTCGCACCACGGTCGCCGTGCGCCGAACGACGAGCCGTTCGCCGAACTCGACGTGAGTCGGCGCGTCGTGAACCATCACTTCGTCGCCGGGGCCGATCTCGATGTCGCCATCGAGAATCACGTGGGCATGGAGAGTTTCCGACGTCTGCTCGATTTCCACCGTGCAGGGAACGTCGAAGCTTGTGCGTTTCCCGATCCCGAACGTGCTCATTGCGAGCCGTCCTTCTTGTCGTTGGCTGTTCCGACCGTCGGGCCGGGCATTAGTTGAGAAAAGGCGCGGAGATTGTCGGCGCCGAAGGCATTGAGATCGAGAACCTTGCGCGTCGCCGTGTCGGTCAGCGTGTACTGGCCGTTGCTGTGGCGGGCGAGCACGAAGGGCGGCGCCGATCCGACGCCAGCCAGCATACGCTCGCGCGCCAGCCCACGCATCGCCACGCGGACAAAGCCCGACTCGCCCGGATGGATCGAGCGCACCAGGCTATGATCATTGGCGCGGTAGATATTGACCAACCCGTCGGAGCTGTCCTCGAAGGTCAAGTCGACGCTCTCGACCACGGCCGGCGGTGTCATATGCGAGTGCCCGTAGCCGGTCAGGCGAACGGTCGCGCCCGCCCCGATCGCAAACAGTACGATCGCGGCGGCGCCGATCAACGCGCCTTTGGGAACGGAGAAATTTTCGGCGGCCTCACTCATTTCAATCTCCGGTTCAAGCGACGGCAGGCGCCGCCGGATTGGACAACGGGCCTTGAGCTGGTCCGCTGGTAGCCGTTTGAACAAGAGACACTGCGGCGGGATCGAGCTGCGCCTTGACCGCTTCGGTGAGAGTGGCTGCCACCTTGGCGACGTCAGGGACCGATGTCAGCATCGGCTCGGGCTCGCGCAGATGCCACGGCCGGATATGCGGCCACAGCAGAACGTAAGAGGTGCGCTTAGTATCGATGATCCGCAGCGGAATGTCGCCGCTGCCGTCGCGCAACTCGTGAAGATCGGCGTTGGCGATCTTGCCAAGTGGAATGTTCAGCGTGATCGGCAGCGCTACACCGGTCTGGATCAGCACGCGCTTGGAGGTGATGGTGTAGCAGCTGGCGCGTCGAAACAGATAGGTGAGCAGCGTCAGCAGCGCGAGGCCGCCGAGCGCCGGGACGAGAAGCGTCGCCGCGGACGCCGACGCTTCTCCGAGTGATTGGCCGTGTGACCAGTTCGACCAGGCCTTCCACACGATCAGCAGGACGAAGTAAATCGCCACGGCCCGCATGTGGAAGGTCCGGTAGGCCAACCCTTTGAAGGTCGGCTTCCCCTGCCAGAGAACGCGCTCTCCCTCCGGCAGCGGCGACGGAAGTTCACGAAACTGGCTGGGGGATTCGGTCATACGATGGGCTCCTGACGCAGCGGCGTGGCGTAGAGAGTACCGGCGCCGTAATACGCACAGACCTTGTCTTCCTCGAGCTTGGTCACCTGATCGGCCTTGGCCAGCGCCGGAACGCCGGCGAACTGATCGCCACGAATGGCGTCGACCGAAACCTTGCCGACCGGGCTGTTGATCAGCGCGAACGGGACCGGGAGAAGCACCTTCTTCTTGGTCTTGGCGACCTCGACTTCGAGGTAGCGGGCCAACACTTCGGCGCGATCGACCCACACCTCGGTCACGGTGCCGCCGACCTGGCCGTCACAGCCGACAACCGGGAAACCGACCGGATTCGGATCGCGCGGATCGAGGAACATGCCCTTGGCAGCGCGCAGCGGCGCGATGATCGGCAGGTTGTCGAGGCCAAGCTCGGGCACATCGGCGCGCTGCGCATACGAGCCCGGGCCGACGCCGTCGGCGAACGGATTGCCGGTCGGAACGAACGGCGAGCCCGGCCACGGAGCGGTCGGAGCAAGCGCCACGTTCGGACGGTCGTTGCTGGTCGACGGCACGGTCTTGGTGGCACCGCCGCGCAGCAGGTAGGTCTTCGGATCCGGCGGCGCAGGAACGCCGACCTTCGCGAGCCGGGTGCCGGTGCCGACGTCAGCGACCAGCGGATAGCCCTCGCGCTTGTCTTCGCGGCGGAGATAGAAGAGCAAGCCGGCGAAGAAGATCCAAAATACGTACAGGGTAACCTGTGCTAAGTCCAAATACGCTCCGGGTTGCATGAGCGGACCCCTTCCTCTTTGTTAACCTGGAAATTCGGCGAGGCCGAACTTGGTAGCAGGCTGCGTTCCGACCGGCCGTGCCGTGCGCACGAGCGGACCGACCGCAACCAGCGTTGCGAACAGCAACGCGATCTCGATGTTGTAGACAAAGCCGTAGCCGACCGCCGGCCCCGACAGGACGCTGCCGAGCGCGCCGTTGTCGGCAAGCGAAGCGATCAGATCGCGAATGCCGCCGCCCAGCAGGATGCCGCCGCCGGCTGCCGTCGCCTGCACGGCGCCCCACGTTCCAAGTGCGAGACCGGGATCGCTCTCGGACGCGACTGCCATTGCGGCCGTCAAAGTACCGGCCGCGAACAAGCCGCCCCCAAGGCCGATCAGCGCCGTACCGACACGGAACAGGGCTGCCGACTGCGCGGGCGCGGCGAGCACTACAGCGGCGAATGCAAAGATGCCAATCAGCGCGCCGAAGCCGGCGAGCCGGTAAGGATCGCCGCCGCGACCGAGCGTGCGTGCGGCGAGGCCGAAGCCGACCAGCGTGCCGAGCGCAAAGAAGGCCGTGAGCGCCGTGGTCTGGCCGACCGACAACCTCAGCACTTCGGCGCCATAAGGCTCCAGCAGGATGTCCTGCATCGAGAAGCCCGCAGTGCCGAGCGCGACCGCAACCAGCATCCGCGACGAGCCGCCGGCGGCGCGGAAACGCGCCCAGGATTGATTGAACTGCGGCCGCTCGCGGCTCGCCGAGGTCAGCGCCGGATTGCGCGCTTCCTGTTTCCACAATGCCGCGATGTTCAGCAGCAGCTGGGTCACCGCGACGCCCTGGATCACCTGGATGAGCTGCAGCTCGCTGAAATTGCGCAGCAGCTCACTGAAGATCAACGCACTGCCGGTCATCCCGACCAACAGCATCACGTAGAGAAACGCCACCACCCGCGGGCGCGATTCTTCGGGCGCCAAATCGGTAGCCAGCGCGAGACCTGCGGTCTGGGTAGTGTGCATGCCGGCGCCGACCAGCAGGAATGCAATCGCCGCGCCGATCTGGCCATAGACCGCCGGATATTCGCCACCGCCCGACAGCACCAGCAGCGCGAACGGCATGATGGCGAAGCCACCGAACTGCAGCAGCGTGCCCATCCAGATATACGGGACGCGACGCCAGCCCAGCACCGAACGATGATTGTCGGACTTGAAGCCGATCAGCACGCGGAACGGTGCGAACACCAACGGGAGCGACACCATCAACGAGACCAGCAGCGTCGAGACGCCGAGTTCGACGATCATCACCCGATTGAGCGTGCCGTTGAGCAGCACCACCGAGGCGCCGACCGAAACCTGGAACAACGACAACCGCAGCAGGCGACCGAGCGGCAGCTCCTTGGTGGCGGCATCGGCAAACGGCAGGAATCGCGTGCCGAGACGCATCCAGCCTTTCGCCAATGTGGCCGCCATCTGGCTCATCGTCGAACCATCTCCAGCGCCTGCGAGGTGTAGAATCCGGACGACACCCGGTGAGTCCGGCCCGGCCGCCATGACTGCAGCGCAGTGTCTTCGGAAATCAGCTTGAGTAGTTTCGTCTCGCTGACCGGCTCGATCGCCGGTGCGCGATCGGCGCGCGGGAAGAAGCCGCCGACGAAATGCATCAACGCCAACGCCGGCGTCTTCGGCGCGAACGTCACCGCCATCGACTGCCGCGTCCGCGACGCCAGCGTTGCCAGGATCCGGCAGATATCGTGTGGCAAATAATGGATCAGCGAGTCCATCGCGACGACAAAATCGAATTCGCCGAGCGCGGGATCGAGCATGTCACCGGAACGGAAGTCGATCGCAGCAGGATCGATGTCCTCCGGCAGCCGCTCGCGCGCGACGCCGACCAGCGTCGGCGACAGATCGATCGCCAGCACCTGCGCACCGCGCCGCGCCGCCGCAATCGACAGCGCACCGGTGCCGCAACCAGCGTCGAGGAGGCGCGTGCCGGTCATGTCGGCCGGCAGCCACGACAGCAGCGTATTGCGCATTTCGTCGCGGCCCGCGCGCACGGTGGCGCGGATGCCGCTCACGGGGGCATCGGAAGTCAGCTTGGCCCAGGTATCGGCCGCGGTGCGGTCGAAATAGGTCTCAAGCTCTCCGCGTCGCTCGATGTAGCTGCCCAACGCCATCAATCAAATCCCAGGAGATCAAAGATGTCGCGATCCTTCAGCGGCTTGCCCTGAACCGGGGGCTCCTTGGCGTCCCACAATTCCGTTGCGAGCCGAAGATACTCTTGTTGCACGGCCAGAATTTCGTCGGTGTGATCCATCTCAAAAAGTGTCATTTTTTTCAGACGGCTCTTCCGGATGACATCGAGGTCCGGCAGGTGCGCCACGCGCTTGATACCTGTGCGTTCGCCGAATTTGTCGATCTGGTCGGTTTCGCGACTGCGATTTGCAATCACTCCCGCCAGCCGAACGGCATAGTTCTTCGACTTCGCCTGGATCGCCGCAGCAATGCGGTTGGCGGCGAAGATCGAATCGAAATCGTTGGCGGCGACGATCATCGCCCGCTCGGAATGCTGCAGCGGCGCGGCAAAGCCGCCGCACACCACGTCGCCGAGCACGTCGAAGATCACCACGTCGGTGTCCTCGAGCAGGTGATGCTCCTTCAAGAGCTTCACGGTCTGGCCGACGACGTAGCCGCCGCAACCGGTGCCGGCCGGCGGGCCGCCGGCCTCGAGGCACATCACGCCATTGTAGCCTTCGAACACGAAGTCTTCGGGGCGCAGTTCCTCGGAGTGGAAGTTCACTTCCTCGAGCACGTCGATCACCGTCGGGATCAACCGCTTGGTCAGTGTGAAGGTCGAGTCGTGCTTGGGGTCGCAGCCGATCTGCAGCACGCGCTTGCCGAGCTTCGAGAACGCCACCGACAGGTTCGACGACGTCGTGCTTTTGCCGATGCCGCCCTTGCCATAGATCGAGAACACCTTGGCGCTGCCGATCTTGACGTTGGGATCGAGCTGCACCTGAACGCTGCCCTCGCCGTCGCCTTCGGCGCATTTCGACGCATTCAGGTCGGCGCAGCCCGAAGTCTTCAGCTTGAGGGGATCAGTCAGGATGTTCATGCGGCCACTCCAACGCCATCAACGCGATCCTCGAGCTCTTAGCCTGCCTTGCGCAGGACCTCGAGCATTTCCGGGTCCGGAGACCAATAGTTACGTTCGTGGGCTTCGATCAGCCGGTTCGCGACCTTGGCAGATGCGACCGGATTGAGCGCGGCCAGGCGCGCCCGCATTTCCGGATCGAGCACGAACGTCTCGGTGAGCTGCTTGTAGACCCAGGGGGCAACTTCGCCGGTGGTCGCCGACCAGCCCATGGTGTTGGTGACGTGCTCTTCGATCTGACGCACGCCTTCGTAGCCGTGCTTGAGCATGCCCTCGTACCACTTCGGATTGAGCATCCGGGTGCGAGTCTCCAGCGCCACCTGCTCCGACAGCGTCCGCACCGTGCCGGCGCCGCGCGTCTGATCGCCGATATAGACCGGAGCTGCCTGCCCGCCCTTCGCCTTGCGCACTGCCCGGCTGATGCCGCCCAGCGTGTCGAAGTAATGATCGACCGTGGTGACGCCGAGCTCGACCGAGTCGAGGTTCTGATAAGCGAGATCGACGTCGGCAAGCGCACTCTTCAGCAACTCGGCGTGCTGCACCGGCTGACCCTTGAGGCCATACGCAAAGCTCTTGCGCTTGGTGTAGGTCTCGGCGAGTTCGTCCTCGTCTTCCCAGCGGCTGTTCTCGACCAGGTGGTTGACGTTGGAGCCATAGGCACCGTCGGCGTTGCCGAACACGCGCAGCGACGCGGTCTCCATGTCGCATTTGTGCTGGGCCTGATAAGCCAGCGAGTGCTTGCGAATGAAATTCTGCTCCACCGGCTCGTCGGCGCTCGCCGCCATGAAAGCGGCTTCGGCGAGCAGCTTGATCTGCAGCGGCAGCAGGTCGCGGAAGATGCCCGACATGGTGATGATCACGTCGATGCGCGGTCGGCCGAGTTCTTCCAGCGGGATCAGATCGGCGCCGGCAAGCCGGCCATAGCCGTCGAACCGCGGCCGAGCGCCCATCAGCGCCAACGCCTGGCCGATCGGTGCGCCTTCATTTTTGAGGTTGTCGGTGCCCCACAGCACGATCGCGACCGTTTCGGGCAGCGGATTGCCTTCGGTGACGTGCTTGTCGATCAGCCGCTGCGCCTGCTTGGCGCCGTCCTGCAGCGCGTAGGCAGATGGGATCCGGAACGGATCAAAACCGTGCAGATTGCGGCCGGTCGGCAGCACCTGCGGCGTGCGCAGTAGATCGCCGCCCGGCGCCGGCCGGATGAACTTGCCGTCGAGCGCGCGCAGGATCGCAGCGAGTTCGTGATCCTCGGCCAGCAGCTTGTCCATCCCGGCAAGCTCTTTGAGCATGTCGAGATTGGCCTGCGCGTCGGGCCCGTTGCCCGACAGATGCTCGGGATGGCCGCCGCGGACCAGCGCCTCGAGCAGAGCTTTGTCCGGGCGCTTGCCGTGCATCGCGTCGGCGATCGCTTCCAGTGTCTCGACGCGTTCTTCCTCGGACGGCACATTCCCGACGACGTGGAGGCCGTGCGGAATGAGCGCATACTCCATCTCGAGCACCGCGTCGGCGAGCTTCGCGATGGTTGCCCCCGCCTCCTCGGCGGTCCATGCCGGCTCGGCCGGCGCGAGATCGAGGCCCGCAGCCTGCGCCTGCACCAGCACCGCGAGATTGTCGCGCTCGGTGTCTTCTTCCGGCGTCAGCCCACGCCAGCGCTCGAACGAGGATTTCAACTCAAGCAAGCCGCGATACAGGCCGGCATGCGCGACCGGCGGCGTCAGATAGCTGATCAGCGTCGCGGCCGAGCGGCGCTTGGCGATCGCGCCTTCCGACGGGTTGTTGGAAGCGTAGATGTACATGTTCGGCAGATCGCCGATCATGCGATCGGGCCAGCAGGTACCAGACAGGCCAGTCTGCTTGCCGGGCATGAATTCCAGCGCGCCGTGGGTGCCGAAATGCAGCACGGCGTGCGCGCCGAAGTCCTGCTTGAGCCAGCGATAAAACGCCGAGAAGGCGTGCGTCGGCGCAAAGCCCTTCTCGAACAACAGCCGCATCGGATCGCCTTCGTAGCCGAACGCTGGCTGCACGCCGACGAAGATGTTGCCGAAGCGCTCACCGAGCACGAAGATCGACGAGCCGTCGCTCTGATGCTTGCCCGGTGCCGGACCCCACTGCCCTTCGATCTCGCGCAGCCAGCGCTCCGACTTGACGTGATCGCCGGCCGTGACGCGCGCATGGACGTTGGCGGCAGCCCCGAACCGAGCGGCGTTTCCGGTGATAATCGACTCACGCAGCGCGTCGACGCTCTCCGGCACCTCGACGGTGTAGCCTTCGGCCTTCATCGCGGTCAGCGTGTTGAACAGCGACTCGAACACGCCGAGGAACGCGGCGGTGCCGGTGTTGCCGGCATTTGGCGGGAAGTTGAACAGTACGATCGCGACCTTGCGATCCTTGCGCTCACTGCGACGGAGCGCGATCAGCCGCGCGGTGCGCGACGCCAGCATCTCGGCGCGCTCGCCGCAGACATGCATATCGCCGCCGGTCTCGCTGCGCTCGAACTTGCAGAACTTCTCACAGCCCGGGCAGGCGACATCGCCGCCGTCAGAACGGCCACCATAAACCATCGGGCCGGACGAGCCGTCGAGCTCCGGGATCGCCACCATGATGGTGCTTTCCACCGGCATCAGGCCGCGATCGGATGCCGCCCACTGCTCGAGGGTCTGGAATTCGACCGGGTGCGCCGACAGATACGGGACGTCGAGTGCGCTGAGGATGTCTTCGGCCGCCTTGCTATCGTTGTAGGCCGGACCGCCGACCAACGAGAAGCCGGTGAGCGAGACCACGGCATCGACGATCGGTCGGCCGTTATGAATGAAAAACTTCTCGATCGCAGGACGCTGGTCGAGGCCCGAGGCAAACACCGGAATGACGCGAAGCCCCTTGGACTCGAACGCCTGCAGCATGCCGTCGTAATGGCCCGCATTGCCGGCGAGCAGATAGGAGCGCAGCAGCAGAACGCCGACGGTGCCTTTGGCATCGGCCGGGCCCGCCGGTAGCTTATCGAGCGTCTCGGCAATCCGGCCCTTCATATTCGGGTGGTACACGCCGACATCAGCGTAATCGATCGGCGGCTCGACCTTGGCGACGCCACGCAGAGTCTTGCGCGGGCCATTGGCATAGCGATCAATCAGCAGCCGCACCATGTTGGCGATGTTCTGCTCGCAGCCCGCCAGCCAGTATTGCAGCGTCAGGAAGTAGGCGCGCATGTCCTGCGCGGTGCCGGGGATGAAGCGCAACAGCTTCGGCAGCTGCCGCAGCATCTTCATCTCGCCCTTGCCGGCCGAGCCTTCGTGCTTCTTGCCGCGCAGCTTCTTCAGCCAGTTGATCATGCCGAGCGCTTCGGCGCTCATGTCGAACTTGCCGATATGGGTGAGCTTCACCACTTCGGCGGCCGACATGCAGCACACCATCGCGTCGCACTGGGTGCGGCGAGCGACCAGCGCCGGCATCACTGCACGGACGTGATCGTCCATGAACAGCATGGTGGCGATGATGATATCGCCGGTCGCAATATCCGCGAGACAGCGCTCGAGCGCATGGCCGTCGCTGCCCCACTCGTCGGCGGAGTGCACGGACAGTTCGAGGCCGGGATAATCCTTGCGCAGCACGGTCCGTGCACGCGCGGCGGCACCGGACAGATGGCTGTCCAGGGTGACGATGACGACCCGAACTGGGGTCTTGTCAGCGGGCGAAGTGCGCTTTGGCATCGTACAAGGTCTCGACAGTAATGGTGGCGACACCGTTCTCGTTGGCGAACCGCTCGGTGTTCCTGCGGGCTTTCCCGCGCACGAAGAACGGGATCTTCTGCAGTTCCTTCTCTGCTTCAGGAGCCCAGACGGCCCCTGCGGCCACACCGTTCGCAGCAGTCGGAGCAGATGCTGCATCGTCGAGAGTCGGCGCGCCTTGCGGCAGCGCAATTACTACCTCCGCGGCGGCGGGCGCGTTTTGCGACGCGTGCCCGGTGCCGAGGTGAGACGGCAACGCGCCATCCTTGAATTCGAAATCGTCCTTGAACATCGCCAACAGATGCTCTTCGAGGCCCATCATCAGCGGATGGACCCAGGTGTCGAAGATCACATTGGCGCCTTCGAACCCCATCTGCGGCGCATAGCGCGCGGGGAAGTCCTGGACATGCACCGGCGCCGAGATCACCGCGCAGGGTACGCCGAGCCGCTTGGCGATATGGCGCTCCATCTGGGTGCCGAGCACCAACTCGGGATGCAGCTCCGCCACCTTGGCTTCGACTTCGAGGTAATCGTCGGTGATCAGCGCTTCGACACCGTATTTGGCCGCCGCTTCGCGTACGTCGCGACCAAACTCACGGCTGTAGGTGCCGAGCCCGACCACCTTGAAGCCGAGCTCTTCGGAAGCGATCCGCGCGGCGGCGATGGCGTGGGTGGCGTCACCGAAGATGAAGACGCGCTTGTTCGTGAGGTAGGTCGAGTCGACCGAATGCGAGTACCACGGCAGCCGGGTCGAGGACGCGGCGAGCACCGGCTCAGGATCGACGCCGGCCAAGCCCGCGACTTCGCGGACGAATTCACGCGTGGCGGAGACGCCAATTGGAATCGTCTTGGTGAACGGCTGATGGAAGATGCGCTGCAGCCACGATGCCGCCTGCCCGGCGATCTCCGGATACAGGACAACGTTGAAGTCGGCATCGCCGAGTCGGGTCAGATCCGCCGGCGTTGCCCCCATCGGCGCGACGACGTTGACATCGATGCCGAGCTGGCCAAGCAGCTTGGTGATCTCAGCGATATCGTCGCGATGGCGGAAGCCGAGTGCGGTGGGACCGAGCAGATTGCACTTCGCGCGAACGCCGGGTGCCCGCTCCGCCCGTTTGGTGCCGGGCGGCGGCGCCTTCGGGCCGGCGATGGCGCGAACGAGCTGATAGAAGGTCTCGGATGCGCCCCAGTTTTCCTTGCGTTGGTAGGCCGGCAGGTCGATCGGGATCACCGGGATCGGAAAGCCGAGCGATTTTGCGAGTCCGCCCGGATCGTCCTGGATCAGCGAACCAGTGCAGGACGCGCCGACGATCATCGCCTGCGGCTGAAAGCGCGCATAGGCGTCGCGCGCCGCGGTCATGAACAGTTCGGCGGTGTCCTTGCCGAGATCGCGCGCCGCGAACGTCGTATAAGTCACCGGCGGCCGCTTGGAGCGGCGCTCGATCATCGTGAAGAGAAGATCTGCGTAGGTGTCGCCCTGCGGCGCGTGCAGCACGTAGTGCAGCCCGTCCATGCCGGTGGCGATGCGCATCGCGCCGACATGGGGAGGTCCTTCATAAGTCCAGACGGTGAGCTGCATGTCAGGCCACCAACTTGGCGCGGCGCACCAGCGGCCGCGCGAACAATTCAGCGAGATCGGCCGCCTGCTCGTATCCCTGGATCGGGGTGAACACGAGCTCGATCGACCATTTCGTGGTGATGCCCTCCGCCTCGAGCGGATTGGCGAGACCGAGTCCGCACACCACGATATCGGGGCGCGCCGCACGGCAGCGGTCGAGCTGATGATCGACGTCCTGCCCTTCCGTCAGCGCGACATCGAGCGGCAAGAGTTTCAGCTCTTCGGCGAGATGCTCGCGGTGCAGATATGGCGTGGCGACCTCGACCAGCTGCATCGACAGCTCGCGCGCCAGGAAGCGCGCCAGCGGAATCTCGAGCTGAGAATCCGGAAAGAAGAAAATGCGCCGGCCGGCGAGTTCGGACTGATAGGCCGACAGCGCACGCTCGGCGCGGGCGCGGTTCGGCTCGGTGACCTTATCGAAATGCGCCGGCGCGACGCCGAACGCATCAGCGGCAGCGCGCAGCCACCCTGTAGTGCCTTCAACGCCGAATGGGAACGGTGCGGCTAGGCGCTTGGCGCCGCGCTCCTGAAGTGCGCGCACCGTATCCGGCAGGAACGGCTGCGCCATCAAAATCTTGGTGTTCGGGCCGACGCTCGGCAGCGCCGTCGACCGGCGCGGCGGAAAGAACGCGACCGGGCCGACGCCGAGCGCATCGAACATCCGCTTGAACTGATCTTCGACCACATCGGCGAGCGAGCCGACGACGAGCAGCGACGCCGTCTCGTCCTGCGCGGCCGGCAATGCCGGAACCAGCGACGCCAGGCAGGCATCCTCGCCCTGGGTAAACGTCGTCTCGATGCCGCTGCCCGAATAATGCAGGATCCGGACGTCCGGCGAGAACCGCTGCGACAGCCGCAGCGCCGCGCGCGACAGATCGAGCTTGATCACTTCCGATGGGCACGAGCCGACCAGAAACAGTAGCTTGATGTCGGGACGACGTGCCAGCAGCTGCGTGACGACGCGGTCGAGCTCGTCGTTTGCGTCGGTCAGGCCGGCGAGATCCTTCTCTTCCATGATCGCCGTGCCGAAGCGCGGCTCGGCGAAGATCATCACCCCGGCGGCAGACTGAATCAGATGCGCGCAGGTGCGCGAACCGACGACGAGGAAGAACGCGTCCTGAATCTTCCGATGCAGCCAGACGATCCCGGTGAGGCCGCAGAAGACTTCGCGCTGGCCGCTTTCGGTACGGACCTCACGCGTAGTCGGATCGACCGCAGGCGCGGCACAAGGAGAGACATGCACGGTCATGCGCGGCTCCCTGACACGCCAGCAACGTTCATCGCCGCAATACGCTCGTCGCGGCGCGCGGCGCGCAGCTTGAGCACGAACTGCGTGGCGTTGACGACGTAAGTCGCATAGGCGGCGAGCGCGACCAGCATCTGCTGCCGCGGATCACCGACGCCGGCGAACAGCATCACCAGATAAGCGGTGTGCAGAGCGAGCACGAGGAAGCTGAAGACGTCTTCCCAGAAGAAGGCCGGCGCAAACAGATAGCAGCCGAAGACTTCCTTCTCCCAGATCGCCCCGGTGATCATGATGGTGTAGAGCACCAGCGTCTTGATCACGACCGAGGCCGTCGCGACGGAATAGCCATCGCCGGTCCAGAGATAACGAAGAACGAGCCCGAGGCTGATCAGGAAGACCAGAAACTGAACCGGCGCGAGAATCCCCTGCACCAAAGTCCATTTTGTTGCGTCGCGGCGAAGCCGCTCCTCAGGGGAGTAGAGCATCTTAAGCCCTTGCAAGGGCTCCGAAACGCCCGTCCGGACAGACACAAAATCATGCGGCGCTGCAGCAGATGTTTTGACGCTGTCGATGTAAAGAATGTTTGACACATCCGGGTTGCGGTGATGCGATACCGACGGATGCGAGGAGGAGGCAGGCACCATCGCACCAAGACCCTCATTTTCTTGATCTGATGCTGTTCTGCTGGGCACCGCGCTACTCCCTAAGTGCGGCTGATCGACAAAGGCTAGTCCCCGACGATGAGACTGTCAACCAAACCATACGTAAATTAAACTTGACGGTCGTGAGGCCGGTCGGGTTATCTGTTGAGAAGGGGGTATCTAATGACCAACCGGAAAGAGCTCTCGATCTCGAACGTCACCGCTCCTGATCGGCCTCGGTTACCTGTGGCGCCGCTGGATTTTTCGCCCCCCGAACCGATCTGGCGATATCGGCGGCCGCTGGCCAGCGATGGTATCGCGCGCTCGATCCACACTCAGTTGCTCCCCCAGGTTGGCCTCGCGCTGCGCTCCATGTCCTTTCCGAACACTCCGGCTCCGGCCGATCCGGCCGCGCCGTTCGAGGTGCAGCAGTTCACACTTCTGATCCTCGGCTCCGACGAACGTGCCGCCTTCGCCTATGTGGAGAATCTTATCTCGCGAGGCACGCCGACTGATTTGATCTTCCTCAACCTGCTCGCACCTGTGGCGCGACGCCTCGGCGTCATGTGGGAGGAAGACACAACAGACTTCGCGAACGTCACACTCGGCGTGAGCCGGCTTCAAAGAATCCTTCGCCATGTCGGCGAAAACTATCTGGAAGCCAATGACGTTCAGCGCATCGGCGCCGTGTTGCTCACCACGATTCCGGGCGAACAGCACAGCTTCGGTCTGGCGATGGTGGCAGAATTCTTCCGGCACGATGGCTGGGATATCTGCACCGGACCTTTCGGGTCACGCCGCGAGCTGACGTCGCTGGTGGCAGAACGCTGGTTCGACCTTGTCGGATTTTCCATCACCAACGATCGCCGGCTCGACGAATTGAAGCGTCTGATCCAGGACGTGCGCCGCGAGTCCCGCAATCGCCGGATCGGTGTGATCCTCGGCGGTCCGATCCTGCTCGATCGGCCGGAACTCGCGAACGTGCTCGGCGCCGACCTGAGTGCGACGGACGGCGCCCATGCGCCGCAGCTCGCACGCGCGCTGCTGCCGATGCTGAAGGGACGCGGGTGAACTTGGCGGGTATTCGCCGCCTCGCCCCGGCTCTGCTATAAGGCAGCGTCAAGCCGGGGATTTGAAATGGCCGCAGTTACCGCGGAAAGCGCCGCGCCAAGCGTCGTGACCGCACTCTACCTTCGCACCAAGGCTTTACATCTCGAAGCCGAACGCACCGGATTCATCGCCGACATGTTGCGCGGAGCCGCCAGCCGGCAGGGCTATGCGCTGCTGCTGCGCAATCTGCAGCCGGCCTATCGCGAGCTGGAAGAGGGGCTCGAGCGGCATCGCGACAACCAGATCCTGGCGCCGCTGGCGCGCTATCGGCTTTCTCGGACGGCCGCGATTGCAACCGACCTGGCAGCACTGCTGGAATCGAAGGGCGACAGTGAGCCGCCGCTCCTGCCGGAAGGGGAAGCCTATGCGCGCGCGGTCGCGCGAGCCGCAGAAGGCGACGGCAGTCGCCTCATTGCGCACGCCTATACGCGCTATCTCGGCGATCTCAACGGTGGTCAGATCGTGAAACGGCTGCTCGAGAAATCGCTCGGCCTGACAGCGGAACAACTCACGCATTATGATTTCTCGGCGATCGCCGAGCCGACGACATTGAAATCAGGCTATCGGCAAGCTCTCGAGTTGGCCGGCGCCGCTGCACCGGACCCAGATGCGATCATCGAGGAAGGCGCACGTGCATTCGAATGCAACATCGCGCTGTCGATCGCCGTGCAGCGCAGTCTCTCCAGCGAGACCACAAACGCTTAGTCACTTTTTGGTTTTCTGGGGCTTGCCTGCGCCTTGATCGCCCGACGTGCGCGAGGCATGCAGCATCAAATGCTGCAGAACTTCAGCGGTGCGCAGCGTGGAGTCGCGCACACCTTCGAGCATATCGGCGATCCGTCCTGTCTCCACCCCGTAGGTGATCTCCAGCGCCGCGAGCTGCGCGTTCTCCACCACGGACGACAGCAGGTTCTGATAGACGAGCCCTGACTGCGGATCGAGCCGCAGGCCGCTGACGCGGCTGCTTTCCAGGATGCCTTCCTGGAATCGGCCGCGCGCCGCTTCCGCAGCCCGGCGGTCGGCGTTGTCGTTGAAGATCAGCACAAAGCCGAGCGCGCGATCGCGCGACGGCACCACCGGGTCGGCGCGCACCACCAACGACCGCGTATCGCCGCCGGCACTCCGCAACAACAGCTCGCCGCGCCAGCCGCGTTGACGCTCGATCAATTCGCCGACGTTACGCCTGAAATCGAAGGGATCGAGAAATGCCAGCGCCAGATCCTCGAGCCGATGCACCGGCGGATAGCCCGGCGGCAGCATCGACGTGAACGCATCGTTGATCAGCAGAATCCTGCCTTCGATGTCGGCGATGACCACCGGATGGTCGGATGTCGCGACCTGCCGCGAGAACTGATCGAGTTGCTCCTGCGCGATCAGCGTCCGTACCGCGCGGAATTGCAGCACGATGTCGGCGACCGACTGCCCAATGGTCCGCGCTGCCGCGAGATCGGCTGGCGTCCACGGATCGGATGTGCCCTCCACCACCTGATTCCATTTGGCGAATGAGCGGCGCGGCGACAGATCGGCCGGCGTGTTGCCGATCACGAACGGCTTCTTCGGATCGCCGCCCCAGGTCACGGTGCGAACCCGCTCCGGCCTGAACCACATCAGGAATTCGCCGGGATGATTCGACACCGGCGCCGCAGCTAGACCGCTGGCGACCGCGGTGAGCGGCGCAAAATCGCGGACGTCGAGGCCGAGCGACGAGGTCGAGATCACCAACGCGCGCGGCTGCTTGGTGAGCCAGGCGGCGATCTCGCGGATGTCGTGGGTACCGGGCACTTCGCCGATCGTGGCGACCTGCCCTTCATAGACCAGCGCGGCGCCGCTCGCGCGGACAGGCTGCAGGATCGATTGCGACGCATCGAAGATCGCCGCGCGCCAGTCGCCCTCGCGCGAAATCGCCTCGATCATCCGCTGCTCGAGCCGTTGCACGAACAGCTCGGACTGGCTCTGGGCGAAGCTTTCCAGCGCCGTGATGCGCGTCGCGATCGCCTCGGCGAGCAATTCACAGACCGCACGCAATTCGAAATGGATGAAGCGCGGCTGATAATGATGGCAGGCGACGAGCCCCCACAGCTTGCCACCGACCATCAGCGACACGACCAGCGTCGCGCGCACGCCCATGTTCTTAAGGTACTGCAGATGGATCGGCGACATCGACCGCAGGAAGCAGCTCGACATGTCAAGGTCGCGCCCCGTCATGGGCGACAGCCGCGGCTGTAGCGGCACCGGCTCGTAACCGACATCGACCAGCACGCGAACGCGCTGCCGTTCGTAAAGCCGCCGCGCCATCTGCGGAATATCCGAGGCCGGGTAGCGGTTGCCGATATAGGATTCGAGACCTGCCGCGTGGCGCTCCGAGAAAACCTCGCCATGGCCTTCTTCGTCGAACCGATAGACCATCACCCGATCGTAGCCGGTGCGATCCTGAAACAGCAGCGCGGTTTCATCGCACAGGGCGCGGATCGAGTTCGATGTCCGAATCTTGTCGAGCGCCTGCCCGATCGTCGACTGTAGATCGAGCGGAGGTCCGGCACGTTCCAGCTCGATGATCAGCCCGCCGTCTGGAGACCGATGGATCAGACCATCGAACTCGACGCTCGGCTTTCCGATCCGGCAGCGCACGGCAACCGGCATGCCTTCGAGCGTCGGATCGAGATGCGGCAGGATCCGGATCAGCAGATCGCCGTCGAGCTCGGAGAGCGGGAGCCCGAGAACGTTCGGCACATTCAGGAATTCGGCCGCGTTCGCGCTGGCCTGAATCACCCGATGATCGGGCTCACTGACGACCAACAGCGCACCGTGCGGCTGAATCGAAGCCGCAAGATGGATCTGCTCCTGTTCGCAGTTCGAAAGGTCAGCTGTTCCGAATGCGGGCAAGCTGGTCGGTTGAACGGCCAATCAGTCCTCAGAGTCGTCGTCGGGTAAATCGTCCTGAGACATGGACCCCTTGTCGTCGAGTCCATAGCGGGCAAGCTTGGCATAGAGGCTTTGCCGGCTCAAGCCGAGCAATTCGGCGGTCGCAGTGCGGTTGCCCTTGGTCAGCTCGAGAGCTTCCTTCACGTAATGGCGCTCGACGATTCCGACCGTGTTCTTCACCAGCTTGCGCAGCGAGGAACGGCCCAGCTGCTTGCTGATCGGCCCCAGGGCGGCACGCAGCGCGTCAGTCTCGCCACCGGTGAGACGGCGCGAGACGTTGCGGATAAGGACGCCGACATAGTTGTGGTCGTCACCGTCGACGGCGGAAATCTCCACCTCGGTTTCGCTACCGAGTTCACCGCGGATCGTGGTCTGGAATAGACGAACCGTTTTGTAGCGCTGCAGATGCGATAGCAATGCGGCCAGATCCGCACCGGGCTGACTCAGCCAGCGGCCCAGCGATTCGCCGATCGCCGACCCCTTGGAGCCGATCTGCACGAGATCGAGGAACGCCTGGTTGGCGTGACGGATGACGCCGGTCGAGTCGAGCGCAACG
Organism: Rhodopseudomonas sp.; assembly: GCF_048594845.1. Lineage (GTDB taxonomy): Bacteria > Pseudomonadota > Alphaproteobacteria > Rhizobiales > Xanthobacteraceae > Rhodopseudomonas. The sequence continues at coordinate 10,325 of NZ_JBMDXE010000111.1, read as the reverse complement.
AAACCGTCGGGCACCCGGTCGATCAGCGTCTTCAACACCGTGGGCTCTGAGCGATCTTCGCCGCGCGAGGTCGCGGCCACCGGCGCGAACTGCAGCAGAAACACCTGCCCACGCTCCGACGACACCAGCGAGCCGCGGACCATCCAGGGGCGCACTTCGCGGCCGAGGTGCACGAGGATACTCAGCGCCTTGCCGCGATCACGTACGCGCACCAGCATCTCGCGCACTGCTTCGCGATCCACTTCGGCGATCTCGGACAACAAATCGCGGCCGGTGACGTCCTCGTTGTCGCGATCGATCCCGCTGAGCGCCTGTACGGCGGCGCGGTTGGCTTCGACAATCTTGAGGTCGTTCGCCGAGACGATCAGCACAGCCTCGGTGGCGGCATCGAACACCAGCCGATAGCGCGTCTCCATTTCGCGCAGCCGCCAGTAGTCGCGCTCGATAGTTTGCTGCGCCGCAATCAGCCGCGAATGCAGCTCGGTGACGGCCTGCAGGTTCTTTCCAACGGCCAGCATGCCGGTGCGATCGCCCAGCAGCATGGTGGTGAATTCGATGGGAATCTCGGTCCCGGAGGGAAAGCGCTGATTGATCTGCCGGAACGCCGAGATGCCGCTGGTGCGCGCATCCTCGACCATGCGGCGCACCTTGTCGCCGCCGTCTTCACCCGCAATATCGGTCCAGGCGCGGCCGAGCCACGCTTCGACGCTCTCCTCAGACAGCGCAGGCGACAAGCTTGCGTCGCGGATCACGCCGTCCATATCGAGCAACAGCGTGATGTCAGGCTGAACTGGTTTGGCAGACATCGCTCCACTCGCAGGCGGTTCCGGCGTCGGGAGACGGCAATCCAACGGTCGCGCCCAGACGAATTATGCAGACATTATGCCAATGACAAGTGGAAGCGCTTCCGAATATCCCAGGAAATTCGCCAAATTGCCTAATCCGTAACTTTATTGCGCGGAATCAAGGCGATACCTTCCAAAATCGTCCAGTCGGAAGGAACACTTAGTGTCAGAACAGCTTTACAGACTACCTTAGAAAGAGTTTGGATAGCGCGTTGTCGGGGCCCGCGTGAGGGCCCGTTACGTGGGCGCAAAACGACGAGATCTAGGAGAGAGACGTGGTCCGTAAACTTCTCGCAATTGTCACTATCACCGCTGCCGCAGGATCTCTGTCGACGGGCATCGCCTCGGCGCAGGACGCCGCCAAGGGCGAGGCGGTTTTCAAGCAGTGCCAGACCTGCCACCGCGCCGACAAGAACATGGTCGGTCCGGCGCTCGGCGGCGTGATCGGCCGCAAGACCGGCACCGCGCCGGGCTTCAGCTACTCGCCGCTCAACCACGCCGCCGGCGAAGCTGGTCTGGTGTGGTCGCAGGAGAACGTCGTCGAGTATCTGGCTGATCCGAACGCGTTCCTGAAGAAGTTCCTGACCGACAAGGGCCAGGCCGACAAGGCGACCGGCTCGACCAAGATGACCTTCAAGCTCGCCAACGAGCAGCAGCGCAAGGACGTCGCGGCCTACCTCGCGACCCTGAAGGCGGCGAACTAAGCATTCGCTGCGCTGCGACTGCATCGACCCGGGCCCCGGTCTGAGCAATCAGATCGGGGCTCTTCGATTCGGGGGCTGTCGGGCAAAAGCGACGATGCCGAACGCGGTCAATTCCGCCAGCGCCGCTGGACGTCGACAAGATGCGCCAGCCCCGCAGCCATGAGGCAAACTGAAGGCAGCACCCAAGAGGTGCCAGCGATAACCATTCGCAACGCCAGCAGCATCAGGGCACCGGAGCACAGGCCTGGCAGGAAATCGGCCGGGGCGATCCCTCGCTTGCGCCACAGCCAGTAGCCGACGATCGCGGCGGCCTCGACCACCAGGAACGCCAGCACAAGATCGACCAGCACGCCTTTGGCGAAAAGTTCGGACATCATCGACATGGCGCTGCTCCGGACATCACGATGAACCGATCGCCGCCGCTCAGGAGAACGGCGCGTTGAGCCGGACCACCGTCCAGTTGAGATAGGCCGCGAAGCTGACCCACAGCAGATACGGCACGAGATAGTAACTCGCGGCGCGGGAGCGGCTCCAGAATGCCACCATCCCGATCAGCACCGACAGCCACAGCAGCGGCACTTCGAGCAGCGCCCAGTCCGGCCGCTGGACGGTGAAGAACAACATGCTCCACAGCACGTTGAAGAAGCCGTTGGCGGCGAAGATGCCGATCACCCATTCGCGTTGCGCGCGCGTCGTCGCGGTGCGCCAGGCATTCACCGCCGACATCGCGGCGAGCGCGAAGATCACCGTCCAGGCCGGGCCGAACGCCCAGTCCGGCGGCTGCCAAGACGGCTTGGTCAGGCTTTGATACCAGGCGCCGGTGTCGGTGAGCGATCCGCCGAGTAACCCGACCAGGATAGCAATGGCGAAGGCGACAAGGATCGGGTTCACGGCGGACCTGCAGGGACTTGAAGGCTTCCCGCATCTCGTCGGGCGAGATGCGGCGAAGCAGAGACGGGAATCGAAATCGGAGGTTCAGACTATCAAAGTCGAAGCGCCGGCGCGCCTAGCCGAGAGGCCAAGCGCGACGAAACGTATCATATCGGGCTCTCGATAGAACGGCTTCGATGAGTAGCTTCGATAGAACAGCTCTGCCCTCACACAACAGAGCCGACCACTGTCCTGTCGACCCGTCATGGCCGGGCTCGTCCCGGCCATCTACGCCTTTGCTGTATTTCCGTCAGCAAGGCGTGGATGCCCGGCACAAGGCCGGGAATGACGGATTGTCGGAGTTGACGAAACCGCGAGACGTTACACCGACGCGAAGCCGGTCATGTGCGCCAGGTTCTTGAAGAAGATCCGGACATGCGCGATCGGCTTGGCGCGGACCAGCTTCTTGTTCATGTAGGCGTCCCAGGTCAGCTTCTGGACGTCGCGGTCACGGCAGATGCTGACGAACTGCTCGCGGCGCTTGTCGCTGGCGTACCAGTACCACTGCATCAGGCCGAGGATGCGGAACACCGAGCCGTTGGCGCGCATGAAGCGCTTGCGCGCGCCCTTGAGCGCTTTGGCGTCCGCGGTTTCGAGAAATTCGCCCACCGCCTCGGCCGCAAGTCGGCCGCCGAGCAGCGCGTAGTAGATGCCCTCGCCCGACGCCGGCGCCACCACACCGGCGGCGTCACCGGCGAGCAGCACGCTGTGGCCATCGTCCCAGCGCGGCAGCGGATGCAGCGGGATTGGTGCGCCTTCCTTGCGGATGGTCTCGACCTCTTCGAGCCCGGTCTGCTTGCGCAGCTCGGCCACCGAGTCGCGCAGCGAGAAGCCCTTGTGCATCGAGCCGGTGCCGACGCTCACCGTGTCGCCATGCGGAAACACCCAGCCGTAGAAATCCGGCGACACCTTGCCCTGATAGTAAACGTCGCAGCGCCGGCTCTCATAGGCCGCCCGCTGCTCGGGCTGCGGCGCCTTGATGATCTCGTGATAGGCGAACACGAAGGGCACGCGGTCGGCGTCCGGCAGAAACTGCCGCGCCACCGCCGACACCGCGCCGTCGGCGCCGATGATCGCGCGGGCCTGCACAGTCTCTTCCTGCATCGTGCCGTCGGGCTGGCGCGCCTCGTAGTGGATGGTGTTGACGCCGCTCTCGTCGCGCGTGAAGCGCCGGAACAGGCCGGTGCGGCGCTCGGCGCCGACACTGGCAGCCCGCTTGCGCAGCCACTCGTCGAAATGCTCGCGATCGACCATGCCGACGTAGCCGCCGTCGATCGGCATATCGACCTCGACATCGGTCGGCGACACCATGCGGGCGGCGTTGATCTTGGCGACCAGCATGCCGTCCGGAATTGCGAAGTCGCGGATCGCCCGCGGCGGGATGGCGCCGCCGCACGGCTTGATGCGGCCGGCGCGGTCGAGCAGCACCACGCGCTTGCCGGCGCGTGCGAGATCGCAGGCCGCGGTCGCACCGGCGGGCCCTCCCCCAACGACGACGACGTCATAGATTGCGGAATTCTCGCTCATCCTATCCTCCCGCCACTGCTGCATTCGACAAATCGACGCTGCGGCCGGCGCCGCGCGCGGAACGCTGCTGCGCGCGATGCACCCACACCGCCATCACGGCGGAGACCACGAACAACCCCGCCTCGGCCGCGAACACCGACGCGTAGGACAGCGCCGGCGAACTCAGGACCAGCCGCGCCACGTCGCTGGCCAACGTGCCGATAAAGCCGCCGATGCCGAAGGCGATCGCCTGCGCGGCGCCCCACAGCCCCATGCGCACGCCTTCGCGTTTCTCGCCACCGGCGCTCACCAGCTCCATCATCGAGCCGATCGCCGCCACCGCATAGGCGCCGTTGGTGACGCCGAGCAGAAACACGTTTTCGCGCAGCGGCCAGGAGCCGCCGACCATCGCGGCGGTGGACAGGCCGAGCAGCGCCAGCGCCGAGGCGATGCAGCCGCCGACGGTCCAGACCTTGAGATTGCCGCGCGTCTTCGGCAGCAGCGCACCGATCAGCGGCACCAGCGCCATGCCGAGCAGCGTGCCGCCATGCTGCACGCTCGACAGCTTGGTGGTCTCGCCCGGCGTGAAGGCGAACACCGCGCCGGCGAACGGCTCCAGGATCAGATCCTGGGCGCTGTAGGCCAGCATCGAGACGAACACGAAGATGGCGAAGCGGCGCGCCTGCGGCTCGGCCCAGACTTCCTTGATCGCGGCGCGGAACGAGCCCTTCTCCGGCGGCGCGACCGGACCGGCTGCGACCTTGCCTTCGATTCCCCAGACGCCGATGAAGGTCAGCAGCATCGCGATCAGCGACACGCCGCCCGACACCGCGACCAGCCGCGACGGCGAGAACGGATCGAGCAGATGACCCGCGAAGCCGGTGGTGACGATGAAGCCCGCGATCATCATCACCCAGACGATGGTGGCGGCCGCGGCGCGGCGCTTCTCGTCGACGCGCTTGGCCAGCAGCACCAGCAGCGAGGTGCCGGCCGCGCCGACGCCGCCGCCGATCAGGCAGAACGCGACGATGGCCAACGCGATGCCGAACAGCGGCTGCGTCGCCATCCAGGCGGTCGCCACCGCAGCGAGGAAGCCACCGAGCGCCAGCACCGCCATGCCGCCGATGATCCACGGCGTGCGGCGCGCGCCGCGATCGGAGCCGTGGCCCCAGGCCGGCCGAAACACCTGCAGCGCGTAGTGGATGGCCACCAATGCGCCCGGCAGCATCGCCGGCAGCGCCAGCTCGACCACCATCACGCGATTGAGGGTCGAAGTGGTGAGCACCACGATGGCGCCGAGACCGGTCTGCACCAGCCCCATCCGAACAATGCCCAGCCAGGACAACGGCCGCATCATGATCATGCTACTCCGATCGCAGTGAAACTCATGCCGGGCCTCCGAACGAGGAGACCGCGACGGCGCTGGCCATCATGCCCGCCACATACAGCGCGACGCCGAGGCCGCTGAACCAGGTGGCGCGCGCGACCGGCGCGCGCAGGAAGCGCACCATCAGGCCGAGCTGCAGCACCAGCACGAGGCAGACGACCGCCGCGCCGATCGGGCGATCCCACGACAGCAGCAGCGCGATCACGATCACCTGCGGGATCGCCATCACGGCGCAAGCGGTGCGCGCCGCATTGTCGACGCCGAGTTTGACGGGCAGCGAGCCGACGCCGGTCTTGATGTCGCCCTCGATCGATTTGAAGTCGTTCAGCGTCATGATGCCGTGGGCGCCGGCGCTGTACAGCAGCGCGAGCGTTACGATCCACCACGGCGGCAGGCCGCCGAGCATCACGGCGGCGCCGGTGAACCAGGCGAAGCCTTCGTAAGTAATCGCGCAGGCGCCGTTGCCGAGCCAGCCGTTCTGCTTCAGCCGGAACGGCGGCATCGAATAGATCCAGGCCAGCACCAGCCCGAGCACGGCGGCGCCGAACACCCAGATGCCGAGCTGGCTGGCGAGCAGCAGCGACGCGGCGGTCCACATGAACGACAGATACAGGCCCCAGCGGCCGGGAATGCGCCCGGACGGAATCGGCCGGTTCGGTTCGTTGATGGCGTCGACGTCACGGTCGAACCAGTCGTTGACGACCTGGCTGGTGGCGACCAGCAGCGGGCCGCACAGCACGATGCCGGCGATCACTTCGACCCAGCGCGACGAGATCGGCACGCCCGACGACACCACGCCGCAGGCGAACGCCCACATCGGCGGAAACCAGGTGATCGGATGCAGCACTTCGAGCACCGCCGACGGCGCGGGCCGCAGCGCCATCGTGCCGGCCGGCGCGTTACTCAGGGGCGCGTTACTCATCGGCAGCCTCTCCTTCGGGCGCATGTTCCGCGAGGCCGTAGCGGCGCAGTTTGACGTAAAGACTCTGGCGGCTGAGGCCGAGCATGTCGGCGGCCGAGGCGCGGTTGTCGCCGGTGAGTTCGAGCGCCGCCTCGATCGACAGCTTCTCGATCACGTCGGTGGTTTCGCGGACCAGATCGCGCAGCGGCACACGGCCGATCAGCTCGGTGAGTTGCGCCACCGAGCGCGGCAGCTCGCGCTTGGAGGTCGGGGCGGTCGGCAGCCGCTTCTCGACGTTGCGGATCGCGAAGCCGAAGCACGGCTTGTCCTCGAGATCGTTGAGCGCCACGGCCGAAACCTCGACCTCGGCGGCGGCGCCGTATTCGCCGCGCAGCACGGTGGCGAACAGCTTGATGGTGCCGCTTTGCCGCAGATTGGCGAGCGCGACGCTGAGATCGACGCCGGTGCGGCCGAGCCAGCGATCGAGCAATTCGCCGCGCGCCTGTTCGGCGCTGCCGAGCTGCGCCATTTCCAGGAAGGCGAGATTGCTGCGTACGACGCGGCCGTCGAACTGGGTGATCACCAGCGCGTCGGCGGCGGATTCGAAGTACTTGAGCAGCAGCGAGGCGTTCTTGGCGGCGCCGACTTCGGGCAGCGGCGACTGCGAGGTCAGCCGCACCAGGAACAGCGAGGCGTTCTCCTGCCGGAACAGCGAGGCCGCCATCTCGCAGCTACGCCCCGTACTGGCGAGCCGCACCTTGGCGCGGCCGTCGCGGCCGGTGGAGCGCACGTCCGCCAGCAGGCTGAGCACGACCGGCTGATCGGCCGAATCGAAATGGCCGGCGACCGGCGAATTCTGGGTCTGCGGTGCGGCGGCATCGAACATCGCCAGCGTTGCCGGGTTGGCATCGACGATCAGTTCGCTGGTCGCATCGACGATCATGACGGCTTCCGAAGAGACCTGAAACAGCAGCCGATAGCGGGTTTCCGCATGGCGGAGCCGGATGTAGTCCCGCTCCATCGACTGCTGCGCGTTGATTAGCCGCTGCTGCATCATCGCGAGTTGACGCAGATCACGACCGACCACCAGAAGCCGGTCGTCGCGGCCGAAACTCACCGCCGAATACAGCACCGGCACATCGTCGCCGCCGGGCGACGGGTGGTTCACCTGACGCCAGGTCGCGGTATCGCGCACCGTGGCGTCGAGCAGTAATTCGCGAATTTTGGGCTGTGTGTCGGACGTCACGACGTCCACCAGCCGGGAGCCGAGCCAACGGCCCTGCCCGTCCAGCTCGAGAGCCAGTTCGTCCTTGTTGAACGCTACGTCCCGGATGACGCCCTGCGGATCGATCACCAGCGCGACGTCGGTCGCGGCGGCGATCAGCTTCGCGGCAGACTCAGCACCGAGATCCCCCAGCGACTCCATCGGAGATTTGAACACTTGCACCAGGGCAAATATCCTCCAGCAAAAACCCGTCCCTCCGTCCGGCGTCTGGGTCCACCAAGTCGAGACTTCTTATGGATCCTAAGCCCCTGCGGGCCGCGGGCTGTCTTTCGGCTTGTCTCGGTGGTCCAGGCGCAGGTGGGAAGCGCTTCCTTTACCTCACACCGCTCCGCACGTCATTATCCGGCAATGAAAGTTTGGAGCGGCAGTGGCTGTTCGGGGCGGCTTGGTCCGATCAGAAAGCAAACCGCACGCCTGATCGGTTTTATTCAATCAGGCGTGCGCAATCTTGAGTCGCGGCGGTGAGAGAGCGCTACCGCGGCGGAGCCAGACCGTGCTTCACGCCCCAGTCGAACCAGTTGTCGACCACCGGGCCGGTCAGGATGATGCCGATGGCACCCGTCAGCGGGCAGAGCACCGCAAACCACCAGGCCCAGCGATGGATCGATTCGGCCGTGGCGTTAAAGCCCATCGTCCAGCGCCAGAACAGAGCAGCGCGTTCAAGTGCAGTACCGCGGTCCAGCATCTGCTCGATTTCGCGCTCGCCGCCGTAGCGGCTCACCGCGAGGATGGTCGCACCGTGCATGGCGAACAGCAGGGCCGAACCATACAGGAAGGCGATCGAGAGACAGTGGAAGGGGTTGTAGTACAGGTTGCCGTACTTGATCGAGAAGTTGTTGGTCCAGTCGAGGTGCGGGAAGATGCCGAAGGGCGGCGCTTCGCTGAACGAACCCATCAGCACCGGCTGGATGAAGCCGAGCGACAGGTAGAGCAGGATCGCGGACGCGAACGCCCACGACACATGGGTGCCCATGCCGAGCGCACGAGAGCGGCGATAGGTCCGCACCCACCACAGCGCGATCGACACGGTGAGGAAGAAGCCGGCGATCAGCCACCAGCCGCCTTCCTTCAGCGGCGGGATCGACAGACCGTATTCCGGCTTCGGCGGCTCGAGCGCCAGCCAGCAGAACTGGCGCAGGAATTCGATCGGGCTCCAGTCCACCGACGCCAGCATGTTGAGGCCGATGATCTCGATCGCGACGAAGCCGCACAGCAGCGAGCAGACACCGGTGAACCCGAGATAGACGGGACCGACCTGCGCGTCGCCGATTTTGCCGAGCCAGTAGTTGAACGTCGTCTGGGTCTCGCGGGCCGAGCTGCCGGGTCGTAGCGGCACCCCCGCATAGGCAGGTCCCTCAACCTGGACCTGCGTAAAGATGTTCTGATATTGGGCCATGACAAGACTCTCTTGTGACCGGTTGAATTACGAATTCCAGATCGGCAGGTTGCGCCACCAATTCCACCACTCCGGCCACGAACCGCCTTCGGCGAGCACCGGACCGCTGAGGATCATGCAGACGGCGCTGAAGAACACGGCGGCCAGGGCCAGGAACAGGCCGAGACGATGAATGCCGATGGTGCCGATCGAGTAGCCGACGAGATCACGGAACACGGTGTTCTCATGCTCGGGCGACTTCACCGGTTCGCCACGGTCCGGATTGAGGGCCGACAGAACCAGACCGCCATGCAGCGCCAGCGCCAGACAGGTCGTGAAGAAGAAGGTGATCGCGATCATGTGCGCGGGATTGTAGTGGAACTGGCCGTAGGAGTAGCCGGTGTTCGACACCCAATCGAGATGCGTGAAGATGCCGTAGGGGAAGCCGTAGCTCCAGGAGCCCATCAGAACCGGACGGATCACCACCAGGGTGACGTAGGCGAAAATCGCGAAGCTGAAGGCGAACGGCACGTGATAGCCGATGCCGAGCTTGCGGCAGATTTCGACTTCACGCAGCGCCCAGGAAATGAATGCGCCGGTCGCGAAGATCGAGACCCACTGCCAGATGCCGCCTTCCATCAGCGGTGCGAAGCCGAGGCCGTATTTGGCGTCCGGCGGATTCACACTGATCTGCCACAGGACCCAGGTCGGACCCATCGCAGTATTCCAGATGATCAGCGCGGTCCCCATGAGCGCGCAAAACACCGTCGTGACCCCGAAGAACCCGACATAGAACGGGCCGACCCAGAAATCGAACAGGTCGCCCCCGATTAGCGTTCCGCCACGAACGCGGTATTTCTTCTCAAAGCTGAGCATTGCCATCGATCGTTCCTCCGCGAGCGCGCCAGGGAAAATCCATCGTAGTGGTCCAGTCCAGGTAGCTTCCCGGAAGCGGGCGAGCCCGGCAGATGGGTCCGTTTCCCGCCCGTTCCGGTAAGCAGTTCACCATGCCGTTAGACGGGCATGCTGGTGTAGGTCTGAGAGATCTCAGCCGTCTTCTTCGGGCCGTCCAGCCAGTTGAAGCGGCTGGTGCTCAGCAGGATGAAGTGGATGATGATGGCCAGGCCGAACAGGAACACGAACAGCAGGACCAGCGCGCGACGCGGATCAAACAGAAGCCAAATTCGCCACATAGTAGTCGTCTCCCCTTAGCAAAGATACGAAGCGATTTGCTGAACGCTATCGAGCGCAGTCTTGTAGCCGGTCGCGCTCGGCAGCCACGGACGCCACATCCAGGCGAGGATGTGAGCAACCACAGCGACGACGATGAAGAGGAAGAAGCTCGTCACGAAGATCGAGTGGAATTCCTTGGCTTCCGCTTCGGAAAGTCCC
>NZ_JBMDXE010000110.1:0-38993 GCF_048594845.1 Rhodopseudomonas sp. | reverse complement strand
GCCTCGACAACGTCATCGTACCGGCGGCCCTGTCGCGCCATTTCGCTGAAAATGATCCGAACGAGCGGCGTGACCCCTTTGGGGACAGTGACCGTGCGGCGGTTGTGGTGGCGGCGTTGCGGCTGCCACAAATGCAGCGGGCCTTCAGAACGTTCGTAGTGTTCGGTACGGGGAGTGGTCATTGCGGGGCATCCTTGATTGCTGATGCCCGTAAGGTTGCCGATCGAGGCTTAAGCCTTGGAGCCTGATCGAATCTCCCTTGGTATTGTTTGTCTCCGCGATGCAGGGAGCCCAAGTGGATAGGTCCACAATCCTCTAAACAGCAACAACAACCAGCAATTTAGGATTGTCATCTGCGGTACGCTCGGTATCGCGCGTCACCCGCACTGCCACCCCCCTTTCACAGTACCTTTGTCCTGACTTGAAACCGAGAAAGGTTGATCAAATCAGATGCTTGTCGATTGATGGCTTGTGTCGGATTAAAGTCTGATCAGCTTGGCGAACGCCATGCCGGCCGCGAGCAGGGCGGCGCCAGCAATCATCCCGCCGATCGCGAACTGCCAAGGTTCAAGGGGCATGTCGCGGCACTGATGATTCCGATCCGCCTTGAGCTTGCGCTGCTCAACGACGAACGCGCGAACCTCAGCCTGTTGTCGTTCGATCCGAGCTGTCTGCTCTTGCCAAGTCATGCCACAGTCTCCCGCTGCTAGATCGTGACCGCGATCTGTGCGTCCAGATCATCCCGCCTTCTGACATTGGTTTCAATCGCGTCGCTCGCGCTGTCGCTCCCAGTCTGCGTCGACGCCGGCATGCGTGGGGCCGCTAAGCCCAGCAAGGTTTCGTTGACAGTTCTAAACGCCAGAGCGTGACAGCGGGCCGCGACGGGTGTTGTCACGCCTGTCACGCCACTATGCAAGTAATTGATTTGACAGGAATTTTGGCGTGACGAAAAAGCGTGACCTATAGGGTCAGAAGATTCTGTCACGCTGCGCTTCCGACCGTCAGACTTCTTACAGAAACTTCAACGAAAACGGGCATTCAGCCATCACACCCTGAGGGGTGTGTGATGGCGTGAACTTATGCCGGGTTAAGTCGCGTGACAAACAGCGCGCCAATGTCTGTCACGCCGAAACACGTTTATTATCAATTCGATATGTGATGGCGTGACAGCGCCCCTGTTCGGCTGTCACGCTGGCCGTCACGCTCAAATCAGCCAAAGGTATTCGACGCCATGAACGGTGCGATTTCCGAAGCGATTGCCGTCGCGGAGGATCTTGTATGCGCGATGATACGCCTGCCGTTTTGCATCATTGGAGGCTGCTGAGTCCCCAACGGTATAGGCCCGGTTAAACTCATCGCGGGCGTGATCGACCCGAACGGCCTTGAGGGGCGGCTCATTCGGAAAGATCTGAATGAGACTACCGTGAGCCAAGATCGCCTCGTTGATAGCGTCCAGGAGCACGCGGACGTGATGAGGCGGCGGCTTTTTTGCGTTCTCGGAACCGCCGTCTCCAAAGACCACATAGCCGGCGGTCTCCGGCTCTTGGTCTTCGTCATAACCAATTGAGGTTCCGGCGATCGAAAAAGTGCCGAGAGGGCCGGTGCCACCGCGACGAGACTTGGTGAGAGCGAGCGACCGGGGGCCGCTGACGACGCCGGTCTGAGCGTCGATTTCCGCCTTGCAGGCAAGAATTGCGTCTGCACCGGCAGCGAACGCGCTCGCCCCACGCACGCCACTCTCAGGCCCCTTACCGAAGTGAGTAATCGGCATGACCAGAACGCCGGCCTCGTTGCCCACGGCAGCGAGCAACTTCATCAGTTGAGCTGCTTCCGCGTTTCCATTCTCATCTTGAAGCGAAACGAAGGCAGGCAGCGTGTCGATGACGACAAGTCGCAGCGGATGATCGGGGTACGCTTCACTGAACCATCCCCGCGTGGCACGGATCATCCCTTTCAATTCGGTGACAACAATCTGCGGCCCTCCGGTCGGCAGTGCACTAGGACACAGGAAAGGGATGCGGGAATTGCTGTCATCGCCAAAACGCTCTCGGCGCGCTGCGAACACGCGGGCGTCGATCTCGCCGCTGCCTTCTGCTGCGATCCACAACACGCCACCGGCTTTCACCTTGCGACCAAGGAACGCTTTGCCGTAGATCAGGGACAGTGCGATATCGACGCCAATGAAGGTTTTGCCGGCAGAAAACTGGCCGGCAAGCAAGGCAACGCCCGCCTCGGGAAGGATGCCCTTGATCAAGTAGCGCGGCATTTCGAGAGGCGTGCCACCGATACAGCGAAAGGGAGGCTCGCCCTCGTTGCAACTTGCCTGCGGGGGGACGGCCTTAATATTGCTGTTTGCCGCGAGTTTCGGGAGAGGGGCCATTTTCAGCTGCGCTTTCGGAGATTGATAAGGGGTTCTTGAGGCAGCTGCTGCAGCAACCAGTTGAGGGCTTCGGCTTTGTCGACTTCTCGCGCTTTCATCACCAGGTCGATGGGCGTATATTTCTCGCCAGTGCCGAAGTCCTCGATGCCGTTGCGGTGGATTGAAAGGTTGCGCTTGCGCTTTTCCAAAGGCCGGCCACTCGACGATGACCTCCATGTTGCAACGGCTTCATAGCCTCCAGCCTTGGGCCGGCCCTTGTAGAGATGGAGCTTCGGCACCCATGCATGCAAGTTCGCCATCGCGTCGTCGTTGGCCTCGCGATAAACGCTCCGCTCGCCTACAGACGACGTTGCTTTAAACTGATGCTCGACATCCAGCGCTGATACGCGGTCGCCCTCGGGATCGTAGCCGAACTCGACCAGTACTCTGGCGATCTTCTCGGCAATGTCGTCGTCGAGTTCGGTCAGATTCTCGATTGGCGTGTCTTCGAGGGTGTCGTCAGTCCACCAAAAATAGGGCTCGCCCGTATCCGGGTGGATCGAAGGCGGCAGCACGGTCTGCCTGCCCTCGGCGAGCAGGTCGACCAGCCCGACGCGCTCGGGCGTCCGGAAATTCTTGGACCTGATCTTCTCGGTGTTGCCGCGATAGAAGAGAGAAATGCCCTTACGGCCCTTCTTCTGCACGTTGGACAACGGCAAGATTTCGAGCAGCGGGCCAACCGTATCTTCCCGGTCGATGTCGATGCAAACAAGGCCACGGCCGGTCAGCACGCCGATACCAGCATCCGGCCAAGTCATCCAGGCTGCAAGGTTGTTCGGGAAAATTCGGGTGCGGTTATTCCATCCCTTTTGGAGTTTCCAGCGGGCGCCGCAGTAAATGCCGGGCTTTTTAGAGCCGGGCATGATCGGATGTACAATGTATCCGCGCTCAATCAATGCCGGCGCTGCGATAGTGAAGGGGCACGTCATGGCACGTCACTGCAACGCGCTAATCAGATCAGGCGCATCGCGCCCAACCCGATGGGTACCCTTGGTCGCGTAGTAAAGCAAAGCACGCTTCAGCCGAGCCTTAGCCGTGCCCTGTTTGTCGTTTTGCAACCGACAGAAGAGGTCGTATCGATCGCCGTTGATCGTGCCGCCCTGGCGCGTTACGAAAGTCCAGTCCATCGCCTCGTTATCGACGCGTACCGTAAAACGGTATCGGGCTTCCGGATATTTGGCGAAGTATTGCGCGTCGCTGTAGGCGGTATAGACCAGCCGAATCTTGCTATGATAGTGGCAGGCAAACAGCGCCGGCCGCTTGCGCGCCGGCATGTAACGCCGGAGTTCGTTGCCGACCTGAATGAAGTCTCTCAGGCGATCGAACCGGCCCTGCATACGCGCGGTGTTCTTGGTAATCATGGTCATCGTCCTTCTTCAGTCAAACTTCAGCCCGGGCACCGCAAATGCCCGGGCGATTTTCTGTTGGCTATGCGGCCTCGACCTTCGCGCTGTTGATGAACGCCACGATGTCGTCCAGGCAATACATGACGCGACCGCCGATACGGTAGTAAGCCGGGCCGTACCCACGCGTCCGCCAAGCAGCGAGACACTTTTCGGTCCGGCAGATGACGGCCGCGCAGCCTTTTTGGTCGACGTAGGTTCTTCCGTTCAATTCAATGCGCATTTGGTGGCTCCTAGGCGGCTGTCTTTCGATCGCGACAAAGCTAGCCTTGCTTGGATGAGTTTAGGGGGCGGTTTGAATCTCCCTTTGAGAAACCACTGTGAATTAGGCACAACTCGGCAGGCGATCGGGGACTGCGCGGCGTGTTGTGAGGTTTCGTTGAGGGATGTCTCGCCTCCGCTGGCTGCCAGGTGCACAGCCAACCCGGCCTCAACCGCGAAGATGCCGGCGAGGCTGGCAACGTCCGGATCGGCGAGCCCGAACGCATCGACGGCCAGCTTGAGGATTGCTCAGCGGTCACGGAGATTGGCCGGCGTCACGGGGAAGCGCCGCACGTCATCCATGCCGCGCCGCAGGATCACGCGAGCCTTCGCCGCAGCGTCCGCACCGGCTTCGGCACCGGGACTGCCATCCGGATACGTCTCGCATTCAACCTCAATGTTGCGCAGTGCTTCAAAAGCGATTGTGAGGTCGCTGGCGAATTTTGAGAGATAAGTCTCGGTCATATTGGTCCTTTCGGCGCGCATGCGCTCTCGTTCGCGCCAGAGCATCTGACGACGGGGGGGTAGGTTGAGGTTGTCGGAGGAGCGCCGGGCCTAGCCGGCGCGGGGTGTCAGGGCGTCAGGCTGACGAGGTATGAGGCCTGAAGCCGTAGCGCCTCAGCAGCGAGATGGGAGTCGGTCGGCCCCAAGGTGGTTTCGTCCGCGTCGTCGAGCACTTCCGCGAGTTCGATCAGGTAGGTCAGCTCGTCGGTTTTGGGGGCGAGGTCATGCTGCATTGCGAGCTTCCCGTTTGTTGTCATTGGCGGTGTCGGGGAAGGTCGTCGGCCGCGTCGCGAGCCATGCGTCGACCAGATCCAGGTCGAAGCGCCTCGTCCGTCCGATGTAGATCGGGCGCGGGAAAGCCGGGTCATGCCTGATCCTGCGATCGAGCGTTGCGCGGCTGAATCTAAGGTAGGCGAGAAGATCGTTCGCGGTGGCGTATCGTGCCATTGGGGGATGTCCCTTGATGCTTGGTGGCGCATCAAGAGTTAACGTAGATGGCGGACGGGATCAGCCCATTTAAGTCCCCCCACTTTGCCGGAAACCATCCGTCGCTGTCCGTCGCTTGGATCACCTACAGGGCGCCTAGTTCGTCGGTCCCCATGTAGCGAACATCGGCGTGCAGCTGCATGGCATCTTGCACGGTGGTTTTGCTGACCCCATGCTGTTTGCAGATGACGGTAACGGCGTGAGTCGCCGAATACCCGTTGCGTCTCAGCCGTTCCACCGCAATCGCGATGTCATAGTCCCGCCGCGCCCTAAAGGTCGCACCACCGGAATCTCGGTTCTTGTGATTTTTCCAAATTTTCCCGACCGTCTCGTTGTCGATTGTCGCCTTACGATCGCCCTGGTGTGCTCGTTCGGCAATGGACCCAACTGCCTCTGCGAATCGATCGATTTCGGAATTGATGGATTCGGGAAGCTCACAGCCGTATTTCCGCGCAAGTGAGAACGCGCGCCATGCCGCCGAAGCATCGCGTTCGCGCTCGAAGATTTCCACCATAACGGCGATTTCACCGCGTGCGATTTCTTGTGCTGAAGGGAGTTTGCTCACTTTTACGCCTCAGTCTTGAACGGGACGACGTTGGATTGCTTCGGCGCTGTCAGGCCCATGACGTGGTCAGCCCAAAGGTTCAAGGCGTGGCGCTTTTCGGAGAAGTATTTGTGCTTTTGGTAGACCCCGACAATTCCGGCGAAGGTGCCGGAAACGTGGTTCATTACCTGCTCTGTGACGTC
Organism: Rhodopseudomonas sp.; assembly: GCF_048594845.1. Taxonomy (GTDB): domain Bacteria; phylum Pseudomonadota; class Alphaproteobacteria; order Rhizobiales; family Xanthobacteraceae; genus Rhodopseudomonas. Next base: position 33,173 of record NZ_JBMDXE010000110.1, on the reverse strand, counting down.
CACGGCAACGCCCAGCCGTTGCAGCCCCGACGCGACAGTTCGGCGTAGGTCGTGAACACGCCACGGCCTCACCTCGATAGGCTCGCAGCCGCCCTTCTCCGCATCCTCGCGCGCGATTTCCCTCATGATCTTGTCCAGCCGCGCCTTGACGTGTGAGAACCCGGAAATTGGCGTTGTGCCGGTCGTGGTAAAAACGAGGTTGGACTCAACCAATCGAGCGCCATTGCCCGCTTTCGCCGGGATCATGACTTTCGGCAGATCGCGCAGAATAGCGACGGCGGCCGGCGGCAATGGGATGACGTGCTCGCGGGCGTTCTTCGCGCGAGCGGCTGGCAGCGTCCACACCGGCACGTCGGCGTCGAGCTTGAGTTCGGACCGAGCCATCCCGGCGACTTCATCCCGGCGCTGCCCGGTGAGGATCAGCAGCCGGTAGAAGCTACGCCAAATCCAGTCGAAGCGGTCTAGCGCCCGCCAGAGCAAGCGCAGCTCGTCGTCGGACAGGATATGCGACCGCGCCGTTTCAGCCGCCACGGGCTTGGTCCGCTCGAACGGATTTTCATCAATCAGCGCCTTGTCGATGCACCAGCCGAAGAAGGTCCGGGCTGCGGCGCGGGTCCGGTTCGCCAAGACGGGGGCACCGCGATCCTTAATTGCGTCGATCAACTTGAGCGCGTCGGCGCGCGACACGTCATCCACCCGCCGCTTTGCCCAGCCTTTCAATTCCTTGGTCAAGAGGCGCTTGAGTTCCGAGGCAGACCTCAACTTCCGGCCGTCGACCCGGTCGCGGTAGTAGCGTTCAAGGACAAGCTCAATTATATCGTCTCGCCGTCGGGCCTCTTTCTCAGCTGATTCGATCCGCGCCATGGTGGCGGCGCGCTCTGCGCGCCGAACGGCCGCCGGGTCGGAACCCGTCGCACGCTGCCGGCGGGCATCGCTCGCCGCATCGCGCGCTTGTTGCAGCGTGATCGAACCTGACCCGGCTGCCGGGCCAAGGGTCAGGGAGACGTCCCGACCGGTGTCATGCCGCTTATACCGGAACGCGAATGCCTTCTCGCCACTCGGATAGACGAGCACCCGAAGACCCGGATGACCCACATCGGTGATCGCATAGCGTTTTGGCTTCGGTTTTGCGTTTGCAATTGCGAACGCGGTTAGCGGTTTTCTCATCGCCCTAAGGCCCTCTCAAGTCCCACTTCAGGTCCCACCTATATGTTGATTGGTGGTGACTTGCAATGAAGCGCCGAGAGGCGATGAAATGATAGGGATCGTTGATATTATTGAATTTTTTCTAACAGATTGGGCGGGGGTGAAGCACTCTGATTGATGCTAAAGCACGGTGGTCTCTGTCTGTGGAACAGGAGGTCGGTGGTTCGAGCCCACCCAACTGTACCACGCTTCCGGGCACGGACGTCCGCGCTCCGTTTGCCGCAGCCCTTCGTTCATTCACTGCAGTTCACTGCGATCGTTGATGGCTGATCCATGCCGTGACGTCGCTGCGCGACTTGATGGGCGTTGGCAGAGCCCAGTATTGCAGCACGCATGGCTGCCGACGCCATGATTGGAGGGCTGACCAATCCCTGCATGCGACTGCGATTCGATTGCTTCGCTCGGCCAAACGATGCTGCCCCTCAGTTGGAGACCTTGCTGCGCGACTTCGTGGCAGTGATGTGCTGGAACGACGTTCCACCGGGCACGTTCCTTCGCAATACGCGCGAGGGGATCATGGCTGAGCTGAAGGTGAGTGACGAAGCGGTAGCGGTGCTGGTTGATATCGCCCGCACTGCCGGACGGGATCTGAACGCCGGGCAGCGCCTGGAACTCGATCACCTGATCTCCCAAGGGCTCGCCGCCGTCGCCGACTCTGATCAGGGGCGAAGCTACACAGTCACTGATCGAGGGCAGAAACTACTTGATGAACGCGGCGTTGGCGCCAACGAAGCGTAGCCGCGATCGCTGACAGCGAACATTCAGGAGGTGCTGCATGTCTCTGGAATGGATCGATGCAGTACATATCTCTGACGGATGGAAAAGCCCGTGAGTGATGTGGATCATCGCGCCGAACTCGAACGGCATCTGTCTTGGTTCGAGTCGAAGCTGCCGCCCAAGCCCGCACATTTCGTGGGATGGCTGCGCAAGCCGTCGTCCAAGTATGTGCGTCTGCCGCTCGGCGTTCTGCTGGTGGGTGGCGGTGTGCTCAGCTTTCTGCCGGTGCTCGGCCTATGGATGTTGCCGCTCGGCCTGATCCTGATCGCGCAGGATGTGCCTGCCTTGGAAAAGCCGACAGCGCGGAGCCTCGGTTGGCTTGAGCGCAAGTGGTTGGAGCGGCAGCGCAGCAAGGGCGTCGAGATCACACCGCAAAGCACCGAGCGGAGTACGCGCGGTCCGGCTGCAGCGCTTGATGAATAGAGCCGCTGCACGAATATCGGCCAACCGCGTTGTTAGTGTGACTCAAAAGCCAACCTTTCGATGCAAAATAGGAAGGTTGAATCGTTCGTGTCGCAATTTTATCTTCCACGAATCAGCGTCCTGATTCACCTTTGTCAACCATAGGTCAATCGGGAGGCCCGTCGTATGAACGTAATCGTCTTTGCATCGCGTAAAGGCGGCGCTGGCAAGAGCACGCTGACTGCTCATCTGGCCGCGCACGTCACCAAAGCTTCGAAGCGTTGCTTGCTCGTCGATGCGGATCCGCAGGGCTCGCTGACGCTGTGGCATAAATTGCGTGGTACCAACGAGCCGCCGCTGCGTACGGCGACGCGCTCCGTCGGCGAGATCGTCGCGTCTGCCAAAAAGGACGGCGTCGAATGGGTGTTCATCGACACGCCGCCGAATCTTTCGGCCGTGGTCGACGATGCGATCCGGCATGCCACGATGGTGATTATCCCGGCGCGTCCGGGTGTGTTCGACGTTAATGCCGTTCAGGAAACGATCCAGAGCTGCCGCTCCAGCCGCAAGCCTTACGCGGTGGTTCTGAACGGCGCGCCGGCGCTGCGTGACGAGGTCGAAAGCCGGATCGTGACGATCGCGCGCGAGGGGCTCGCCAAGTTCAAGGCACCGGTGTGGGGCGGGCAGATCACCAACCGGGCCGACCTGCTGATGGCGCTCGGCGAAGGTCAAGGCGCGCGCGAATATGCGGCAGAAGGACGCGCCGCGTACGAGATCAGCCGGCTGTGGGCCGCAATCGAACGCTCGGTCAAGGCGATCCGCGGGGCCGGCGCATCGTCGGGCGCCATGCACAAGCAGGCCGCTTAAAGCATCTTTGGCGACTTGGAGCGCGCGGGTGTCCGCGCGTTTTTATTTTAGCCGTGGCCCAGGAGCTGCGGCCGTTGGCGTTTGCAAAAAAAACCGGGCTCGCAAAGGAGCCCGGCTGAGGTCTTGGCCTCGAGAGGCCGACACAATCACCTTCCAAGAGGGATAACTGAAGCTCCACACTACTGGAGGAGGGGGACATGTGTAGTGCAAACCCTCAGCATGCAGTCATTTCATCTGCGAAAGTCGTTCGCAGCAACCAGGGCCGCCGCATGTCAGTCATGCGGCGGTGGTGGTTTGTTGCGAACCACACGCAGTGATCGTTCAGGTCGGAGAGCCGTGGCCGCTGCGCCAGTAGCCCCGATTGTCACCGGCTAGACTAGCTCGGCCAGCGCTGCGCCTTGTTGACGACGAAATCGCGGAACACCTGAACGCGTGCGACCGTCTTCAGCTCTTCGGGATAGACGAAGTAGGTGTCGAGCTGGATCGAGTCCTGCTCGTCGAACAATTGCACGAGCCGGTTCGGGTCTTCGACCAGATAGTCGGGCAGGGCGGCGATGCCGAGGCCCTGCTGGCAAGCGCGCACCAGGCCGAGGATATTGTTGACCTTGAAATAAGGCTCACGCGGCCCGGCGCCATTGCGGCCGGCATCGACCAGCCAGCTTCGGTTCTGCAGATGCTGCGGCACCTGATTGTCGCTCAGCATGATCAGCCGGTGGTTATCGAGATCCTCGAGCGTCCGTGGCGTGCCGAAGTGCTTGATGTATTCGGGCGAGCAATACGCGTGGAAGCCGATCGAGAACAGCTTGCGCTGGATCAGATCCGGCTGGGTCGGCTTGCGGGTGCGGATCGCGACGTCGGCTTCGCGCATCGACAGATCCAGCTCCTCGTCGGTGACGATCAGCGAGATCCGGATCTCCGGGTACAGCGCGGTGAATTCGCCGAGGCGCGGCACCAGCCAGTGGATGCCGAGGCCGGGCGTCGTGGTGATCTTGAGATCGCCGCTCGGCCGCTCGCGGCTGTCGGTCAGCTTGGCGCGCGCCGCCTGCAGCTGCATGAACACGTCATGCGCCGTCCGGAACAGCAGATCGCCTTGCTCGGTCAGGATCAGGCCGCGCGCGTGGCGATGGAACAGCGAGACCGACAGCTCCTGCTCGAGCGCGCTGACCTGGCGCGAGACTGCCGACTGGGACAACCCCAGCTGTTCACCCGCATGAGTGAAGCTGCCCGCTTCGGCCGCGGCGTGAAAGACCTTGAGCTTATCCCAATCCATATCGGTGAACCCGTCGCGGTTTCGAGGCACGGTTACTCCGCCGCCTCTCGTTCACTGGCCTGCACTGCGAGGAAGCGCTCCGCTTCCAGCGCTGCCATGCAGCCGAGGCCGGCCGCGGTCACGGCTTGGCGATAAGTCTCGTCGGCGACGTCGCCGGCGGCGAACACGCCGGGCACCGAGGTGGCCGTCGAGTTCGGAGCGACGTGGACATAGCCGGAGGGCTTCAGTTTGAGCTGATCCTTGACCAGCTCGGTCGCCGGTGCGTGGCCGATCGCGATGAAGACGCCATCGGCGGGCAGCTCGGTCAGCGCGCCGGTCTTGACGTTCTTCAGCCGGACATGCGTGACCTTGGTCGGATTGTCGCTGCCGCAGATTTCCTCGACGGCGCTGTCCCAGACGACGTTGATCTTCGGATTCTTGAACAGCCGATCCTGCAGAATGCGCTCTGCGCGGAAATGGTCGCGGCGGTGGACGATGGTCACCTTCGAGGCGAAGTTGGTGAGGAAAAGCGCTTCCTCCACCGCGGTGTTGCCGCCGCCGACGACGACGACTTCCTTGCCACGATAGAAGAAACCGTCGCAGGTCGCGCAGGCCGAGACGCCGAAGCCCTTGTAGGTTTGTTCGGACGGGATGCCGAGCCAGCGAGCCTGGGCGCCGGTGGCGAGAATGACGGTTTCAGCGATGTACACGTCGCCGCTGTCGCAGGTCAGGCGGAAGGGGCGCTGACTCAGGTCGAGATTGACGACCAGATCGGTGACGATCTTCGTGCCGACATGCAGCGCCTGCTTCTCCATCTGCTCCATCAGCCAGGGGCCCTGGATGACGTCCGCAAAGCCGGGATAGTTCTCGACGTCGGTGGTGATGGTGAGCTGGCCGCCGGGCTGCATGCCCTGCAGCAGGATCGGTTCGAGCATCGCGCGGGCGGCGTAAATCGCCGCGGTGTAGCCGGCCGGTCCGGAGCCGATGATCACGACTTTGGCGTGGACGGGACTGGGCATGTTTCAGCTCCCCAAATATAGGGCGGCGCGAAGCAGGAATGGCCTGGCAGGGGCATCGCCAACGGGCGGAAGGTTTAGACGCAACTTTATGTCATCTGGTGAGCCATGCAAGTTTTGCAATCCGTCTGTGCAAGATTCCCACCGTCTTTGGCAAACGAGTTGTGATCATCGCGAAATAAAATTGCTCAGCTTTGTCCATCTGGGCTAAGAGGGGGCGGCTGCCAGCCTGTCCGCATCACGGGATTTCGCCGCGTGTCCAAGAGCCTCGACCAGATCGACCTGAAGATCCTCCAGGAAATCCAGGATGATGGGCGAATCACCAATGTCGAATTGGCGAAGCGGGTTGGCATTTCGCCGCCGCCCTGCCTGCGCCGGGTCCGGACGCTCGAGGAAGAGGGCTACATCCAGGGCTATCGCGGGCTGCTCGATCCGGCCCAGCTCGGCTTCGACGTCACGGTATTCGCCTCGGTGCATCTGTCGAGCCAGGCTGAAGCCGACCTGCGTGGCTTCGAGGAGTTCGTCCGCAACGATCCGCTTGTCCGGGAATGCTGGATGCTGTCGGGCGAGGTCGACTTCATCCTGAAATGCGTCGCGCCCGACATGGCGACCTTCCAGAATTTCGTCGCGCATCTGACCGCCGCCCCGCATGTTCGTAACGTCCGCACCTCGCTGGTGCTGCGCAATTCGAAATACGCCGCCGCCGTACCGCTCGAGCTGAAGGCGGCCGCCACCTGAACGCCGCGCCGGAGCGCGACGTTTAGACGTCCCGGTGAGGATCAGGATTTACGGCGCAGCACGGAGTCCAAGCTGATCGGACCACCGCCCGCCGTCGCCAGATACAGACAAGCGAAGCAGAACAGGATCGCAGCCGTGCCGCCGTTCAGCAGCGGAAACCACACCGGCGTGTCACCCTTGAACATGTGGCCGATGAAGTACGCGAACGCCATCTCGCCGGACAGGATGAACGCCACGAGGCGGGTGAACAGGCCCAGCATCAGCAGCGCGCCGAGCACGAGTTCGAGCGATCCGGCGAAGCCGATCAGCGAGAACAACTCGACTTTGGCGAAGTAGGGGACGACCGGAAACTTGAAGAGCTTGGCCACGCCGTACTGAAACAGCAGCAGGCCGGTGATGAAGCGAAACAAGCTCAGGACCGTGGGCTGCCACTTGGCGGCGAAACTATCCATGTGCGGTGCGTGTCCTTTGTTGAGGATTGATCGCAGGTGGATACTTGGGGTTCCTCATCCTTGTCCATCTACCCCGCCTTGCTACACGGACAAGTGAATGCAAATGCGTCCGTCGTGATCGGCTCGGCGTCGCGTTGGCGGCCCCGCGGCGAGCAGCAAAAAGGCCGCCCGAAGGCGGCCTTTTCCGAACTCGATGGGGTCGAAGTATCAGCGCCACTCGACCTTGGCGATCTCATAGGCCTTGGCGCCGCCGGGAGCGACGACCTCGACGGAGGTGCCCATCTTCTTGCCGATCAGCGCGCGGGCCAGGGGCGAAGTGATCGAGATCTTGCCCTTCTTGGCGTCGGCCTCGGCCTCGCCGACGATTTGCCAAACCGCCTTCTTCTCGGTGTCCTCGTCGATCAAGGTCACCGTGGCGCCGAACTTGATAGTGTCGCCACTGAGCTTGCTGATATCGATGATGTCGGCGCGCGCAAGCTTGTCCTCGAGCTCCGCGATGCGGCCCTCGTTGTGCGACTGCTCTTCCTTGGCGGCGTGATACTCGGCGTTCTCCGACAGGTCGCCGTGAGAGCGCGCCTCGGCGATATGCTCGATGATCCGCGGACGATCCTCCGACTGACGCTTCTTCAGTTCGTCCGAGAGCGCGGCATAGCCGCCCGCCGTCATCGGTACCTTTTCGACCATCTTGCCTTCATCCTCAGTATTCGTTGCGGATGGTCACGACGTGACCACCCGCATTCTCGTCAGCTTGCGTAAGGGCGGGCCGGCAGTGGCTCGCCAAGAAACTTCCAGGATAAGTCCAGCCGATTGCTCAGGGGCGCCACGAAGGGCGCATTAAAACTCACCTGAAGCTGGCGGGTTCCCGGTCCTGCCGATCAGTTTTCCGAGCACGTAGCCCGGCTGACGATCAGGATTGGGAAAAGTAGCTCTGCAAGGTCCGAACCTCAAGGTCTCCGCCCAGATAGGCCCGGATTCCCTTTGCGGCCGCCACAGCCCCGGAAAGAGTGGTGTAATACGGCACTTTATGCAAGAGGGCAGCGCGCCGCAGCGAGCGGCTGTCGGCCAGCGCCTGCGGGCCTTCGGTGGTGTTGAACACCAGTTGCACCTCGCCGTTCATGATGGCGTCGACGATGTGCGGCCGGCCTTCGAGCACCTTGTTGATCTTCTCGGTCGGCACGCCATGGTCGCTGAGATAGCGCTGCGTGCCCGAGGTCGCGATCACCTTGAAGCCGACTTCGTGCAGCAGCTTCACGGCGTCGATGATCCGCGTCTTGTCGTTTTCGCGAACCGACACGAACACCGTTCCCTTGCGCGGCACGCGGGTGCCGCCGCCGAGCTGGCTCTTGGCGAACGCGATCTCGAACGAGCGGTCGAGGCCCATGACTTCGCCGGTCGAGCGCATCTCCGGGCCGAGCACGGTGTCGACGCCGGGGAAACGCGCGAACGGGAAGACCGATTCCTTGACGCCGACGTGGTCGAGTTCGCGCTTCTTCAGGTCGAGGTCGGCGATCTTCTCGCCGGCCATGATCCGTGCCGCGAGCTTGGCGACCGGCATGCCGATTACCTTGGCGACGAAAGGCACGGTCCGCGAGGCGCGCGGATTCACTTCCAGGACGTAGATCTCGCCGTCCTTGATGGCGTACTGCACGTTCATCAGGCCGACGACGTCGAGGCCGAGCGCGAGTTCGCGCGTCTGCCGCTCCAACTCGGCGATCATCGGCGCGTCGAGCGAATAGGGCGGCAGCGAACAAGCCGAGTCGCCGGAGTGAATGCCGGCTTCCTCGATGTGCTCCATGATGCCGACGATGAACGTGTCCTTGCCGTCCGACAGGCAGTCGACGTCGATTTCGATGGCGTCCGACAGATAGCGGTCGAACAGCAGCGGATTGGTGCCGAGCACGGTGTTGATCTGCCCGGTCTTGTCGTTCGGGTAGCGAGCCTTGACGTCGGCCGGCACCAGCTCGGGCAGGGTGCCGAGCAGGTAGTCGCTGAGCTGGGTTTCTTCGCGGATGATCTGCATCGCGCGGCCACCGAGCACGTAGCTCGGGCGCACCACGAGCGGCAGGCCGAGTTCGGCGGCGACCAGGCGCGCCTGTTCGACCGAATAGGCAATGCCGTTCTTCGGCTGCTTCAGCCGCAGCTTGTCGAGGATGCGCTTGAAACGGTCGCGGTCCTCGGCGAGGTCGATCGCGTCCGGCGAGGTGCCGAGGATCGGCACGTCGGCGGCTTCCAGCGCGCGCGCCAGCTTCAGCGGCGTCTGCCCGCCGAACTGCACGATGACGCCTTTCAGGCTGCCCTTGCTGCGCTCGGTGTCGATGATCTCGAGCACGTCCTCGGCGGTCAGCGGTTCGAAATACAGCCGGTCCGCGGTGTCGTAGTCGGTCGACACGGTCTCCGGGTTGCAGTTCACCATGATCGACTCATAGCCGGCGTCATGCAGCGCGAAGCAGGCATGGCAGCAGCAATAGTCGAACTCGATGCCCTGGCCGATCCGGTTGGGACCGCCGCCGAGAATGATGACCTTGTTCTTGTCCGACGGCCGGCTCTCATCCGAGGCCGGACCGGCGAACGGCGACTCGTAGGTCGAGTACATGTAGGCGGTCGGCGAGGCGAATTCGGCCGCGCAGGTGTCGATACGCTTGAACACCGGGCGCACGTCGAGCGCGCGGCGCTTCGCCTTGACGATGGCTTCGGTGGTGCCAGCCAGCACCGCGAGGCGGGCATCCGAGAAGCCCATCGCCTTGAGGGTGCGCATGCCGAAGGCGTGGTCCGGCAGGCCGCTGCTGCGCACGCGCGCTTCCATGTCGACGATGCCGCGCAGCTGCGCCAGGAACCACGGGTCGATCTTGCAGGAGTTGAAGATCTCTTCGTCCGACCAGCCGAGCCGCATCGCCTGGGCGACCTGCAGCAGCCGGCTCGGCGTCGGGGTGCCGAGCGCCGCGCGGATCGCATTCTTGTCGTCGCCGCGGCCGAGCCCCTCGATCTCGATCTCGTCGAGGCCGGTCAGACCGCTCTCGAGGCCGCGCAGCGCCTTCTGCAGGCTCTCCTGGAAGGTGCGACCGATCGCCATCACCTCGCCGACCGACTTCATCGACGTGGTCAGGTTGGCCGAAGCGCCGGGGAATTTCTCGAAGGCGAAGCGCGGAATCTTGGTGACGACGTAGTCGATCGTCGGTTCGAACGACGCCGGGGTTGCGCCACCGGTGATGTCGTTGGCGATTTCGTCGAGCGTGTAGCCGACCGCCAGCTTGGCGGCGACCTTGGCGATCGGGAAGCCGGTGGCTTTCGACGCCAGCGCCGAGGAGCGCGACACGCGCGGGTTCATCTCGATCACGACCAGGCGGCCGTCCTCGGGATTGACCGCGAACTGCACGTTGGAGCCGCCGGTTTCGACGCCGATCTCGCGCAGCACCGCCAGCGAGGCGTCGCGCATGATCTGATATTCCTTGTCGGTCAGCGTCAGCGCCGGCGCCACCGTGATCGAGTCGCCGGTGTGCACGCCCATCGGATCGAGATTCTCGATCGAGCAGACGATGATGCAGTTGTCCTTGCCGTCGCGGACAACTTCCATCTCGTATTCTTTCCATCCGAGGATGGATTCTTCGATCAGCACTTCGCTGGTCGGCGAGGCGTCGATGCCGCTCTCGACGATTTCGATGAACTCGGCCTTGGTGTAGGCGATGCCGCCGCCGGTGCCGCCCATGGTGAAGGACGGCCGGATCAGCGCCGGGAAACCGATTTCGTCGAGCGCACGCAGCGCGTCGGGCAGATTCTTGACCTGGCGGGAGCGCGGGGTTTCGAGGCCGATCTTGGTCATCGCCTCGCGGAACCGCTCGCGGTCCTCGGCCTTGTCGATGGCGTCGGCAGTCGCGCCGATCATCTCGACATCGAACTTCTCCAGCGTGCCGAGCTTGCGCAGCGACAACGCGCAGTTCAACGCGGTCTGGCCGCCCATGGTCGGCAGCAGCGCGAAGCCGCCGGGGATGACGTAGCGTTCCTTCTCGACGATCTTGGCGACGATCTCGGGCGTGATCGGCTCGATATAGGTCGCATCGGCCAATTCCGGGTCGGTCATGATCGTGGCCGGATTGGAATTAACCAGGACGATCCGGTAGCCCTCCTGCTTCAGGGCTTTGACCGCCTGGGTCCCGGAATAGTCGAATTCACAGGCCTGGCCGATCACGATGGGACCGGCGCCGATGATGAGGATCGTGGAGATGTCGGTTCTTTTGGGCATCAAATCTCGCTGACGCGGGCGGGCGGAAATCGGGCACAAAAAAAGGGCGCGCCGTCGCGCGTCCCTTGCTGTTCAGCGCCGGGCATCCCAGGCGCGCGGGCGTTTCTTAGACCAGTTTCCGCAGGGACGGAAGAGTTTAACGCTTCCCGTCAACCGGCAATTTGGGTGTTGGAGGCCCAGCCTGGACTTGAACCAGGAAAAAAGGGCGTTGCACCGCCCCCGCGTTGATCTTCCGCCACCGGGCCAAGAGTATTGTGGCTCCATCGGGTGCGACAATCCAGCCCGACCGGGGGTTAACGTTAAGTCCCGGTTCCGGGAATAGGCGGGGTTACGCCGGCTCACGCATTCGTGTGCCCCAAGGCGTAACGCTTTTCTCGTCTCGCCGTATCTTGTCACCTGAAGATTGCGCCGGCCGGTTGCGGCGACGAACGAGCGAACATCGAACCCGAGGAACACCCATGCGCTTCATCAGCCGTCTTGCTCACTGCGCCGCCGCCCTGGGCGTGCTGGCCTTGTCTGCGAGCTTCACGCCGAGCCGTGCCGCCGAGGACGCCGTGGTGATTCCGCCGCCGGCGGTCGATGCAAAAGCCAGCGACGGGCTGCAGACCGCAGTGTTTGCAGGCGGCTGCTTCTGGGGTGTACAGGGCGTGTTTCAGCATACGGCAGGAGTGGTCAACGCCGTTTCGGGCTACGCGGGCGGCAGCAAGGCGACGGCGAACTACATGACTGTATCGACCGGCACGACCGGCCACGCGGAATCGGTAGAGATCAAGTACGACCCGAAGCAGGTCAGCTACGGCAAGCTGCTGCAGATCTTCCTCTCGGTGGCGCACGATCCGACCCAGCTCAACCGGCAGGGCCCGGACAGCGGCACGCAATATCGGTCGGCGATCTTCACGCTCAACGATGATCAGAAGAAGGTCGCGGACGCCTACATCGCCCAGCTCAACGGGGCGAAGGTCTACGGCGGACCGATCGTCACCAAGGTCGGTCCGCTCGACCGCTTCTATCCGGCGGAAGCTTATCATCAGGACTACCTGACGCTTCACCCCAGCCAGCCCTATATCGTGTACAACGACCTGCCGAAGATCGATAACCTGAAGAAGCTGTTCCCGAAGGACTATCTGGAAAAGCCGACGCTGGTGAGCAGCGCCAAGGTCACGAATTGACGGCCGGATCGCCCACACGTGCAGGAGTTGCCATGACCGATACCAAGACCGCGCCCGGCAAGGTCACCAAGAGCGAGGCCGAGTGGCGCAAGGAACTGTCGCCGATGCAGTATGCGGTGCTGCGCGAGAAGGCCACGGAGCGTCCGTTCACCGGCGAGTACGAGTACGAAACTACACCGGGCACGTATGTTTGTGCGGGTTGCGGACAGACGCTGTTCGAGTCGGATGCCAAGTTCGATTCCGGCTGCGGCTGGCCGAGCTTCACGACGCCGGCGCAGGCCGAGGCGATCGACGAGGAACGCGACGTGAGCCACGGCATGATACGCACCGAAGTGCTGTGTTCGCGCTGCAGCGGCCATCTCGGCCATGTGTTTCCCGACGGCCCGGGGCCGACCGGACTGCGTTATTGCATCAACTCGGCCGCGCTGAAGCTGAAGCCGCGCTGACAGTTGGACGCGACGCGTCGCCCGTATGCGCGATGCGTCGCATGTCGCTGTGATCGGGCGTAGCATTCTCCGCGGCCGGCGCCTGACGCGCCTGCGCCGTGGAGGATGTCATGTCGATTGCCACCGTCGTCATCATCGTCCTGATCCTGCTGCTGCTCGGCGGCTTCAGTCGCCGGTTTGGCGGCTATGGCTATGGTCGCGGTTCGGGACTGACCGGCCTGATCGGCGTGGTTCTGATCGTGGTGGTGGTGTTGGCGCTGCTGCGGAAGCTGTAGGCTGTTCGGCCATGCCTGCGCGGGGCCGGTTCCCGGGGTCGCAATTTCCGCGATCGTGCCTATATCTGTGACGTAATCCGAACAGCGCCGATCGAGGGTTCTCGCGAGCCTGGCTTGCGGCGTTCAATTCACGCGTATTGTCAGAAGGTTAGTTGAGCCATGGCATTCAGCTTCGAGACCTCCGCCGAATTGTTTCCTGCAGCGATCCGGAAGAAGAAGCGGGCCGGGTTCGCCTATCGCCGGTTCGACAATGCGGCCGATGCCGTACGGTTTGCGATCGAGGAGATGCCGGCGGATTCGCTCAATGGCGCCTATCTGCAGGTCGAGGAAGCCCGCTTCGACCAGAAGGGTATCCGCGAGCTTTACGAGAGCGATGCCTATCCGCACAAACGCCGCGGCCAGGACGTTGCGGCTGAAGAGCTGAAGGAAGACGCCGCCTGATCTGCGGCGCTCATCAGCCGCTATAGCGGCGTAAAGGTCTGCAACTCGCAGCGGTCGACGATCGCCGACTGCCGCGACGAGACTAGCTTGGTCCCCCGATAGAATAGCGCATAAACCAGCCGGGCCTGCTCCGGCGAAGTGCTGCGGACGCAGATGATCCACGGCGCGACCGTCATCGGATCCGCCTCGAACGGTCCCGCAACTTGCAGCGGATCTGCAAGCTTGGCGTCGCGCGCGACCGACTTGATCTCGGCCGTGGCGGACTTGACCGTCGGCGCTTGGGCGGCCGGCTCGGGGATGGATTCGAGAACCGAACATGCTCCTAGCAGGCCGGCGGCCGAGATTGCCGCAACGGCGGCTGTGCGCGCGCTTGATCGAACCATGAAGATTGTCCCCTCCGGCCCGGGCGAGCTGCCGGCGAACGCGTTCAGCGCTCGCAGGCACCGCTGCGCAGATCAATGATCATGCGCAGCGTGGCCGATCAAATCGTCTGATTGTAGGCGCCCACCTCTGGATGCTGCCTCAGCACGACGTTCACAGCTTCGAACATGTCGTGCATCCGCGCCTCCGATATGGGGCTCTCGACCACGACCACAAGCTCCGGCTTGTTGGACGAGGCGCGCACCAATCCCCAGCTGCCGTCTTCGCAGGTCACGCGCACGCCGTTGACGGTGACGAGGTCGCGAATCTTCTGGCCGGCGACCGTGTCGCCGTTCTTCTGCGCGGTTTCGAAATGTTTCACGACCGCGTCGATCACGCCGTACTTCTTCTCGTCGTCGCAGTGCGGCGACATCGTCGGCGACGACCACGTCTTCGGCAGCGCGTTCTTCAGATCCGACATCGACTTGCCCGGCGCGCGATCGAGCATCTCGCAGATCGCGATCGCCGATACCAGGCCGTCGTCGTAACCACGGCCGGGCGGTGCGTTGAAGAAGAAATGACCGGACTTCTCGAAGCCCGCCAGCGCGTTGAGCTCGTTGGTCCGGCGCTTCATGTAGGAGTGGCCGGTCTTCCAGTATTCTGTCTTGGCGCCTTGCGCCTGCAGCACCGGGTCGGTCGCGAACAGGCCGGTCGATTTGACGTCGACGACGAACTGCGCGTTGGCATTGATCGCCGACATGTCGCGCGCCAGCATCACGCCGACCTTGTCGGCGAAGATCTCCTCGCCGGTGTTGTCGACCACGCCGCAGCGGTCGCCGTCTCCGTCGAAGCCGAGGCCGAGGTCGGCCTTGTGCTCCAGCACCGCGTCGCGGATCGCGTGCAGCATCTCCATGTCTTCCGGATTCGGATTGTACTTGGGGAAGGTGTGATCGAGCTCGGTATCGAGCGGAATGACCTCGCAGCCAATCGCTTCCATTACTTGCGGGGCAAAGGCGCCGGCGGTGCCGTTGCCACAGGCGACCACGACCTTGAGCTTGCGCTTCAGCTTGGCATGCTTGGTGAGATCGGCGATGTAGCGGGCCGGGTAGTTCTCGTGGAAGACGTAGGAGCCGCTACCGCTCTTGAACTCGGCGCCGAGGACGATCTCCTTCAGCCGGTTCATCTCGTCCGGACCGAAGGTCAGCGGCCGGTTGGCCCCCATCTTGACGCCGGTCCAGCCGTTATCGTTGTGCGAGGCCGTGACCATCGCGACGCACGGCACGTCCAGATCGAACTGCGCGAAATACGCCATCGGCGTCACCGCCAGCCCGATGTCGTGCACCTTGCAGCCCGACGCCATCAGCCCGCCGATCAGCGCGTATTTGATCGACGCGGAGTAGCCACGGAAATCATGGCCGGTGACGATTTCCTGCGGTCGCCCCAGTTCGGCGATCAGCGTGCCGAGCCCCATGCCCAGCGCCTGAACGCCCATCAGGTTGATCTCTTTGCCGAACAGCCACCGGGCGTCGTACTCGCGGAAGCCGGTCGGCTTCACCATCGGCTCCGACTCGTAGGCGTAGGTGTTGGGAAGAAGGGCCGGTTTCGGCTTGGGAAACATCTGGGAGCCTTATGTTCGTCCGGACACGAGCGTCGGATGCCTTAGCGAAACTCGCTGGCGTTGGGAAGGAGGTTCGTGGCTCAGGCGCACGCGATAGCGCGCCCAAGGCCAAGGGCGCGCCTTTGATCACGCTGGAAAATTTCAGAAACAAGGCCGCCCGGAGAGGCGGCCCTGCTCGCTAGATGACCGGCGCCGGCCGCTCGTTGACAGGGGCGTCCTTGCTGATCGCCTTCTGCTGGAACGGGCACGTTACGCCGGCGCAAAGCGGGTCGACCACTCCGGCTTTGATATTGCGGCGTAGCCGTCGATATTCCTGTCCGTTCCAGAGTTCGGCACCGGAGTTGTAATCGGCGAGCTTGGCAAGCGGCGGCGCCCAGCAGCAGGTGTAGGCGTCGCCCGCGGCAGTTACCATCAGCCAGCGCCAGGGATGCGGGCACTCGTGGTATTCGCCGACTTCGACGTCCGCCGCGATCACGAGTTCATCGTCGACCAGACCGACGAACGGCGCGTCCAGAATGTATCGAACGCCACGGCGCTTCGCCCTGCGGATGGCGTCGTTCAAAGCGGCCCGACACTCTTCCGGATCGTTTTCGATCAGCGCCTCATTGTAATCGAAGACGAAGTCCGGCTTCTCAACTCTCCAGGCATGGAGAGGATTTTCGTGCAGATGCCGGAATTCGACGGTGTCGACACCGAGGTCGGCCGCGAGCTCGGAGAGCAACGGCACCTCAGTGATGTTCGCTCGTGTCACCGCCATATTCATGCGGATTTCCAGCTTAGCATCCTTTCGCTTTGCGCGCTCCGCGACGAGAGCCTGAACGTTGCGAATGACCTTCTCGTAGCTGCCGCCACGCATTCTCTCGTAGCCGTCCGGCGTCGCCGCATCCATGGAGATGCTGAGCACGCGAACGTTGCGGCTCAGAATCTTGTCGATCCACTGCGGCGACAACAGCAGACCGTTGGTGATCATTTCGATGCTGTTGTCGGCCTTGGCCGAAATATCGTCGATGATCTCCGGGAGCTGCTTGTTCAGAAGCGGTTCGCCATAGCCGAGCAACAGTACCATCTGCGCCGAATAGGCGAGGGGCATCAGCTTCTCGAGCGACGGATCGGGAAGATCAATCAGGTCCTTGTTGTTGTCGCCTTCCTGCTCGTGATGCTTCAGACAGATCACGCAGCGCAGATTGCACCGGTCGGTAACGCCGATCATGTAGACGATTGGCGTGTTGTCGCAGACCTCGGGGCGTGCGGCGATCGCGGCCTGGGTCTTCTTGTAGTTGATGACCACGGGATCGCTCTCGACGGAGATCCTGTGGACTTTCAATCCTAGAGCGCGCTGATCCTCGTAGAAACCCGCCAACCTTTCGATCGACAGGGTAAGCGAAGCGATGCCCGAATTGTGTGAGGCCACTTCCGATACCGGAATCAGCAGCGAGTTGTAGCCGGGGTACAACTGATACGCTCGATGACCAACAATGAGTTCAGGAATCGGGGAGCTCAGCGCGGGATACGAATACTCCACGATGATGATATCGTCCTCGCCCGAGGTCGAGACGTCGAGCGTTGCCGCGGTCGACATCCAGGCGAATGAGCCGCCCTCTGCATACTCAGTCGGATACCACCCAGCACCATAACTAATCTGCGAACGTGGGGTCCCGAGCTGCATGATGCTTTCCGTCTTCGAGTAAGATTCGACAGTGCTGAAGATCACTGCAAGGCGGCCGCATTCATCGGCCGAAAAATGAAAAATCTAGACACATTCAATAACATTGCGAGGCAGGGCGAAGCAAGGTTGGACGCGGAAGTGCCCCCGATACTTTGCTGCTCGATTGCCGCAGGTGTCTTTTTTGAAGCCTCTGCTCAGGCCGCAGCAACAGTTCCAAGGATCGCCTCGACGATCCGAACGCTTGCGTCCCCGCTTCCGTAAGGATTGATTTTCGTGTTCAAGTTGTGAGGCGCCTGCTGCAAGTACGCTTCCGCCCTTCGGACGATCAGTTCCTCATCGGCGCCGACCAGCTCGGCGAAGCCGGCGTCGATGCCTTCCTGGCGTTCGGTGGTCTTGCGCAGGATTAGCACGGGAACTCCGAAACTCGGAGCTTCTTCCTGGATGCCGCCCGAGTCCGACAGGGCCAGCACCGCGCGGGCCAGCAGGAAGATGAAGTCGATATAGCCCAGCGGTTCGAGCAGGCGGATGTTCTGCACTCCGCCGAGCAGCGGCATCACTTGCTCGCGCACATTCGGATTGAGGTGTACGGGGAACACGAAACGGACGGCGGGGTGAGCCAGCGCGATGCGGCGGATTGCGCGGCAGATCGCCGCCAGGTCGTCGCCGAAGCTTTCGCGGCGATGGCAGGTGATCAGGACGAGATCTCCCGGCTCGCCGCCGATGGCGCGGATGTCGGCGGACACCAGTTCGGCGCCGGCGGGCGTATCGAGGCGGGCTTTCAGCGCCAGCAGAGCGTCGACCACGGTATTGCCGGTGATGTGGATCTGCGCCGGATCGATGCCCTCGCGCAGCAACGCATCGGCGGCGCGCTGCGTCGGCGCGAAGTGTAGGTCGGCGAGCGCGCCGATCAGCTTGCGATTGCCTTCCTCCGGGAAGGGATTGTAGCGGCGATAGGAGCGAAGCCCCGCCTCGACATGGCCGACCGGAACGCGCTGATAGAATGCCGCCAGAGCGCCGGCGAAGGCCGTGGTGGTATCACCTTGCACCAGCACCAGGTCCGGCTTGAATGTGCGGATCGTCCCGGCGAGGCCGGTGATCAGCAGAGCGGCCAATTCCGAGAGATCCTGGTTGGGACGCATCGCCGCGAGATCTTCGTCGGGCACGAGATCGAACGCCGTCAGCGTTTGCTGCAGCATCTCGCGATGCTGGCCGGTGACGCAGACGAAGGTTTCGAACTCTGCGGGGCGCCGCCGCAGTTCGGTGACGACCGGGGCGAGCTTGATGCATTCCGGCCGCGTGCCGAAAACGACGAGAACCTTGCGGGGCATGCTAGGCCGCCTGAGTGCTGCCGCGGAACGCGATCGAGAGAGGAAGATCGGTGGTGCGGGGGCCGGTGAGCGAGAATGTGTCGGTGTCCGGGTCGAATGCAATCACCGCGCGCGCCTTGTCCCGCATGAAATCGAGGCACGTGTCCTCATTGACGAACAGCAACGGCTCGTCGGACCGGCCGCATTCCTCGGCGATCGTGGTCAGAAAGTCCCGATGGGCCGACAGCCGCTCCTCTTCGCTCTGCCAGCCATAGGCATAGCGCTCCGAGAACGGGTGATCGAGGAAGCCGAAGAATTGCGAAGCCGCCTTGGCGGTCCGGAAAGCCTGTTTGAAGATCCGCAGGCGGTCACCGTTAGTCAGCATGCAATCGCCGTGCAGCATGCAGGCCTGGCTGTGCGATACGAAGCCGTCCGGGCTGTACGGCGCTTCGCCGCCGCGCGCCATCAGATATTCGGGATCGTTGGCGATGATGCCGCCGACGAAGCCGTCGAGCCCGGCGCGGGCGAGCGCCGCTGGTACATAGCTCGGGTTCTGGTGAAACGGCGAGACGGCATAGCGGACAGTCAGTCCGGGTAGCCGTTGTTCGAGCCACGCTTTGGAGCCCCTGGCTTCCGCTTCCGCGGCGTCGGCTGTGCCGCCCCAGCGCGGCGCGTGGGTGACCGAGTGCGACAGGATCGAGCCGCCGGCCTTGTTCAAGTCATGCAGCAGCGCGAGATGCTCGGGGCGTTCCGGCTGATCGGTCTTGATCGCCAGCGACAGCGGGCGCTGCATCTGTCGATACAACTCGAACAGCGGACGCGCCGACGCAATATCTTCGTCACAATCCAGCCGCATGGTCACAGCGGCGGAGGTGGCGTGGGGGATGTCGCGCAGATGTGGCCGGCAGGGCAACTGGTCGTGACGGTAGTGTGACACGAAGGTCTCGATCACTTGCCAATCGGCGCCGTCGACCGGACCGACCGCACGTGCATGCCATAGCACGGCCGATGTCGGCAGATCGCGCACGGTCGCGATGGCGCCGACCGGGGTGTTGTCGACGTTCAGCGTGGCCACGATGGTAGCGGTGACCGGGTGAGCTGTGACCGCAACGGACCACGGACCATCGCCAATTCCGGTGCGGCCGTAGCCGAGGTTGTTCCATTCGTCGGCGAAGTCGAAGCGGCACAAGTGCCGCTCGCGAAGCGGCGACGCGGCGCCGAGGCCATTGTCGGCATAGCGAATCGCGCCGGCGCTTTCGCTCGTGTGGTAGGGGGCCGCGGGAGCGCACTCCGCGGCTGCCGCAAGAGCCGGATCAATCGCGGACGTGGTGATGCCGGCGAGATGCGCAAAAGCCGGGCCGAGCGAGCCGAACAGAATCAGCTTGGCGCCGCGCTCCAGCAGCGCCGTGGCTTCGTCGATCAGGTTGTCGTCGGGCGACACCGCAAGCGCCACGCTGCCCGCCGCAACTGCCGACAGCGAGCCCCGCGCAATGCGAATCTGGCCCCGCGTGAAGCTGCGCACCATGGCCCGCGAGACGATTTCCTCTTCCATGGCCATC
Organism: Rhodopseudomonas sp.; assembly: GCF_048594845.1. Classification (GTDB taxonomy): domain Bacteria; phylum Pseudomonadota; class Alphaproteobacteria; order Rhizobiales; family Xanthobacteraceae; genus Rhodopseudomonas. The sequence goes on along the minus strand of NZ_JBMDXE010000110.1, from coordinate 13,388 downwards.
CCGGGGCCGAACAGGCAATGGATCATGGTGCTTCTAGTAACTCGCGCTTGCGCAGGGTGAGGAGACGGTGGGAGCCGTGCGGCAATGAATGCGATTTCCTCCTGATTGGCAACCTAGTAAGGCCCGGCGCTGGTTGCGTTCGATCGCGCCGGTGATCATGGCTACACAACCGGAATCTCCACCACACCAGGTAAGAGGCAGTGGAGCGTGACACTGAGCACATTTCATGTTCGGATGAATTCAGATACAATAAGAAATGTAACGTAGTTCCCCCGTACCAGCGGTTCCGCGGTTCGAAGCCAATGGCTTCGCTCTGCTCTGACGCGAGTCGGTGCGCCGCCGCATCAACCACGCGAAATCCCTTGGTATCTCTGCTAACGTGCTGAATTCGTTTGGTGTTTATAATCCGTCCCAAGCCTTGTATCGAGCGCTCAGAAGCTATATCAATCGCCCCCGTTCCATTCCCCGACGGCATAATCGATTAGTTCGGAGTTTCGAGGACCCGCGTTTGCAGGAGGAGTTTACGTGACCGTGAGTTATCGAAAGATCGACAAGTGCCGGATCTCGGGAAGTGAAAATCTCGTGTCGGTCCTCAACCTCGGTAAGCAGGTGCTCACCGGGGTGTTCCCGAAGTCGGTCGACGAAAATATCACGTCGGGGCCACTCGAGCTGGTCTGGTGCTCGGATAGCGGACTGCTGCAGCTCGCGCATTCGTACGACGCCAGCGAGATGTACGGCGAGAATTACGGCTACCGGTCGGGCCTGAACCAGTCGATGGTTCGGCATCTGGTGCAGAAGATTCACGGCCTCGAAAAGCTGGCCGGCCTGCAGCCGGGCGACGTGGTGGTCGACATCGGCTCGAACGACGCGACCTCGCTGTCCGCCTATCAGACGCCGTCGCTGAAGCGGATCGGTATCGATCCGACCGGCAACAAGTTCCGGCAGTACTATAAAGGCGATATCACGCTGGTTCCGGACTTCTTCTCCGCCGATGCGTTCCGCTCGGTCGGGACCAAGCCGGCCCGGATCATCACCTCGATCGCCATGTTCTACGATCTGGAGTCGCCGATCAGCTTCGCGCGCCAGGTCGCCGACAGCCTCGCCGACGACGGCATCTGGCATTTCGAGCAGAGCTATATGCCCTCGATGCTGCGGATGTGCAGCTACGACACGATCTGCCACGAGCATCTCGAATATTATTCGCTCGACGTCGTGAAAAAGATTCTCGATGCCGTCGATATGAAGATCGTCGATGTTCAGATGAACGCCGTGAACGGCGGCAGCTTTGCTGTCACGGCAGCGAAGCGCGGCAATCCGATCCGCTGCAACACTGCGGTCATCGAGTGGCTGCTCGGCCAGGAAGAGCGGATGGGGCTCGGTACGGTGCGTCCGTTCCGTGACTTCGAGGAGCGCGTGTATCGTCACCGCTCGGATCTCACCCGTCTGCTGCGTTCGCTGGTCGCCGACGGCAAGAAGATCATCGGCTACGGCGCGTCCACCAAGGGCAACGTGGTGCTGCAGTTCTGCGGCATCACCAGCAAGGACGTGGTGGCGATCGCCGAAGTGAATCCGGACAAATTCGGGGCCTACACGCCCGGCTCGCACATCCCGATCATTTCGGAAGCCGAAGCCAAGGCGATGAAGCCCGATTACTTCCTCGTGCTGCCCTGGCACTTCAAGGAAGGCATCGTTGCGCGCGAGCAGGAATTTTTGAACAGCGGGGGCAAGATGATCTTCCCGTTCCCCGAAATCGAAATTCTTTAATTCTCCTGCGAACAGGGCCTCTTTATGAAGCGAGCACTCATTACCGGCGTGACCGGTCAGGACGGTGCCTATCTGGCGCAGTTTCTCCTCAGCAAGGGATATGAAGTTCACGGCCTGATGCGTCGGAGCAGCGCGGCCGAAGTCGTCGACGCCAAGCTCCGCTGGCTCAACATTCACAACGATATCCGCGAGGTCGACGGTAATCTTATCGACCTGTCGTCGCTCATCCGCATCATTCGCGATGTGAAGCCGGACGAAGTTTACAATCTCGGTGCGCAGTCGTTCGTGAAGGCGTCGTGGAATCAGCCGTTGCTGACCGGTCAGGTCACCGGTCTCGGCGCTGCGAACGTTCTCGAGGCGATCCGTCTGGAGCGGCCCGAGGCGCGGTTCTATCAGGCGTCGTCGTCCGAGATGTACGGCCTGATCCAGGAAGACATGCAGTCGGAGAAGACGCCGTTCTATCCGCGTTCGCCCTACGCGGTGGCCAAGCTCTACGCCCACTGGATGACGGTGAACTACCGCGAGAGCTACGGCATGCACGCCAGCAGCGGTATTTTGTTCAATCACGAGTCGCCGCTGCGTGGCATTGAGTTCGTCACCCGCAAGGTGACGGACGGCGTGGCGCGCATCAAGCTGGGCCTTTCCAAGGAGCTCCGTCTCGGCAACATCGACGCCAAGCGCGATTGGGGGCACTCCAAGGAATATGTCCAGGCGATGTGGCTGATGCTGCAGCAGGACAAGCCCGACGACTACGTGATCGCCACCGGTCGGACCACGACGGTCCGCGATATGTGCCGGATCGCGTTCTCCTATGTCGGCCTCGACATGGACGCCCATCTCAAGATCGATCCGGCGTTGTTCCGTCCTGCCGAAGTGGATGTGCTTTTCGGCAATCCGGCCAAGGCCAAGGCGAAGCTCGGCTGGGAAGCGAAGATCACCCTCGAGGAGATGATCCAAGAGATGGTCGATGCGGATCTCGCCCGCCTTCGCGACGCGCGGACCTGACGGACAAATTCAGTGACGCAGGTGGGGGCGGCGAAGGTCCTGGTGACCGGTGGAGGGGGGTTCGTCGGCCAGTGGGTCGTCGAGGCCTTGCAGCGCGCGCTGCCGGCCGACGGCGAGATATTGGTCGCCGACCGCGCTCAGCCTAATGCGATGGTCGGCAATGTCTGCTCGATGGCGCTCGACGTCACCGATGCGGACGCTGTCGGCGAGCTGCTTCGCCGCGAACGCCCCACACACATCCTGCACCTTGCGGCGATCTCGGCGGTCACTGACGCGTCGCGCGACACGCGGGGCGCCTGGGCGGTCAATTTCGGCGGGACATTCAACATCGCCCTGGCGGTGGACGAGTTCTGCCCGGAAACGCGGATCGTTCATTGTAGCAGCGCCGAGGTCTACGGCGCGACCTTCAACAAGGGTGTCGCCGTCGACGAGACGGCGATGCTCGATCCGACCAACGCCTACGGCGCCGCCAAGGCCGCCGCCGACATCATGCTGGGGCAGATGGCGCGGCTGAGATTGCGGGCGATCCGGATGCGCCCGTTCAACCATACCGGTCCGGGCCAGACCGAGAAATTCGTGGTGCCGGCATTCGCTTCGCAGATCGCCCGGATCGAGCGCGGCGAGCAGGAACCTGTCATCGATGTCGGTGACATCGATACGAAGCGGGACTTTCTGGATGTCCGCGACGTTGCCGACGCGTACGTCAGGGCTTTGCTCCAGTTCGAAAGTCTCCCGCAGGGCTGCGCCATCAATGTCGCTTCCGGTCATGCGCGGACTGTCCGCAGCGTGCTCGAACTGATGCTGGCGCAGTCGCCCGTTCGGATCGAGGTGCGGTCGGACCCGAGCCGCGTCCGGCCGAACGACACGCCCCTGATCGTCGGCAATGCCGACCGCGCCAAACAGTTACTGGGCTGGGAGCCGCGCTGGGCGTGGGAGGACACGATTCTGAACGTGCTCAATCATTGGCGCGAGAGAGTCGCATCCGGTTAGTCTCCGACCGGGATGGTTTGTGTTCCGAAAAAGCAGTGCTAGAAGCATTTGACGTTCGGCGAAGCAGGGATCAGTTCGGGCAGTTCGCGGGTGAATGGGTCTTCTTTCGGTCCGTTGCAGACGGAGCCGGGAACTACCTGAATCGCTCCGAGCAAGCTCCGAAAGAGCCCGATGGATCCACCCCGATCCTGTTTTCCCTCGCGATGGAATCGTGCTCGAAAGATGGCCAATAAAGTCTTCCTGTTCGCCGATCATACGTCCATCTCCGAAGCCAATTCCGGTGTCCAGCGGGTCGTGCGCGGACTGGCCAGCGCGTTGCGGCGGCGTCCGATGGACGTGGTGCTCGTCGGCTGGTCGGCGGAAGACGGCGCGCTGATCGAGCTCGATTCCGGACGGCAGGCGCATCTCGCCAAGCATCATGGCCCGGCTCTGCAGGAGCCCGTGGCGGCCAACGTTCCGCTGCATCTCGCGCCTCACGCGCCCGATCTCGGCGAGAGCTGGCTGATCATTCCGGAAGTCACGCATCTGACCTATCAGGCCAGGCCGGCGACGCTCGAAATCCTGCTCTATGCCCGGCGCTTCCGGATGCGCACCGCGGCGATCGTCTACGATCTGATCCCGCTGAAGCGTCCCGAATTCGCCGATATCAAGCAGACGCATTCCGAATATCTGCAGCACCTGTTCTTCGCCGACGTGCTGATCCCGATCAGTGAATCCGCCGGGCGTGACCTCGATCATTTCTATCGCAACACCGCGCCTGAACTGGTCGGCCGCGCACCGCTGATCCGCCCGCTGAAGTTGCCCTATGAACTTGCCAGCATCGAGCGCTCGGCCTTTGCCGAGCGGGACGGTTCGGACCTGATCCTGTCGGTCGGCACCGTCGAGCCGCGCAAGAACCAGGTCGCGCTGATCCGCGCGTTCGGCAAGGTACAGGAGCGCCGTCCAGAGCTTTCCCTGCGCTTGAAGATCGTCGGCAACGTTCATCCGATCGTACGGGCCGAGGTCGATGCGCTGTCGGCCGAGGTGGCGGGTGTCGAGCTGCTGAACTACGTCCCTGAGCCGGACCTGCACGCCTTGTATCAGGAGGCGCTGTTCACGGTGTTCCCCTCCGTGGAGGAGGGCTACGGATTGCCGATCGCCGAGAGCTTGTGGCTCGGCGTGCCGTGTCTGTGCGCAAATTTCGGATCGATGCACGAGGTTGCTGCGGGTGGCGGCACGGTGGTCGTCGATACCAACGACGAAGCCGCGCTGACCGACGCAATCGAGCGGCTGGCCGTCGACCGTGAGCTACGTGCCACGCTGCGCCGTGAGGCGACCGAACGCGAACTCTCGGGCTGGGCCGATTATGCCGAGGCGTTCCTCGGGCTGATGCGCGTGGCGCCCGGTATCCCGCACGCCTACTACTGGGTGAATTCGACCGTGAGCTATCACGGCAATTCGGGCGTCCAGCGCGTCGTCCGGCAGCTCGGTTCGGCGCTCGAGCGGCTCGGCGTGTCGCTCGATTTCGTCAAATGGAATCGCGAGGGCCAGTCCTTCGTCGGGATCACGCCCGAAGAGGCACGGCATCTCGGCCAATGGCACGGCCCCTCGGTCGCGCGGACCGGCGATCCGATCCCGCGAGACCTCGAGGACACCTGGCTGATCGTTCCGGAGCTGGTTCTTCCGGACCCGAACCTGATGCAGGTCATCCTCACCGCGCGCGCGCTGAAGATGAAGATCGCGGTGATCTTCTACGATCTCATTCCGGTCACGCTCACCCATTTGTATTCGCCCGAGGCGCAGCAGGGTTATCACTACTACTTCGAAGTGATGAAGAATGCCGACGTCATCTTCCCGATCTCGCGGACGATGGGCGACGACCTCTGGGCGTACTACTGCAAGCGACTGCCGCGCCTGACCACGATCCGGCAGCGGATCGTGTCGTTGCCGCTCGCCGCCGAAATGCGTCCGCTGGTTCGCAACACCGAGGTGAACCGCAATGTCGGGCCGAAGATCACCGTGCTGATGGTCGGCACCTTCGAGCCGCGCAAGAACCATCTTCCGGCGATCCACGGCTTCCGGCAGGCGCGCAAGGTTCTGCAGGCGAAGAGCTCGCCCATCCAGCTTCAATTGAAGCTGGTGGGTTCGACCCGGGACCACGAGCAATACGCCCGCGATCTCGTCGCCGAGGTGTCCAAAGAGTCCGACATCACCGTGGTCGATCTGCCGGGCGACGAGGATCTGGCGAAGTTCTACGCCGAATGCGACTTCACGATCTTTCCGTCACAGCTCGAAGGCTTTGGCCTGCCGGTGGTGGAGAGCCTGTGGCACGGTCGTCCGTGCATCTGCAGCGACAAGGGCGCGGTCGCCGAGATCGCCCATGGTGGCGGCTGCGTGCTGATCGACGCGCAGGACGGCGACATGCTCGGCGAGAAGATCGCCTGGCTGGCGGAAAACCACGAGGCGCGCTGGCGACTCGGTGAGGAGGCCGTAGCGCGCGTGCTCCCGACCTGGGAAGATTACGCGCTGGAGATGTCGTGGCATCTGCACGACCGGACGCCGACCTTCCTCAACGCGTTCGAGCGCCATTTGCCGGCGCTGCGTCCGCAGACCGTCGAGCGCCCGCGCCGCGAGTTCAAGCTGTCGGTCTGCATCTCGACCTACAACCGCGCCGAATGGCTGCGGCACAGCCTGCCGATGTTGCTGGCGAGCGCCAAGGCGGCAGGCCCCGAGGTCGAGGTGCTGGTGGTCGACAACACCTCGACCGACCACACGCCGCAGATCGTCGAGCCGTATCTCGACAATCCGAGCTTCCGCTACATCCGCAACCCGGTGAATGTCGGCATGCTCGGCAACCTCGCGGTCACGGCGAAGGCCGCGCGCGGCGATTACGTCTGGATCGTCGGCGACGACGACCTGACCCGGAGCGGCGTGGTGCCGCGGATCTTGCAGGTTATCAACGCGCATCCGTCGGTCGAGCTGGTTTACCTGAACTATTCCTACACGCATTTCGACAAGCCCGAGCAGCTGTCGAACATCGACGAGATCGTGCTGAAGTCGATTCCGATAGCGCCCTCGACGCCGAGCCATTTCTCCAACGAGATACGCTCGTTCGCGGCGTTCAACGAGAACCTGTTCACCGCGATCTACGCCTGCGTGTTCCGCAAGGATCATGCGGTCGCAGCCTACACGCAGGACACGTCCGGTCCGCCGTTCTCGAACCTGATGACCTGCATCCCGACGTCGGACTACGTGCTGCGCCACATGATCAACCGGCCCGGCTACTGGATCGGCGACCCCTATGTGATCGTCAATATGAACGTGTCGTGGTTGCGATGGGCGCTGATCTGGCACCTCGAACGGATGCCGGACCTGTTCGATCTCGCCGAGACGCAGGGTGTCTCGGCCGAGCAGATCGCGCCGTATCGTGCCAACCACAGTGCCGACACGCCGACCTGGTCACGTCATGTGTATTTCGGCGCCGACACCGAGCTTGCCCCGATGTTCTCGATGGCGCGGCTGCTGGAGCGCTGCAAGCACATCCCGGGTTTCCAGCAACATCTGCCCGATCTGTTCGACGTGTACTCGCGCGCGTATCTGAACGATCGTGTCGTGGTCGACGATCTGTCGCCGCGGCAGATGTTCGAGGAGTTCGGGTTGATCGAAAAGATCGTCCGTCACTAGAGCGCTGGAAAGCAGCCGTAGCGAAGAAGCGATAGAGACATGCTGCTGCCCTATCTCAGTTCCCGTATGATTTTCCCGCTGGCGGAGAAGCTCTCCGTGCGGGATGTCAGAAGCCGCGTCCGCGCCATCAATCGCGATCTCGCGACTCCGTGGGCCGAGCGCGAGCAGCGCAACCGCCTGCGCCTCGCCCAGATCGTGCAGTGGGCGCAGCACGAGATCCCGTTCTACCGCGATCTGTTTTCCCGGCTCCGCTTCGACCCGGTGAAGATCCTGCGGGACATCCGTTACCTCAACAACATCCCGGTGTTGACCAAGGCCGATCTGCTCGAAGCCGGCGACCGGATCGTGCATCCGGATGCGAAGCTGCACCTGAACATGCAAATGAGCCGGACCAACGGTTCGACCGGCGCGTCGCTGCCGGTGTATTTCAGTCCCGCGGCGAAGGACGAATCCGCGGCCGTGACCCGGATCAGCCAGGAATGGGTCGGCTTCGGTCCCTCGGATCAGCAGCTGCACATTTCCTCGGAACTGCCCGGCGAAGTGCCGCGTGGCGCGCTGCGCGAGGAGTGGTGGCGCCGGGCCGCGACCAACCGGATCAGCGTCGAGTGCGCGTCCTGGTCCGACGAAAATCTGCAGGCGCTCTGGAAGAGCATTGAGCGCCATCGGCCCTTCCTGGTTCAGGGCCATCCGTCGACGCTGTTTCACCTCGCCAACTTCGTCAAGGATCGCGGGCTGCCGGCCACCGGCAAGTTCAAGGTTTTCGTCTCGACCGGCGAGCGCTTGGGCGAAGGTCACCGTGCGACGATCGAAGCCGTGTTCGGATGCCGCGTCGCCAACCGTTACGGCAACGCCGAATTCGGCATCGTTGCGCATGAGCGGTTCTCTCCGCCCGCCGACGAATCCGGGACCGAGTCCGATGTCTCGCCGGCGGATGCGACCGCCCGGCACTATCTGCAGATCATGGACCCGTGCGTGTGGGTCGAGACGCTGCCGTCGACTTCGGGCGTGAGCGGCCCTCTGGTGGTGACCTCGCTGGTCAACTACGCGGCCCCGCTGATCCGCTACGCGACCGGCGACGAGAGCCGGGTGATCAAGGGGCGCGCCGGCGTCTATCTCGAGGGCGTCGAAGGCCGCGTGCACGACGTCGTGCTGATCAACGGCGTTCGCTATTCGACCAGCTTCGTGCAGGACGTGCTGTCGAGGCACATGCTGGTCACCGACTTTCAGTTCGTCCGACGCGGCGAGGAATCGCTGGAGTTGAGGCTGGCGCTCCACAACGCCCGCGACGAAGCCGCTGTCCGCGGCCATGTCGAGCAGATCTTCGGGCCGGGCGCTGTCGCGCTGGGCTTCGTCTCTCGTTCGCAGTTCATCCGCGTCGGCCGTCAGCAGAAATTTCGCTACGTCGTCGACGTCTAGTTCGCGCGGAGCGCGTACAGCTTCGTGCAGGAGTGAGGATGAGTACCCAGTTCGATCTCGGAAGATACCAGATCATCGCCGACGGCTACACCGAAGCCGGCGGCTTGCTGAACCGCGCGATCCGCGAGCTGCCGTCGCAGGGCGGCACCATCGCGCTCGGTCCCGGTGATTACCGGCTCGAAGAGCCGATCCAGATTCAGCGCAACAACGTGACGCTGATCGGAGCCGGGCGCGAGGCGACCCGGCTGCTGGTCGATAACGACCTCGGCTGCGGCGTGATGGTGGGCAGCGTAAATGCGCGCGCGTCTCGGATTTCGATCGCGGATCTGACCGTCAATACCTCGCACCCGCTCTCGACCGGCTGCGGCGTGCAATTCAACGGCGCGTACGACGTCAAGATGTGGCGCTGCCTGATCGCCAACATGAACTGCGGAATCGAGGTGCTGAATTCGAGCTTCGTCTATCTGACGGACCTCGAGATCATCGATCCGCGCGCCCATGAAGGCGTCGGCGTTCTGGTCCATGGCGACCGGGTCCACAACGACCAGTATCTGACCCGCGTTTTCGTGCAGTGCCCGGGCGCTTCGGAGCCCTGCGAGGTCGGTTTTAGGATCGCGAATTCACAGGGCATCTGGGTGAATTCATGCGGCGCCTATCACTGCGGCACCGGCCTGCATCTGGTTGCGACGCCCGACCGCTGGCTCGAGCACGTGTTCCTCTCGAACAATGCGATGGACAATTGCGTCTCCAGCGGCTTCCGCATCGACTCCTCGCCGTCCGGCTTCGTGCGGCGAGTGCAGTCGACCGGGGACTGGTCGAGCTCGAACCGGGGCTCCGGCATCCTGGTCATCGATCATTACGACGCGGTCCACGACATCGCGTTTCGTGGCGCACGGCTCTACAACAATGGTGAGCACGGCGTTGCCATCCAGGGCGGCAGTCATATTGCGGTCGATGGATCGTCGATCGCCGGTAACGGCCGCCTCGATCCCGCGTCGTCTGGGATCCATGTCGAAAGCTGCAAACTTCTCATGGTCCGCAACAATACGATCGGGGCGTATTCGGGGTTCGGACCGACGCACAATTACGGCATCAGCGGTCTGGATCGCGTCGGCCGGGGGCTGATCTCCGGCAACGTCTTCGAAGCCAGCCGGACGTCGACATTCGACACGCTCAACGACAAGATCTCGATGCATGGCAACCTCGATCTGCAGGGTGTGCAATGATGAATGACGTCGTTCAGATGACGGGCGCCTGCTTCGACGTCGAGACGCAGTCACCGTCCGCCGCCGATGCGCTGGTGCGATGGCTGGAGTTCGGCCGCCGCGAGCAGCCGCGCCGGTCGGCGCAGTTTCGCTTCGGACCGATGGATCTGAAGATTCAGCGCGGCGCGCTGCTGGTCCTGTCGCATTCGAGCCCGCTGCTCAATCACAAGCTGTTCGCCTGCATCGACGGTCGCGAGCGCGCCGCGGCGGGATCGGTCGTGGTGAACGGCGTGGTGTCGTCGGCGGCGCGGATCCGCGGCGCGCTCTCGGACAGCAGCTCGGTTTCCGATGCGCTGATGACCGGGCTGCGGATGCCGGACGGCGATGCCGACGAGGCAAAGCGCCGGATCGAATCCGCTTTCCTGTTTGCCGGAATGCTCGACCTCGCTTACGTCCGCATCAAGGATATTGCCGAGATCGACCGGGCCCGGATCGCGATGACCGCCTGTCTGCTCCGCGACGCCGATCTCTATCTGCTGGATGAGATGGCGCTGCTGTTCGACGCAAGCATGAGCGAGAAGATCCACGCCCGGGCGCAGCTGCTGGCGGCGTCCGGCAAGACCGTCGTGCTGGCGACGAGCGCGCCCGAATGGCTGCGCGATCCGTCTTTCCCGGCGGCCGAGCTGAACATGGGCTTCGCCCAGAATCCGCTGCGGGCTGCAGCGCGGCAGGCCGCGGCCCGCTGATCTCTCGTGCCGAGCTTCGGTCGCGGGCGCCGATGGTCCCGCGGCTCAGGTCCGATCCGGCAGGCCCGCTATTGCGCGTAGGACAGCTCGAGATAATGCCCGAGCAGGTGCATGACGACGTGCGGCCAGGAAAAGTTCGACACCACGTGGTGGCGTAGATCGTTGCTGCGCGGATTGGAGAGCGCGCGCACCAGCGCCGAATTGATCGAAGCCTGATCGTTCGGATCGACGTATTCGGCATATCCTGAAAAATAATCGCGCGTACTGCCCTCGTTGGTGATCACCAGCGGCGCGCCCGAAGCCGCGGCCTCGAGGGCTGCGATGCCCGGCGTCTCCAGCACGCTGGGAAACAGGAAGGCCTCGCAATGCTGGTAAGCCGCTGCGAGGCGGGGGTCGCTCTGGTCGAGATGGCCGACATAGCGGAACGAGTCGCTGGCGGCGTCCTTCACGCAGGACTCGAAATAGTCCTTCTCGCGGATGCGGCCGATGCAGATCAGCGGCAGCCCGACAGACTTCGCGGCGCGGATCGCAGCCAGCTGGTTCTTCCGCCGCTCGATATTGCCGACTGACAGGATGTAGGGCCCGCGGATGTCCGCCCATTCGCGGAACGCGTCGTCCGGGACCGGGGTCATGAATGACATATCGACGCCGTTCGGCACCACTCGGGCCTTCTCGCGCGGAATGCCGGTGTGCCGGCTGAGGTTCTCGATCTCGGCCTTCGAATTGCAGACGATGATGTCGGCGATATCGTAATACTGGCGGATCTGTGCCTGATTGAGGTTCTGGCTGTTGGAGCCGTTGATCCACAGGTTGGGGCTCAGCACGATCTTCGACTGCAGCGACCGAACGTAATCGAGAAAGCCCTCCGCACCGGCGACCATATGGAAGTGGTGGAAGATGCGGGCCTCGCGCAGGCGCGGACGCCAGATATCGTGAAGGATCACTTCACACTCGCCCGGCATGTATTGCTGATATTTGAGAATCTGCATCTCGCCCCCGCCGGGCAATTCCATGGCGTAGGGGTGCACGTTGAAGATGGCTTTGATCATAAGACGTTCAGTCCTGTGGCTGCCGAGTCTTAGCATTATTTGTGGATCGGACAACAGCGGCGGACCGGGGACACTCTGCGCAAACCCTGATTTCGGCAGGCGAAATGGGCGCGGCACAGTGCCGCCACGCGGTTTCGTCACGTCGCCGCGACCTCGTCGCAGCTGGCGCCGCCAGAGGCGTGAGTTTGCGGTCAGGCCTCAGGCCGGGGCGGCTGTTGCGCAAACCTCTCCGGCACGGCAGCCGTGATCGCGGTTCGGTGTCAGGTGGTTGCTGGCTGATACTTCGCCATCACTTCGGCGGGATCGCCGGAGGCCACGATGCGGTGATTCTCGATGAAGAAGGCCTGGTCGCACAGATTGACGATGTCGCCGGCGGAGTGTGACACCAGCACGATGGTGCCGCCATCGGCGCGAAACCGCTTGATGACCTCGCTGCACTTCGCCTGGAATTGATAGTCGCCGACCGCCAGCACTTCGTCGACCAGCAGGATTTCGGGATCGAGCTGCGACACCACCGAGAAACCGAGCCGCGCCAGCATGCCGCTCGAATAGAACCGGATCGGCGTTTCGATGTGCTCGGCCAGTTCGGCGAAGTCGATGATGCTGTCGAGCCGGCGGCGGATCTCGGCGCGGGAGAAGCCGAGCACCACTCCGTAGAGTTCGATGTTCTCGCGGCCGGACAGGTCGGGGTGAAAGCCGGCGCCGAGTTCGAGCAGCGACGACACGCGGCCGTCGACATCGATGCGGCCGCTGTCCGGCTTCATGATGCCGGCGATCAGCCCGAGCAAAGTGCTCTTGCCGGCCCCGTTGCGGCCGACGAAGCCGACCGTCGAGCCGTGCGGAATCTCGAACGAGATGTCGTCCAGCACCAGATGATTGCTGGCGTATTTGGAGAACTGGAAGCCGTTCAGGATGAAGTTCTTGACGCCGCCCGTCAGGAAGGTGCGATCGGCGAAAGTCTTGCGAACATGATCGAACTTGATGGCGCAGCTCATGAGGGGGATTGCTCCAAAGTCAGATCACTTCGGCAAAGCGATCGACCAGCGCGCGGTAGATCAAGATGCCGAATGTCATCGTCACCGCCGCATAGGCGTAGGCGAGGCCGACATTGCCCCACTGCAGAGTGTCCTGCAGGAAGATGCCGCGCCACGCTTCGATCAGCGGCGTCATCGGGTTGAGGTAGATCAGCGCCGCGTATTCCTTCGGCACGCGCTCGATCGGATAGATCACCGGCGACAGGTAGAACATCATGTTCAGGCCGATCGCGAGGATCCGCTCCATGTCGCGGAAGAACAGGTTGCTCGAGGACAGCGCCAGGCCGAGACCGAGCTGCAGCAGGAACTGCGCCGGAGCGATCACGACGATGCCGACCGGAATCGCCCAGCCGAAGTGGATGCCGTACAGGATCAGGAAGGCGATCGTGACCGGGATCGACATCAGATAGTGGAAGGTGTCCTGCAGGTTCAGGGCGATCGGCAGCACGAAGCGCGGAAACACCGACTTCTTGATCAGGCTGCCATTGGCCAGGAACACGCCGCTGGCGCCGATCA
>NZ_JBMDXE010000011.1:0-11806 GCF_048594845.1 Rhodopseudomonas sp. | reverse complement strand
GACCTCGACGACCCCGTCGTCACGGGTCATGACGACCCGGTATTTGCCGCCCTTCTCCATCTGGTCGCGAAGCGCCAGTGCGAAATCCAGCACCAGTGTCTTCTCGGCAATGCCGCTGGCGGACTGCGTGCCGTTGTCGATGCCGCCATGGCCCGGATCGAGCACGACCACCGGTCGGGGATCGTCCTTCGCGACCTCCGGCTTGGGCGTCTCAACGCCGGTGGGCACCGAGGCCGTCACTTCCGCGGTGCCGACCGACGGCCGCAGTTCGGGGCTCTTGTCGGCGCCGAGCTGGGCATCGAACGCGGTCTTGTCGACGGAATCGAGCTCGATCACCATGCGGGCCGGCTGGCCGTTGGCGGCGTCCAGCATGTCGGCTTTGGCGATCTTGGCGGGTCCGGTCAGCTCCAGCACGATTCGCGACCCGCCCGGCATCACCAAGCCGTAGCGAAACGCCTTGATCAGCCCCCGCCCCGAGGTGCCGACGGCGGCCGGCAGCCGGAAATTGACCTGCGGCAGGTCGATCACGACCCGGTACGGATCGGCGAGCGTGAAAGCCCGCATCGGCACCTTACCGTCGAGGTCGACAATGAACCGGGTCTGCGTGTCGTCGCCGGCGAGGCGGGCGTCGGAGGCGATCGGGAAACTGTTACTGGGGATGGCGACCGGGGCGGTCTGTTCGGTCGCTGCGGTGGCGGTCGACGGCAGGCACAGCGATGCTGCAGCGCACGCCAGGACGGCGCAGAACAAAACAAAATGATTTGTGCGCCCCTGCAAGGATTCGAGCCCCTCTCCGCTGGTCTTCTACCGCAATAGAACTGCGTGGTTAATCGGCTCTTAAGCGGCCGGATTCGAATAAGTCGCAGTGTGACCGGGCGGCGACGCTCTCCTTGCAAGCGAGAGCCAATCCACGTATGTATCTGGCGCTGACGGTCTAATCCTCCGGTTGTGTCGCGTTCAGCCACTCGGTGCAGCGCCCGATCCCTCGAAACCTCAAGAAGCGGGATTTTGCGTTTTTCCGGCCCCTCCTCGCCAGCGCAGTGCGCGGCCAGACAGGAACGTCGGTGAGGCCCGAGCGGCGTCCGGTCCCCGGGCTTCTTCGTACCAGGGACGGTTCAGACTCTTCATGACCGATCCGTCCGGCCTCAACGGCCGGATGATCCATGCCGGTGAGCGCTTCGGCGCGAGGCCGGTCCTTCAGCAAGAAGACAAGGCGGATGCTTTGCCGCCACTCGTTCAGACGGGCCGACGCTTGATGCGCCAAATTGCGATGCCGAACCGGACCCACGCAAAGGCCGCGCCGCCGCGAAGCAACCGCTTCGCCACGCGCGATGCCTCGGGTCTCACGGCACGGCGCGGTGAGTTGCGTGTCGGCCTTCCCCTCACCCCCGAATCAGGTGGACCGTCGCGTTATCCGGCCGCGCCCATTGCGCTGGCCGTCTCGCGCGCTTTCCGCCGCCATGAGTTGAAAAATGCCGAACAAGATGCTGATCGACGCCACCCACCCGGAAGAGACCCGGGTGGTCGTGGTCCGCGGCAACCGCGTCGAAGAGTTTGATTTCGAGACCGCCCAGCGCAAACAACTGCGCGGCAACATCTACCTCGCCAAAGTCACCCGGGTCGAACCCTCGCTGCAGGCGGCCTTCATCGAATACGGTGGCAACCGCCACGGCTTCCTCGCCTTCAGCGAAATCCATCCCGATTACTACCAGATCCCGGTCGCCGACCGTCAGGCGCTGATCGAGGCCGACGAACGCGCTCATCGCGAAGCCGAGGAAGAGAGCGAGCAGCGCTCCAGCCGCCGGCGCTCGCGACATCGCAGCCACCGCCGCCGCGGCAATGGCGAGCGCGTGCAGAGCGAGATCGTCGAAGCCTCGGCCGAGCAGCCGCACGACCTCGTTGCCGAGCACGGCGACGACCATCACGACGCGGGCCACGACCACGCGGATCACGAGCACGGCGATCACGATCATGGTGATCACGGGCACGATGACCATCAGCACGGTGATCACGAGCCCCTGATGCACGAGCTGCCGGACCATGAAGCCGGCGCCGCGCAGGCCTCGTCGGCCGAAGCCGAAGGCCATGATGCCGATCAGGCTCCGGCGCACAGCGCCGAGGCGAGCGAACACGCCGCGCCGGAAGCGGCGCCGCCGATCGCCGCCGAAGGCGCTGCGGAACCCGCCGTCGCCCAGCAGGCGAACGACCATGCCGAGCACGCCTCGGAGCACCACGCTTCCGAGGGTCATTTCTCGGAAGGCTCGATCAGCTACGTAGACGACGCGCCGTTCCCGATCGCCGACAGCACCGATGCGGCGCACGATGAGCACGAGCATGGCGAAGACGACGATCACGGCCATGACGCCGGCGACGAGATCGCCGAAGGCGATGTCGAAGGTGAAGACGACGAGGACGACGAGGCCGAGGAAGACATCGTCGAGTCGGTCGGCGGCGACGACGTGCTCGAGGAAGTTCCGGAGCGCGCTTTCCGCCCGCGCCGGCAGTACAAGATCCAGGAAGTCATCAAGCGCCGCCAGGTGATGCTGGTGCAGGTCGTCAAGGAAGAGCGCGGCAACAAGGGCGCGGCGCTGACGACCTATCTGTCGCTCGCCGGCCGCTACGCCGTGCTGATGCCGAACACCGCGCGCGGCGGCGGCATCAGCCGCAAGATCACCTCGGCGCAGGACCGCTCGCGCCTCAAGGAAGTGGTGCAGGATCTCGACGTGCCGGAAGGCATGGGCATCATCCTGCGCACCGCCGGAGCGACCCGGACCAAGCCTGAGATCAAGCGCGACTTCGAATATCTGATCCGGATGTGGGAGACCGTCCGCGACGTCACGCTGAAGTCGCAGGCGCCGACGCTGGTTTACGAGGAAGGCTCGCTGATCAAGCGCTCGCTGCGCGACCTTTACAACAAGGAGATCGACGAGATCCAGGTGGCCGGCGAAGCGGGCTATCAGGAAGCGCGCGACTTCATGCAGATGTTGATGCCGTCCAACGTGCGGGCGGTGAAGCTGTATCGCGACGGCCAGCCGCTGTTCTCGCGGATGGGCGTGGAGAGCCAGCTCGACGCGATGTTCTCGCCGACCGTGCAGCTCCGTTCCGGCGGCTACATCGTCATCAACCAGACCGAGGCGCTGGTCTCGATCGACGTCAACTCCGGCCGCTCGACCCGCGAGCACCACATCGAGGACACCGCGCTCAAGACCAACATGGAGGCCGCCGAGGAAGTCGCCCGGCAGCTCCGGCTGCGCGACCTCGCCGGCCTGATCGTCATCGACTTCATCGACATGGACGAGAAGCGCAACAACCGCGCAGTCGAGCGCAAGCTCAGCGACTGTCTGCGGCAGGATCGCGCCCGCATCCAGGTCGGCCGCATCTCGCATTTCGGCCTGCTCGAAATGTCGCGCCAGCGCATCCGCGCCAGCGTGCTGGAAAGCTCGACCGAGCCCTGCCCGCATTGCGGCGGCTCGGGCCACGTCCGTTCGGTCTCCTCCGTCGCGCTGCAACTGCTGCGCGGCCTCGAAGAGATTCTGATGAAGGGCGCGACCCACAATCTGATCGTGCGCACCCGCAACGATGTCGCGCTGTACGTGCTCAACCAGAAGCGCGGCCATCTCCGCGATCTCGAAACCAGCTTCAAGGTTTCGCTGTCGGTGATCGCCGATCGCACCGTGAGCGGCCAACAGTCCTTCGTGATCGACCGCGGTGAGCAGGTCCACACGCTGGAGGCCGCCAAGGCGTTGCTGGCCGCACAGGTCGCCGCCGCCCCGGCGCAGCCTGACGAACCTTACGCCGATGACGAGGGCTACGATTTCGAGGCCGAGATCGAGACCGACGAGACCATCGGGCTGGCCGACGAGTCGGCGGGCGAAAACGCCGAGGGCGAAGGCGGCGAGCGCAAGCGCAAGCGGCGCCGGCGGCGCCGGTCGCGTGGCGGCGAAGGCCGCGAGGCCAGTGCGCCGAGCGAGGACGGCGAGACCGCGTTCACGGCCGAGGGCGGTGAAGCCGCGGCCGATGACGAGGGTGACGAGTCCGAGGAAGCCGCCGAGGCCGATGGCGAAGCCCGGGCCGATCAGGCGAACGGCGATCAGGCGAACGGCGAACGCCGGCCGCGCCGCCGCGGTCGCCGTGGTGGCCGTCGCCGGCGTAACGGCCAGGAAGGCGGCGATGAGGCCGCGCTGGGTGCAAGCGATGAATTCGGCACCGGCGAGGCGTCCGACGAGGCCGGCGCTGACGCCGAGGCCGGCAGCGAAACCTTTGCTCAGGAAAGCTCCGACGAACCGTGGCTCGGCAAGCGCCATGAGCCCGATCCAGAAGATGCGGCCCCTGCTCCGCTGGCTCCGGCGGCCGTCGCCGCCGAGGTCGAGAAGGCCGAGGCTGCGCCCGAGCCCGCGCCGGTGGCGAGCGAACCTGCTCCGGCCGTTGCCGAGGAAACACCGGCCGAGCGGACCGCGCGCCGCCGTTCGACGGTGCGCGAGAAGGTGAATTTCGGCAGCAGCTCCGAACCGAAGCCCGAGGTTTCCACGCCGCTGGCGATCGAACCCGCCCCGGTCGAGGCCGCGCCTGCAGAGGCAGCTCCGGTCGAAGACACGCCTGCCCCGGCTCCCGAGCCGCAGGTCGCTGCAGCCCCCGCGCCGGAATCCCCTCGCCGCGCCGGCTGGTGGTCCCGCCGCTTCGGCGGCGGCAACTAAGCCCCGGCCACCGATCAACTTCTGCAAAATGCCCGCGCTGGTCGCGGGCATTTTCATGAGCCCATAGCCGCCCAGCCCGTGCCCCGGACGCTGCGCAACGCGCCGCGCTGCGGCATGGTGCGCTGCAGATCCGCGGCCCCGGTTCTTGCTACGCGCGTGGAGTAACCGGGGTCCCGGATCGGCGGCGCCGCGCTGCGCGCGGCACCTGGTCCGGGACACGGTGAAGGTCTTGCTGGTGAATGGAAGCAGCAAAGCCGCCCGGCTGCGTCAGCCGGGCGGCTTTGCGAAGGCGAGCCTGGCGCCGATCAGCCGGTTGTGACGGCGGTCTCCACGTCGGACGGATCGACGGTGCGGTTGAGGTTGGCGTGCAGGCGGTCGTGGTCGAGTTCGCCTTCCCACCACGACACGAACACGGTGGCCACGCCGTTGCCGGTGATGTTGGTCAGCGCGCGGACTTCACTCATGAACTTGTCGATCGAGAACACGATCGCCATGCCCGGCAGCAGCGCCGGGTTGACCGCCGCGAGCGTGCCGGCCAGCGTCACGAAGCCGGCGCCGGTGACGCCGCTGGCGCCCTTGCTGGTCAGCATCGCCACCAACAGGATCGCGACCTGATGGCTGAAGGTCAGCTCGATGCCCAGCGCCTGCGCGATGAACAGCGTCGCCAGCGTCATGTAGATGTTGGTGCCGTCGAGGTTGAACGAATAGCCGGTCGGCACCACGAGGCCGACCACCGACTTCGAACAGCCGAGCCGCTCCAGCTTTTCCATCAACTGCGGCAGCGCGCTTTCCGACGACGAGGTGCCGAGCACGATCAGGAGTTCGTCCTTGATGTAGGCGATGAACTTGAAGATGTTGAAGCCGACGAACTTGGCGATCAGCCCAAGCACCACAAACACGAAGAGCGCCGCGGTCGCGTAGAACAGCAGCACGAGGCCGATCAGATTGCTGAGCGCGGCCGGGCCGTATTTGCCGATGGTGAACGCCATCGCGCCGAACGCGCCGATCGGCGCCGCCTTCATCACGATGGCGATGACGCCGAACACCGCATGCGCGGCATCGTCGATCACGTCGCGCAGCCGGTGGCCGCGTTCACCGAGCGCCATCAACGCGAAGCCGAACAGCACCGCGAACAGCAGCACCTGCAGGATGTCGCCCTGCGCGAAGGCGCCGACCACGCTGTCCGGGATGATGTGCAGGACGAAGTCGACCGCCTTCAGATGGCTGGCCTGATCGACGTATTTCGCCACCGCGGCAGCATCCGGCTTGGCGGCGAGACCGTGGCCGACCTGGAAGATGTTGCCGACGATCAGGCCGAGCAGCAGCGCGAACGACGACACCACTTCGAAATACACCAGCGCTTTGACGCCGACGCGGCCGACCTTGCGGGCGTCCTGGATGTGGGCGATGCCCGACACCACGGTGCAGAAGATGATCGGCGCGATCACCATCTTGATCAGCTTGACGAAGCCGTCGCCGAGCGCCTTGATCCATTCGTTGGTGGCGAGATGCGGTGACAGCCAGCCGAGCAACACGCCGAGCACGATGGCGATCAGCACCTGCACGTAGAGAACTTTGTACCAGGGCTTGCGCGGCTGGGCTTTGGGATGCGGCACTCCGTGCGCGCCGACCTCGGTCATCGTCGACATGGCGTCACTCCACTGACCTTGATGTGCCTGTCGTTGAGGACGACGTCGCGGACGACCACAGGCAGACCGGTCGGCCAAGTCGATGGATGGTCGATATCAGGAGCGTGACGTTCACCCTCGCCGGTCGCCGACGGGGATCGACACCGAATGATGGCCCGTTCGGGCGCCATTGGCCGCGAGCCAGGGTCCCGACGCCGTCGCGAGCACGACCTGTCCCTTGCGGGCCGGGGGCGCGAACGAACCGATCGGCAACGCAATTCTCCCGGAAGGAATTATTCGCGGGTGCCTATAGCGACGAATTGCCGCTCAGATCAAGGGACGATTCGTCCAAGACCGTCATCTCAGCGAGATTTTCCCCCGAGCCAGGTTGTGATGCGCTGCACGGCCTCGCGCATGTCGTCGGCCGACCGGGCGTAGGAGAACCGCACGAAGTCCTTGCCACGCAGCGGGTCGAAGTCGGTTCCGGGCGTGGCTGCGACATGCGCCTCGGCCAGCATCCGCTTGGTGAAGTCGAAGCTGTCGGAGGTAAATTTGGACACGTCGGCATAGAGATAAAACGCGCCGTCGGCGGGCAGGAAGTCGGTCAGCCCGGCCTGCGGCAGCCCTTCGATCAGGATCTGGCGGTTGACCTCGTAGCCGTGCTTTACGGCTTCCATCTCGTCCCGGCCCTCGAAAGCCGCTTCGGCTGCGATTTGTGACAGCGTCGGCACCGAGATCGCCAAATTCTGCTGCAGCCGCTCCACGGGACGCACCAGCGGCTCGGGCAGCACCATCCAGCCGACCCGCCAGCCGGTCATGCAGAAGTATTTCGAGAACGAGTTGATCACCACCGCGTGCGGCGACAACTCGGCCGCGGTCACCGCCGGAAAGGCATAGTCGAGGCCATGATAGATCTCATCCGAAATGAAGCGGATGCCCTCGCTCTCGGCCACCGCGATCAATTCGCTCAGCGCCGCGCGGGTCATCATCGTGCCGGTGGGATTGGCCGGACTGCCGACCAGAACGCCCTTCAGCGGCGCCTTGCGATGCGCGGCCAGCAGCGCCTCGCCGGTGAGCGCATGACGGGTCTCGCTGTGCGTCTCGATCGGCACCGGCACGCAGCCGAGCGCATTGAGGATGTGCCGATACGGCGGATAACCCGGCACCGTCACGGCGACGCGATCGCCGGGCTCGAACTGCGCCAGGAACGACAGGATGAAGGCGCCGGACGAGCCGGTGGTGACGACGATGCGCTCGGGCGCGACCTCGCAATTGTAGGTCTCCCGGTAGTGGCGCGCGATTCGTGCGCGCAGCGACGGCAGGCCGAGCGCCGAGGTGTAGTCGATCCGCCCCTGCTCCAGCGCGGTATGCGCGGCGGCGATTGCTGTGCGCGGCGCCGGCGCCCAGGGCTGGCCGACCTCCATGTGAATGACGTGGCCGCCGGCGGCCTCGATCCGATCCGCCGCCGCCATCACGTCCATCACCATGAACGGCGGAACATCGCTGCGCGCCGACGGCGTCAACAATTGACGCAGTCTGGCCGACTTGGTCGCATCCAACATCGAAATCTGCTATCCCCCGCGCGGTTCGGTTCGGCGAGACCCGGCGGGCGTCGCGCTGCTGCCGCAATGCTGGGCTGATGCAAGGCAATAACCGGTATTCGAACCTCGGCCAATGACCAAAGTGACGGTTGAAGATCTGCCCGGCTCTGGCCGCATGCGCCGGGCGGCACGCATCCAAATCTCGCGTCTCACCGCGGTGCTGTGCGCGGCTGCCCTCGCGCTGGCGCCGGTTCCGACGCAGGCTCAGGCGCCGCAGCAGAAGGGCCCGCCCCTGCTGCGCGATACCGAGATCGAAAATCTGCTGCGCGACTACACGCGGCCGATCCTGCGCGTCGCCGGGCTGGAAAAGCAGAACATCCAGATCGCCATCATCAACGATCCGTCGTTCAACGCCTTCGTGGCCGACGGCCGTCGCATCTTCGTGAACTACGGCGCGCTGATGCAGTCGCAGACGCCGAACCAGCTGATCGGCGTGCTGGCGCACGAGACCGGCCATCTCGCCGGCGGCCATCTGTCGAAGCTGCGCACCCAACTCGCTCAGGCGCAGACCCAGATGATCGTCGCAATGCTGCTCGGCGTCGGCGCGATGGTGGCTGGCTCGCGCGGCGGCCCCAACAACAACGCCGGCAACATCGGCGCGGCGGCGGTGTCTGCGCCGCAGGAGCTGATCCGCCGCAATCTGCTGTCCTATCAGCGCCAGCAGGAAGAAAACGCCGACAAGGCTGCGGTGAAGTTCCTCGACGCCACCGGGCAATCAGCGAAGGGCATGTACGAGACCTTCCGCCGGTTCACCGACGAAAGCCTGTTCGCCGCCCGCGGCGCCGATCCTTACGCACAATCGCATCCGATGCCGGCCGAACGCGTGCGCGCGCTGGAGGAGCTGGCGCGATCCAGCCCGAACTGGGACAAGAAGGACGACGCCGCGCTGCAGCTGCGCCACGACATGATGCGCGCCAAAACATCCGGCTTCATGGAGCGGCCGGATACGGTGTATCGGCGCTATCCGCTGTCCAATACCAGCCTGCCGGCGCGCTATGCCCGCGCGATCTCGACCTATCTGCACGGCGACTCGCGCTCGGCGCTGGCGCAGATCGACAGCCTGATCCAGTCCGAGCCGAACAATCCCTATTTCTACGAGCTGCGCGGCCAAGCGCTGCTCGAGGGCGGCCGGCCGCAGGACGCCATCGCGCCGCTGCGCAAGGCGGTGTCGATGAGCCGCGGCGCCCCGCTGATCGAGATGCTGCTCGGCCAGGCGCTGGTCGCCTCCAACAACCCGGCCACCACCGAGGAAGCGATCCGCATTCTCAAGGCCGCGCTGGCGCGCGAGGGCGAGGCGCCGCTGGGCTACAGCCAGCTCGCAATGGCCTACGGCCGCAAGGGCGACTACGCCGAAGCCGACCTCGCCTCAGCGCAGGCCGCCTATCTGCGCGGCGACAACAAGACCGCCCGCGAACTGGCGTCCCGCGCCAAGACGCGCTTCCCGGTCGGCTCGCCGGGATGGGTCAGGGCGGACGATATCGTCGCGGCGAAGGGGCCGTCCAAGTAGCGCACCCCGGCGTACCATCCGGTCCCGGATTTGATGCGACTCCGATCCGGCGCTAACCTCGTGGCGCGATAACGATCTGCCGTATGTCTCAGCGAGTCGTGCGGCGCCATGCGAGGGAGAAACATCGATGACTGGCAACGGTGCTCAGCGCGGCAAGGCGCGCAAACTGATTTCCCGAACGCTTGCGAGCGGACTGCTGCTCGGGATGTACGCGGTCGGGCTGATCACCACCACCGGCGTGGCGATCACCGCCTCGACGACGCCGGCGCAGGCATGGCGAGGCCGCGGACGTGGACGCGGCTGGGGCGGCGATGCCGGCGCCGCGGTCGGGATCGGCATCGGCGCCGCGATTCTTGGCGGCGCGATCGCCGCCAGCGCGGCCGAACAGTCGCGGCGTCAGGACGCGATCAATTACTGTGCCTCGCGCTACCGTTCGTTCAATCCCGAGACCATGACCTATATCGGCAAGGACGGTCGCGCCCGCCCCTGCCCGTGATCGAGGCTGCGGGGCCGGCGATCATTTCGCGGGACTGACGTCGCCGCAGCTTTGCACGCCTACGTCGGCAGCAACCCGCCCATGATCCCGGTTCGTTTTGCGCGATCGGTCTTGATGCGGCTCAAACCCGCCTTGTTCGTCGCCCTTAAATAACCCCACGAGCAGCCCGGCGTGACGACGCCGGGCTGCTCCCGTTTTTACCACCCAACAGGAGTTCACATGTCTCTGCATATCGGCGACACCGCCCCCGACTTCACGGCCGACACCACCAAGGGCCGGATCTCGCTGCACGAATGGGCCGGCAACTCGTGGGTGTTCTTCTTCAGCCATCCGGCCGATTTCACGCCGGTCTGCACCACGGAGATGGGCAAGACTGCGAAACTGTCGGAGCCGTTCACCGCGCGCAACGTCAAGCCGCTCGGGCTGTCCACCGACCACGTCTCCGAGCATCTGAAGTGGATCGCCGACGTCAACGACACCCAGCAGACCGATCTGCAGTTTCCGATCGTCGCCGATCCCGATCTGACGGTGGCGAAGCTCTACGACATGATCCACCCGAACCAGAGCGACACCGCCGCGGTGCGGTCGGTGTTCATCATCGACCCGAACAAGAAGATCCGGCTGACCATGACCTATCCGATGAATGTCGGCCGGAACTTCGAGGAGATCCTGCGGGTGATCGACGCGCTGCAACTGGCGGACAAGCATCGCGTCGCGACCCCGGCCGACTGGCGCGCCGGCGACAAGGTCATCATCCCGCTGTCGGTGAAGGATGAAGACGCCGTGAAGGCGTTCCCTCAGGGCTGGGACGCGCCCCGCCCCTATCTGCGCCTGACCACGGTGAAGTAACGCTGCGGCGTCCCGCCGCGCCATCCACGACCAGCCTCGCGTCAACGAACGCGGGGCTGCAGCGCGATCGATCCTACCGCCCTCCGGAGCGGGCGTGTCAGCGGCTTGCTGACTGAAACGTGTTCACAAATTACGCGTAATTCCGCAGGAAAAGCGCTATGAAACTCCGATTCCGCTGCCTGTCGGCCCATTCTTCCGTCTCGAAGGGATTGTCCATGCCGTCGTTCCGCCCGCTCGCTGCCGCCCTGTTCGCGCTCGCTTTGATCAGCGCGCCCGGAGCCGCTTCGGCGCAGAAGTTTTCCGACGAGCAGCGCAGCGAGATCGAGAGCATCATCAAGAACTATCTGGTGACGCATCCCGAGGTGCTGGAAGAGGCCTCCGAGGAACTCAGCAAGCGGCAGGCGAACGCCGCGGCCGAGAAGCATCAGGCCGCCATCAAGGACAACGCCGACGCGATCTTCAATTCGCCGCGCAGCGTGGTGCTCGGCAACAAGAGTGGCGACGTCACCTTCGTCGAGTTCTTCGATTACAATTGCGGCTACTGCAAGCGCGCGATGGCCGACATGCTCGAGCTGATGAAGGACGATCCGAAGCTCAAGATCGTGCTCAAGGAATTCCCGGTGCTCGGCCCGGGCTCGGTCGAAGCCGCGCAGGTCGCAATCGCCGTGCGGATGCAGGATCCGAGCGGCAAGAAGTATCTCGACTTCCATCAGAAGTTGATGGGCGGCCGCGGTCAGGCCGACAAGGCGCGCGCGCTCGCCGCCGCCAAGGACGCCGGCCTCGACATGGCGCGGCTCGACAAGGACATGCAGAGCCCGGAAGTGCGGTCGACGATCGAGGAGAGCTTCAAGCTCGCCGAGTCGATGGGCATGAACGGCACGCCGAGCTACGTGATCGGCAAGCAGGTCGTGGTCGGTGCCGTGGGCCTCGACACGCTGCGCCAGAAAGTGGCCCTCGCCCGCTGCGGGAAGGAACAGTGCTGAGCCTGATTGCAGCAGCGATCTGACAAAGTGGTCGCCGGCTTCGGCCGG
>NZ_JBMDXE010000109.1:0-13277 GCF_048594845.1 Rhodopseudomonas sp. | reverse complement strand
ACGTCGGCGCCGAGGCGCTTGCCGGCGATCTCGAACGACGACTGCGTCCGCGTCGACGCTTCGAAGAACAGATTGACCTGGGTACGGCCGCGCAGCGAGGTGCGCTTCTTGTCGACCTGCCGGTTGAGCTCGACATATTCTTCGGAGAGGTCGAGCAGGCCGGTGATGTCGGCGGCGGAAAGCCCTTCGATTCCCAGCAGATGCCGGTGACCGAGGACGAAACTCGATTTCGATGCTGGGGTCATTAAAGCAAGAGCTATAGGCAGACTCATCCAGGCGGGCAAGCGCCAACGGGGCACGGCGCGGAATAATCCCCCGGCAGCTTGAAGCTTGCACCTTTTCAACGAGAGCCTGTGCCCCGGACGCTGCGCATGGCGCCGCGCAAGCGGCGTCGTGCGCTGCAGATCGGGGGCCCGGTTAAGCGCGTAAGCAAGCGGGATCCGGTTGAACGAGTAAGAAACCGGGGTCCCGGATCGCGCAGCGGCATGAGATGCCGCAGCGCGTCCGGGACGCGGGGTGAGTTGGTCGAAAGTCGCGGCTCTGGTAAAGCGGTCGGGTCTTGTTGTGACGCTTGGGAGTTCTCATGCCGACGCTTGCGACCGCTCTGCTCGACGCGCTCAAGGATCACGGTGCGCAGGAGATTTTCGGCATCCCGGGCGACTTCGTGCTGCCGTTCTTCAAGGTGATCGAGGAGAGCGGCACGCTGCCGTATTTTACGCTGAGCCACGAGCCGGCGGTCGGCTTCGCGGCCGATGCGGCGTCGCGCTATCGCGGCAGCATCGGCGTCGCGGTGGTGACCTACGGCGCCGGCGCGTTCAATCTGGTCAATTCGATCGCTGGCGCTTATGCGGAGCGTTCGCCGGTGGTGGTGATCGCCGGCGCGCCGGGCATGCGCGAGCGCAGCAGCGGCTATCTGCTGCATCATCAGGTCCGCACCGTCGACTCGCAACTCGCGGTGTTCAAGGAAGTCACCTGCGCGCAGGCGGTGCTCAACGATCCGGCGACCGCGCCGGCCGAGATCGCCCGCGTGCTGCGCAGCGCGCTGGAGCTGTCGCTGCCGGTGTACATCGAATTCCCGCGCGACATGGTCGACGCCAAGGTCGAGCCGGTGGTGAAGCTGCCGCAGCGCGCCGCCGATCCGGGGGCGCGCGACGAGTGCGCGCAGGAAATCCTCGACCGCGTCGCCAAGGCGAAATCGCCGGTGGTGGTGGTCGACGTCGAGATCCGCCGCTATGGCGTCGAGAAGGACGTCGCCGCGCTCGCCCGCAAGCTCGGCCTGCCGGTGGTGACGACCTTCATGGGCCGCGGCCTGCTCGAAGGCGAGGACGACGTCGTCGCCGGCACCTATATGGGCGCGGCCGGCGATGCCGGCCTGTCGGCGCTGGTCGAAGAAGCCGACCTGGTGCTGATGTTCGGCGTGATCCTGTCCGACACCAACTTCGCGCTCTCCACCAACATGCTTGATCCGCGCCGCACGGTGCTGGCGACCGGCCGCGAAGTGCAGATCGGCCATCACGTCTATCGCGATCTGCCGCTCGCCGATCTGATCGCCGGCCTCGACGCCCATGCCGCGCAGCATCCGCCGCGTCCGCGCAACGCCGGCAAGGGCATGGCCTATCCGCGCAAGCTCGCAGCAGACGGCCAGGCGATCGCGCCGTCGGATATCGCCACCGCGATCAACGATCTGTTCGACAAGCACGGCAAGATGCCGATGACCGCCGACATCGGCGACTGCCTGTTCACCGCGATGGAGATCGACAACACCCAGCTCGCCGCTCCCGGTTACTACGCCGGCATGGGCTTCGGTGTGCCGGCCGGCATCGGCGTTGCGGCGACCGGGCTGCGGCCGCTGATCCTGGTCGGCGACGGCGCGTTACAGATGACCGGCTGGGAGCTCGGCAATTGCAAGCGCTACGGACTCGACCCGATCGTGGTGCTGTTCAACAATTGCAGCTGGGAAATGCTGCGGGTGTTTCAGCCGGAGTCGAAATTCAACGATCTCGACGACTGGCACTTCGCCGACATCGCCAAGTCGATCGGCGGCCATGGCGAGCGGGTCACCACCCGTGCCGAACTCGCTACCGCGCTCGATGCGGCGGCGACGCGGCGCGGACAGTTCTCGTTGATCGAAGTGATGCTGCCGCGCGGCGCCACTTCGCACACGCTGGCCCGCTTCGTCACCGGCTTCAAGGCTGCGCGTGAGCGGATGAAGTAATGGTGTGGCGAAGCGTAGCGGCGCTGGCCGTAGGCGTTCTCATCGCTGGCGCCGCGCATGCACAGCCGCTGCCCGGCGACTTCGTCTATCTGCGCGATTTCGATCCGACTATCCGGCAGGACATCCGCTACGCCGGCGTCAACAACTTCGTCGGGCGCAAGCTCGCCGGCTACGAGGCGAACGAATGCATCGTCAAGCGCGCGGTCGGCGAGGCGCTGGTGAAGGTGCAGCGCGAATTGGCGCCGCAGCAGCTCTCGCTGAAGATGCTCGATTGCTATCGGCCGGCGCGGGCGTCGCGCGACATGGTGGCGTGGGCGCAGGACGGCCACGAGACCCCGGCGCAGCGGCGCTACAATCCGGGCTTCAGCAAGAGCGAGCTGTTCCGGCTCGGCTACATCGCCGAGAATTCCGGCCACTCGACCGGTGCCGCCGTTGATCTGACGCTGGTCGATCTGCGTGCGCCAAAAGGCCTGCCGTTCGATCCGAACCGTGCCTATGCGGATTGCACCGCGCCGGAGGCGCAGCGCGCGCCGGAAGACAGCGTCGACATGGGCACCAGCTACGACTGCTCGGATGCGAAAGCCTACACGGCCGCCAAATCGATCAGCCCGGCGCAGCGGCGCTTTCGCCGCATCCTGCTCGGCGCCATGACGCGCCAGGGCTTCGTCAACTTCTCCAAGGAATGGTGGCACTTCTCGCTGCCCGGCGTGCCCCGCGTGGCGTATGATTTTCCGATCCGGCGGCGGTCTCAGTAGGTGCGTTTTACCTCCCGCTGCCGGCACGACATCGGACGTTGCCGAGGTTGCGGCCGTTCCGGCGTGATCCGGCGCGGGTTTCTGCATAAGATGCGCACGAATCTCTTTGCCTCCCGCCGGGAACACTCATGACGCAGCCGTCTTTCGCGACCCACGAGGTCTTCAATCAGTCGCCGGCGTTCGAGGACGTCGATCTGTTCGGCGCCGATCGGCCGCTGGTCGAGGCGGTCACCTTCAACAACGCAGGCTTTGCGCATGTCGAGCTCGAGGCCTTCGGCCGGACGTGGGGCTCGGCCCACATGGCCGAGCGCGGCCGGCTCGCCAACGAGCACACGCCGAAACTGAAGACCTTCGACGCCAAGGGCGTCCGCCGCGATCAGGTCGAGTTTCATCCGGCTTATCACGAGCTGATGCAGGAGAGCTTTCACGCCGGCATCCACAATTCGACCTGGGACGCGCACGGCCATTCCGCCGGCGGCTTGTCCGAAGTGGCGCGCGCCGCCAAGTTCTACATGGCTGCGCAGGTCGAGACCGGGCATCTGTGCCCGGTGACGATGACGCGCGCTTCGGTGGCGGCGCTTGCCGCACAGCCGGATCTGCTGGCGCAGGTGATGCCGGTGCTGAGCACCAAGCGCTACGACTCGTCGTTCGTGCCGTGGCCGGAAAAGCGCGGCATGAGCATCGGCATGGGCATGACCGAGAAGCAGGGCGGCACCGACGTGCGGACCAACGCTACCCGCGCGATCCGCGACGGCGACGCCTATCGCATCATCGGCCACAAATGGTTCATGTCTGCGCCGATGTGCGATGCCTTCCTGGTGCTGGCGCAGGCCGAGGAGGGGCTGAGCTGCTTCTTCATGCCGCGCTTCAAGCCGGACGGCTCGATCAACGAGATTCACTTCCAGCGCCTCAAGGACAAGCTCGGCAACCGCTCCAACGCATCGTCCGAGGTCGAATTCACCGGCGCCTATGCGCTGCCGGTCGGCGAGCCGGGGCGCGGCATTCGCACCGTCATCCAGATGGTGCAGCTGACGCGGCAGGATTGCGCGATCGCTTCCGTCGGGCTGATGCGGTCGGGCCTCGCGCACGCGCTGCACCACGCGCGGCATCGCAGCGTGTTCCAGAAGCACCTGGTCGATCACTCGCTGATGCAGTCGGTGCTGGCCGACATGGCGCTGCAGGTCGAGGCATCCGTGGCGCTGGTGATGCGGCTGTGCCGTGCGTTCGATCAGGCGCCGCACGATCATCTCGAAGCCGCCTACATGCGGCTGATGACGCCGGCGGTGAAGTACTGGATCTGCAAAACGGCGCCGCCGTTCCTCTACGAAGCGATGGAGTGCCTCGGCGGCAATGGTTACGTCGAGGAAGGCATTCTGGCGCGGCATTATCGCGAGGCGCCGGTCAATGCGATCTGGGAGGGCTCCGGCAATGTGATGTGCCTCGACGTGCTGCGGGCGATGTCGAGCGAAACCAATGCCGGTACCGAAGTGCTGCAGACCTTGATTCAGGACACCGCCGCGCTGACCGGCGGTCCGGCTGCCGCGAGCCTGATCGCGCGGGCGCTCCTGCAGGCCGACAACGAGCGCACCGCGCGGCTCGCCGTCGAAACGCTGGCCAAGCTCGCCGCCGCGTCGGCGCTGAACGAAATTCACCCGCCGCACGCTGAACTGTTCGCCCGAACGCGCCTGACGCCGGAGCCCGCGACGATGTACGGCGCGGCGGACCTGTCCGCGGAGCAGGCGCGCAGTCTGCTGGCGAGGGCACTGCCGGAGCTGTGAGGCGCATCGGCCTAAGCGCTCAAGAGACTGATAAGCTTAAGGGCACAACCCATCCCCGTCATGCCCGGGATCGTCCCGGGCATCCACGCCTTTCGGCCGTGCCTCGCGTCAAGACGTGGATGGCCGGGACAAGCCCGGCCATGACGAGTCGTTAGCACGGCATCTCCCCGTCATTGCGAGGAGCGAAGCGACGAAGCAATCCAGCTTCGTGCAGCGAGCTGGATTGCTTCGCTGCGCTCGCAATGACGACGGGGTGAGGGCGGGGGCTTAGTCGACCGCCTCGCCTGCGGAGAAGTACCACTTGCCGCGATGCTTCCGAAATTGCGAGCGTTCGTGGTGGGACTGTTCGGGGCCGTCGCCGCGCTGATAGCGGGCGATGAATTCGACGGTTCCGCGGATTCCTTTCTCCGAACTGCTTAGCACCTGTAGGCCGAGGAACGACGACTGCTCGAGCCAGGCCCGGTTGGCATCGTGGTCGAATAAGTGGGTGGTGTCGGGATCGGTGGTCTCGACGATGTAGTCGAAATCCTTCAGCACATAAGCGGCGTAGCGCGAGCGCATCAGGGCTTCAGGACTCGGCGCCGGCCGCGTCCGTGCGAGTAGGGGCCCGCAGCAGTCGTCGTAAGCTTTGCCCGATCCACAGACGCATTTCATCGCATCAACACCATCATCGCTCGATCGAAACGGCGGCGGCGATCAGCCCGCGCGGCCGAGCGCGGCCAGCCGGTCGAGCGCGCCCTGCAGAATATAGATCGCGGCGTGTTCGTCGATCACCTTGGCGCGCTTGGCGCGGCTGACGTCGTTGGCGATCAGTTCGCGCTCCACCGCGGCGGTCGACAGCCGCTCGTCCCACAGCCCGATCGGCAGATCGGTCAGCCGGGAAAAATTGCGTGCGAAGGCGCGGGTCGATTGCGCGCGCGGGCCCTCGCTGCCGTCCATGTTGAGCGGCAGGCCGAGCACGAAGCCGCAGGCGGTGCGTTCGGCTGCGAGCGCCAGCAGCCGCTGTGCGTCGGCGGTGAAAGCCTTGCGGGCGACGGTCTCGATGCCGGTCGCGAGCCTGCGGTCCGGATCGGAGCCGGCGACGCCGATCGTCTTGGTGCCGAGGTCGAGGCCGAGCAGGGTGCCGCGCGCCGGCCAATGGGCGGCGGCTTCGACCAGCGGGAGAATGAGAGCAGGCATGCCGCCGCATAGCACGCGCGGCCGATGGCGCAAAGCCGCAGGGGGCGCGGCTTTGGTCGAGCCGAGTCGCGCCTCTGAAGTGGCCCGCTCGATCCACCCCCGGATCACAACGCGCTTGCGCGCGCCGGGCGATCATTGCGACAAAGCGGCTGGATCAGAGTTGCTGACGGGTTGGAGACATGGACGCGCTCGGTTGGATTGGATTGACCGCGGTCGCCGTGATGGTGCTGAGCTACGCGCTGGAGGATCACAGCGTCTGGTTCATTCTGGTGTTCGCGATCGCCTGCGGGCTCGGCGCGATCTCCTGTTTCCTGCACGGCGTCTGGCCGCTCGGCATCATCACGGCGGTATGGGCCGGGATCGCGCTGCGCCGCTTCCTGCTGAAGTTGCGTCCGGCGACGTCCGACGCGGCGTAGCGGGCCGCCCCGCCGCTATGCTACAGCGGCGCAGGCCCGCAACGGCGCGCGCCGCTCCTTCATTCCCTTTCATCGTGAGTGTCGATCATGTGGCCGGACCGCCGTCTCCTCGATCTGTTCGCTATCGAGTTTCCGTTTCTGCTGGCACCGATGGCCGGCGCGATGGACTCCGAACTCGCAGTCGCGGCGGCCCGCGGCGGTGCGCTGGCGTCGCTGCCCTGCGCGATGCTCAGCCCCGACAAGGCGCGCGAGCAGGTCGGCATCTTCCGCCAGCAGATCTCGGCGCCGATCAACCTGAACTTCTTCTGCCATACGCCGGTCCCCGCCGACCCGGCGCAGGAGGCGGTGTGGAAGCAACGGCTCGGCGCCTATTATCAGGAGCACGGGATCGATCCGGCCGCGCCGGTGCCGCCGGCGAGCCGCGCGCCGTTCGATGCCGCGATGTGCGCGCTGGTCGAGGAGCTGAAGCCCGAGGTGGTGAGCTTCCATTTCGGTCTGCCGGAAGCGTCGCTGCTGGCGCGCGTCAAGGCGACCGGCGCCAAGGTGATCGCCTCGGCGACGATCGTGCGCGAGGCGATCTGGCTGGAAGAACACGGCGTCGACGCGATCATCGCGCAGGGCGCCGAGGCGGGTGGCCATCGCGGCATGTTCCTGACGCAGTCGATCGCACAGCAGCCGGGGCTTTTCGCGCTGCTGCCGCAGGTGGTCGACGCCGTGCATGTGCCGGTGATCGCGGCCGGCGGCATCGCCGATGGCCGGGCGATCGCGGCGGCGTTCGCGCTCGGCGCCGCCGGCGTGCAGATCGGCACCGCCTATCTGCGTTGTCCGGAAGCGCGGACCAGCGCGCTGGTTCGCGCGGCGCTGGCGCACGGCACCGACGAGGCCACGGTGATGACAAATGTGATGACCGGGCGCCCGGCGCGCGGCATCGCCAACCGGGTGATGCGCGAGGTCGGCCCGGTGTCGGCCGACGCGCCGTCATTCCCGCACGCCGCCGCGGCGCTCGGCCCGCTAAAGGCCGCCGCCGAGAAGCAGGGCAAGGTCGACTTCACCAATCTGTGGGCCGGGCAGGCGGTGCGGCTCGGTCGCGACATGCCGGCGGCGGAACTGACACGGGCGCTGGCGGGCTCGGCGCTGGCGCGGCTGAGCCGGCTCGCGGGCTGAGCCCCAGGTTGCGGCAGCAAAGCCGGCTCTGCTATACGGCGCGGATCGCATTCTCCGGGAAGGGCCATATATAATGTCGGTCGATGCCGCCACCGTCCGCCGCATTGCGCATCTGGCGCGGATCGCCGTGACCGATGACGAGGTGCCGCATCTGCAGGGCGAGCTCAACGCCATGCTGGCCTTCGTCGAACAGCTGTCGGAAGTGAACGTCGACGGCGTCGAGCCGATGACCTCGGTGACGCCGATGCAGATGAAGAAGCGCGCCGACGTGGTCAATGACGGCGAGATCGCCGACCAAGTGACCGCCAATGCGCCGGCGACCGAGGACCATTTCTATCTCGTCCCCAAGGTGGTCGAGTAACAGGAACCCGCTGATGTGCCTGCTGTGCGACGACGAGAAGGCCTATCAGGCCTATATGGACTACCTCGACGCCATGGAGCGGAAGGGAAAAGTCGTCGATCAGGACACCGCGATCAACGCCGTGCTCGACGGCCTTCAGGCCGCCGACAAGACGAACCGCGACGCGCCCGAGAACGACAAGACGCTGTCGCCGTTCTTCTGCAGCCCGGTCAACAAATAGGCCTCAGGCCTTCTTCAGCTTGCGCACCTTGCGCAGGTCCGCGTTGATCTGCGATTGCCACCCGCGTCCGAGCGCCCGATAGGCTTCCAGCACATCGGCATCGAGCCGCAGCGTCACCGAACTCTTCGGCTGCTCCCCGAGCGGCGGCCGCCCGCGGCGGACGAGCTTGCCGTCGATCCGAATCTCACCGCTGCGGAAGAATTCGTCGAGCAGTTCGGGCGCATCGTCAGGATCATCAGTCAAAGCCTTGCCGAAAGAGGGCGGCCCAGCGGACTTCTTCCTTGGCATGGCAGTACCTCATCGAAATCACATGATGGTCGCCGCTCCGCGGCGTCCACACCATCACGACCATCCGCGGACCGACGTAGCCCGCCGTGATGTAGCGGTCCTCGCCGTAGTCGAAGCGATCGTCGAGCTTGGTCACGATACGCCCGGCAAACGCCGTTGCGGCGTCGGTGGCAAAGTCGAGGCCACGATGTCGCCGCGTCCAATCCCGCTTCGCCGGATCGAACGTGATCGCCATGGAATTATGTAACTACAATAATATAAACGTCAATGCCCGAGCCTAGCTCCGCCCGTCAGGCCGGCACAATCGCTTCAATTGTCGGAGGCGCTGTGCTAGCCAGCGCTGCAATGCAGCCGCACCATCCGCGGCGGTTTCGACCGGCCTGCGCCGGCTCCACTTCCAGGCGTGCCTGAACCATGACCGATCTGACATCGCTGACGCTCGCCGAGGCCCGTGACGGGCTCGCAGCAAAATCTTTCACCGCGGTCGAACTGACCGACGCGCATCTCAGCGCGATCGAGGCGGCGCGCGTGCTCAATGCCTACGTGGTCGAGACGCCGGACGAGGCGCGCGCGATGGCGCAGGCGGCCGATGCGCAGATCGCCAAGGGCGAGGGCGGCCCGCTGGCCGGCATCCCGCTCGGCATCAAGGACCTGTTTGCGACTAAAGGCACGCGCACCACGGCGTGCTCAAAAATCCTCGGCGACTTCAAGCCGACCTACGAGTCCACGGTGACGACGCAGCTTTGGCGCGACGGCGCGGTGCTTCTCGGCAAGCTGAACAACGATGAATTCGCGATGGGCTCGTCGAACGAGACCTCGTGCTTCGGCCCGGTGGTCAATCCGTGGCGGCGCGCCGGCTCGGATGCGCAACTGGTGCCGGGCGGCTCGTCCGGCGGTTCGGCCGCCGCGGTTGCCGCGGGCCTGTGCCTCGGCGCGACCGCGACCGACACCGGCGGTTCGATCCGCCAGCCGGCGGCGTTCACCGGCACGGTCGGTATCAAGCCGACCTACGGCCGCTGCTCGCGCTGGGGCATCGTGGCGTTCGCGTCGTCGCTCGACCAGGCTGGACCGATCGCCCGCACCGTGCGTGATAGCGCGATCCTGCTGCAGTCGATGGCCGGCTACGATCCGAAGGACACCACCTCGGTCGATCGCCCGGTGCCGAACTACGAGGCCGCGGTCGGCAGTTCGGTGAAGGGCATGAAGATCGGCATTCCGAAGGAATATCGGATCGACGGCATGCCGGCCGAGATCGAGAAGCTATGGTCGCAGGGCGCCGAGTGGCTCAAGGCCGCTGGCGCGGAGCTCGTCGAGGTGTCGCTGCCGCACACCAAATCCGCGCTGCCGGCCTATTACATCGTGGCGCCGGCGGAAGCCTCGTCGAACCTCGCGCGTTACGACGGCGTGCGCTACGGCGCGCGCGTCAACGGCCGCAACATCATCGAGATGTACGAGGCGACCCGCGCCGCCGGTTTCGGCGCCGAGGTCAAGCGCCGCATCATGATCGGCACCTACGTGCTGTCGGCCGGCTATTACGACGCGTATTATCTGCGCGCCCAGAAGGTCCGCACCCTGATCAAGCGCGACTTCGAGCAGTGCTTCGCGCAGGGCGTCTCGGCGATCCTCACGCCGGCGACGCCGTCGGCGGCATTCGGCATCGGCGAGAAGGGCGGCGCCGATCCGGTCGAGATGTATCTGAACGACATCTTCACCGTGACGGTGAACATGGCCGGCCTGCCGGGCATCGCGGTTCCGGCCGGCAGCGACTCGCAGGGCCTTCCGCTTGGCCTGCAACTGATCGGCAGGCCGTTCGACGAGGAGACGCTGTTCTCGCTCGGCGAGGTCATCGAGCAATCCGCCGGCCGCTTCACGCCGCAGAAGTGGTGGGCCTGAGCGTCTGCCCGCACGCTGCTTTTGCGTTGCGTTTATCCCGCGCTGCGGCCATGCTGCGCGCGGGCAGGATGGTTGAATGAGCGCTGACGAAGGAATGCCGTCGCAGGGTGTCGACGGGATTTTGCGGACGTCGGAGATCGCGGTCGCGATCGAAAACGACCGCTACAAGCATCTGCTCGACAATGTCCCGGTTGCCGTCGCGGTGTCGCGCGGCAATGCCGATGCGCAGCGCATCGCCTATATCAACAAAGCATTCGAAAACCTGCTTGAGCTTGCGCCCGCCGATGTCGAGGGGCAGGGCTGGACTTGCCTCGACACGCTGGTCAGCGAAGACGATCCGGCCAAGACGCTCGGCGCCGCGATCCGCGTCGGCGAGGATTTCCTCGGCGTATTCCGTCCGCTGGCGCCGTCCGAGCGCGTGCTGATCGTGCAGGCCTACGCCTCGGTGATCGAGAGCGAGAATGGTCTGGAGAGCTTCCGGATCGCCGCGCTGGTCGATGTCGGCGGGCGCGAACGCGCGCAGATCGAGCAGTTCGAAACCCAGATCCGCGAACGCGACACGTTGATGCGCGAGCTGCAGCATCGCGTGAAGAACAATCTGCAACTCGTCACCGCGCTGGTGCGGCTCGAGGCGCGCTCCGCAGCTGAAGGCGAGACGGTGGCGCTGGCCCGGCTCGCCAGCCGGATCGATGCGCTGACCGCGCTGTACCGGATCCTGTCGGCCGAGAATGCCGGCGGCAACGACATCGACCTCGGGCAATATCTATCCGACGTCACCGAGGCGGTGATGCAGGCCAATGGTCGCGACGAAGTTGCCTACGAAGTCAGCACGACGTACTGCCCGCTGTCGGTCAATGTCGCGATGCCGGCAGGACTGCTGGTCAACGAGATGCTGACCAACGCGCTGAAATACGCCTTCGTGGGCCGCAGCGGCGGCCGCATCAAGGTGATCTGCAGCGTCGAGGCCGGCCGCGTGTCGGTGGTGGTGTCGGACGATGGCGTCGGTCTGCCGGAAGGTCAGGAATGGCCGTCGCCGCGCAAGCTTGGTGCGCTGATCCTGCAGACCCTGAAAGAGAACGCGCGCAACGTTGCGTTCGAAGCCAGGACGATCCGCGGCCAGGGCACCTGGTTCACGCTCACCTTCGACGCCGCCGCGACCCCGGCGCCGCATTAGAACATTTCATCGATCGAAGCGGCTCCTGCGCACATGCACTGAGTGCTCATCCTGAGGAGCCCGGCGCAGCCGGGCGTCTCGAAGGATGCGGGCCG
Source organism: Rhodopseudomonas sp. (assembly GCF_048594845.1). GTDB lineage: Bacteria > Pseudomonadota > Alphaproteobacteria > Rhizobiales > Xanthobacteraceae > Rhodopseudomonas. The sequence continues at coordinate 1,739 of NZ_JBMDXE010000109.1, read as the reverse complement.
CGCGTGCCGGTGGCGCATGGTTCGAGACGGCGCTTCGCGCCTCCTCACGATGAAGCTGTGCGCGGTGTAACGTCGCCGTGCTCGGCTGGGTTCGATCAGAAGCAAAATTGCACGGGCGCGTCAGTCAACGCGCTGCCGCGCCAGCCATTGCCGCGGGGTGACGCCGAGTTCGGTGCGGAACGCGGTGCGTAGCGCTGCCGCATCCGGAAAGCCGCAGCGCGCGGCGACATCTTCCAGCCCACGCGTGCCGCCGGCGAGCAGCTCCTGCGCGCGCGCCAGCCGGACGCGGCGCAGCCACTCGCCGAGATTGCCGCCGGTGCGCGCACGGATGTGGCGGGTCAGGCTGCGGCGGCTCATCCCGGCGCGATGCGCCAGTTCGTCGAGGGTTGGCGGCGCTGCCGGATCGGCCCGCAGCGCCTCCAGAACATCGGTGATCCGACGATCGGAGGTGTTGCCGATGGCGGGCCGGGCGATCAGTTGCGGCTGCGGACCCGCGCGCTGCGGCGCGACCACGAGATGGCGCGCGACGCGGTTGGCCTCGGCCGCGCCCGAGATCCGGCCGAGCAGATGCAGGCAGCAATCGAGACCCGAGGCGATGCCGGCGGAGGTGAGAACCTGTCCTTCGTCGACGAACAGAGCGCCCGCGTCGACGGAGACTTCCGGATAGCGCGTCGCGAACGTTTCGACGCACGCCCAGTGCGTCGTCGCGCGACGTCCGTCGAGCAGTCTGGCTTCGGCCAGGCCGAAGGCGCCGAGGCAAAGTCCCACCACCATCGCGCCGCGCGCCTCCGCGGCGCGCAGTTCGGACGTGATGGCCGCCGGCACGCGTTCATTGGCGTCGCGCCAGCCCGGCAGAATGACGATGTCGGCCTCGCGCGCCGCCGCGAGCGGCAGCGGTGCTTCGATGGTCAGGCCGCCCGTTGCTGAGATCCGCCGCTGTGCTGCGCACACCTCGACGCGATGGCCGCTGGCGAGAAACGGTTCGCCGAAGACCGCGAGCGGTGTCGACAGCATGAACGGGCTGATCTGGTCGTAGGCGAGAATGGCGAGCCGCATTGGCCCAATTTAGCCGAACAATGTCTATCAGGCCACTGATCTCGGGTGCCGCCGGGGCCTAGAGCGATGAAGCGTTTCGACAGCCAAGCAGGGAGACACCGATGGCCCGCGCGCTTCTCGTGATCGACATTCAGAACGACTACTTCGCTGGCGGCGCCTTGCCGCTATGGCAGGCCGAAGAGACGGAAGCGCGTCTCGTCGCCGCGATCGGCAAGGCGCGCGCAGCAGGCGACCGCGTCGTCCTCGTCCAGCACGTTTCCACCGCACCGACCGGGCCGTTCGTCGCCGGCAGCGCCGGCGTCGCGATCCGTCCCGCGATCCTGGCTGCGGCCGGCGCCGCGCCGATCGTCACCAAGCATGTCGCCGACGCGTTTCAGGACACCAACCTGGCAACGCATCTCGATGGGATTGATGAGTTGCTGGTTGCCGGCATGATGACGCAGAACTGCGTAGTCTTCACCGCGCTCTCGCGCGCCGCCGACGGCCTGCGCGTCAAGGTGCTCAGCGATCTCTGCGCCGCGCCGATCGCGGTGGTGCATCAGGTCGCGCTGAATGCCTTGGCATCGAAGACCGAGGTCGCGACGGCTGCGGAGGCCTGGGCGTAGCCCTGAAACTGTTGTTTCCACTGTCATGCCCGGGCTTGTTCCGGGCATCCACGCCTTGCCGCGGATGGGGCGAGAAAG
>NZ_JBMDXE010000108.1:0-19466 GCF_048594845.1 Rhodopseudomonas sp. | reverse complement strand
TGGCCGCATCCTTCGAGGCGCGCTACGCGCGCACCTCAGGATGACGACGCCGCTCTTGTAGCACCCTCACGCGTCCGCCGTCTCCCGTGCCAGAAAGCGCTCGCGCAGCGTCGGTTTGTGGACCTTGCCGGTGGCGTTGCGGGGGAGGGCTTCGACGAAGATCACGCGCTGCGGGCATTTGAAGCGCGCCAGTCGCTCGCGGCAATGGGCGTGCAGCGTGCTCTCCGGAAGCTGCTGGCCGCGTTTCACCGCGACGATCGCCACGCCGGTCTCGCCCCATTGCGGGTCGGGCGCGCCGATCACGGCCGCCTCGGCGATTTCGGAGAGCTGATACAGCACGTCCTCGACCTCGGCCGGATAGACGTTCTCGCCGCCCGAGATGTACATGTCCTTGGTGCGGTCGACGATGTAGTAGAAGCCTTCATCGTCGACGCGCGCCGCATCGCCGGTGTGGAGCCAGCCATCGGTGAAGCTGGTGCGGTTGGCGTCGGGACGATTCCAATAGCCGGGCGTGATGTTCGGGCCCTTCACCCAGAGTTCGCCCATCTCGCCGGGCGGTACCGGCTCGCCGTCGGGCCCGACGATCTTCAGGTCGGCGTGCAACACCGGCTTGCCGGCCGAGCCAGCCTTGCGAGCGGCATCGTCGGCGTCGAGCATCAGCACGGCCGGGCTGGTTTCGGTCATGCCGTAGCCCTGCATCAGCACGCAGCCGCGGTCCTGCCAGATCTTCAAGAGCGGCACCGGCATCGGCGCGCCGCCGACGCCGGCGACCTGCAGCCGCGACAAGTCGGTGCTGGCGAAGGCCGGGTGCTGGCACATGAACTGATAGATCGACGGCACGCCGAAGAAATGCGTCAGGCCGATGCTTGCGTCGCCGATCAGCCGCAGCGTTTCGGCGGGATCGAACGCGCGCATCAGGATCACCGTGCCGCCGGCATGCAGCACCGGGTTGGTGTAGCAATTGAGCCCGCCGGTGTGGAACAACGGCATCACGCAGAGAAACACCGTCCGCTGCGAGATGAAGGTTGGGATGCCGAGATTGACCGCGTTGATGAAAGTCATGCCATGCGTGATCATGGCGCCCTTCGGTTTGCCGGTGGTGCCCGAGGTGTACATGATGGTCGAGACGTCATCGAGCGCCACTGCCTCGGCCCTGCCGAGCCGCGAGGCGGCCTTGATCGCCGCCTCATAGGCTTCGCCGAACTGCAGCAGATGCGGCACGCTGCATTTGCCCTGAAGCTCACCGGCCATCGCGGCGAAATCGGCGTCGTGAGCGAGCACGCGCGGCGCCGCGTCGCCGACGATGAAGGCGAGTTCGTGCACCGTCAGCCGCACATTGAGCGGCACGAAGATCGCGCCCAGCCGGAAGCAGGCGAACTGCACTTCGAGCGTATCGGTTGTGTTGGCGGCGAGCACGGCAACGCGGTCGCCACGGCCGACGCCGAGCCCGTCGAGATGAGCGGCGAGGCGGTCGACGCGTTCGTCGAGGGCGCGATACGTCAGCCGGCGTTGTGTCGCCAGATCGACCACGGCGATCCGGTCGGGCCGCACCTCGGCGTGGTGGGCGATCCAGTCGTAATAAGCGAAGCTCATCCGTCGTCCTCCCTCGGGTGTCCGCCGGCTCTTGTGGCCGGCTGGAGCAACGCAAGTGAAGTCGCGGCCTCGGGAGAAGTCAATTGCCGCAGGGCTTGCGCTGCGCTGCGGCATGGCGTGGCCGGGGCTACCTGCGTGAGCCCGCCGTCACACTTGATTCGCCGTCGGGTGGAATGATCGCCGGCAGTTTGTAAGTGAGCGCCTGACGACAGCGCGGGCTCCCGGTAGTTAGCTATTCCTGTCTTTGTGGATAACTATCGGGTGGCTGGCTTTTGCGGTAGATGCGCGGATACTTTGCTCAAGTGAGTCGGAGTGTTGGTTGTGTCGGTGCATGTGGCGATCCTGAAGGTCTTGTCGACCTATCCTGGCGGCCTCGCTGCACCCGCGGCCCTGAATGCCGATCTGGCTGTGCTGTCGGGCAGTGAGGACTGGACCAGCCGGATGCGCAGCTATGCGGCGCGCGAGCCGGCGCTGGATATCTTCACGCAGGGACTCGTCATCCGCGATCGTCGCGGCTGGCAGATCACCGACGCCGGTCGCGCGATGCTCGATCGCCTCGAGGGGCGGCATCCCGCTCACACCGAGCCTCCCTGCACGACCGAAGGGCCCGACGCGGCGTCCAGCGGTGATGCCGCTCCCGCAAGGGAGACGGCCTGCAGCGCTGCAACGAATGCGCAGCCGCGACCGCAACTGCTGCTGATCCAGGGCGGCAAGAAGCGCCCGCGCGGGGAGGTGCCCGCGCTCGCGAACGGCTCGTCCATCAAGGGTTTTGTGTCGAGGACATAAGGCGCGCGGCTCGCTGTCGATCAAACGAATCGGATCAGGCGCCGCCGCCGTTTCACTTGCCGTCTTTTGACAGCTGGATCTCGAGTTTCTCGATCGCGCTGGGCGAGGCGGGCAGTTCGCGAAATTCGCGGATTGCGACCGCGAGCTCCTGGTCGGACATCGGCTTGATCGGCTGAAGACGGCCTTTCGCCAGCGACTCGGCGATCAGATCGAAATGCTCGCTCGGCCCTTCGAACAGGCGGCGGATTCGATCCAGAAATTCTCTGTAGGGCAAATTTGCAGTCTCCGGGGTTTCCAGGATCGCGCGGCTGCCATTGCGCGGCCTGACATTTCATCGGTGGTCAGGTCGATAGATTGAAACCCGCTCACGACCCGGGAGTTTAGAGGTTCCGAGATTATCGTTGCGTATCAAATGATACGCAGCCCGCAACGGAGTCCTGCGTGGAGCGCATTCATCGTATCCTGATTGATAAGCTCAGAGAGCATTCCCGAATCACCAGCGAAGACGCGGTCGCCCTTCAGTCCCTCAGCTTTACGGTGCGGGAGCTGGACCGGAACGAGGATTTCATTCGTCAGGGCGACACCGCAAAGGTCTCCGCTCTCGTCGTCGAAGGCATGGTGGCGCGCTATCATCTGCTGCCGAATGGGCGCAGGCAGTACCTGTCCTTTCATATGGCCGGCGATATGCCGGACTCCCAGACGCTGTTTCTCGACCGGATGGACCATGCGGTGTGCTCGATCGGGGCCGCCGTGGTGGCGTCGATCCCGCACAAGCAGCTGGCGCGACTGTTCGAATTGCGGCCGCTGGTCGGATTTGCGGTCTGGCGGGAAACGCTGATCGACGCGGCGATCTTTCGTGAGGCGATCACCAACAACAGCGCGCGCGATATGACGGCGCGGATGGCGCATCTGTTCTGCGAGCTGTTTTATCGGGCCGAGGCATCACGCCTCACGCGCGGCAATGTGATGTCGCTGCCGATCGGCCTCGCGCAGCTCGGCGAGACCCTCGGCATGGCGATCGCCACCGTCAACCGCACGCTGGCGGAGCTGCGCAGCGCGCAGGCGATCGAATTCCGCGGCGGCGAGCTCGAGGTGCTGGACTGGGCCCGGCTGGTCGAACTCGGCCAGTTCGACCCGGGCTACCTGCATCTGCGCAAGACGCCGCTGATCGCGGAGGATAGCTGATCGGCGGCGCGCGTCAGCCGGCCGGCGCGCTGCTCCAGGTCGGGAAGGGATCGGGTAGCGCGCGCCAGACGTCCGGGGTGAAGTGCTCGGGATCGCCGACCAGGCAAGCATCGAGTTGCCGGCGCAGCGCGATCTCGTCCATGTCGCCGGTGCCGATGAACACGATCTCCTGGCGGCGATCTCCCCAGACCGGATCGAAATACGGCGCCATCGCCTGGCGCCAGGAGTCCTGATCCGGCCAGCGGGTCTTGGCCACGGCCGACCACCACAGGCCGCGCTTCGAGGTCCGCACCATCGCGCCGGCCTGCGCCAGCTCGCCGACATATTGCGGTCGCGTCGCCAGCCAGAAGAACCCCTTGGCGCGGATCACGCCCGGCCAGCTCCGGTTGCAGAAGCTCTGGAAGCGAGCCGGATGAAACGGCTGCCGGGCGCGGTAGACGAACGAGCTGATGCCGTATTCGTCGGTCTCCGGCACATGATCCTTGAAGCCGTTCAGCTCCTTGAACCACAGCGGATGCTGATGCGCCTTGTCGAAATCGAACAGGCCGGTCCGCAGCACGGCGCCGAGCGGCACCTCGCCGAAATCGGTCTCGATGATGCGGGCATCGGAGTTGAGCGAGCGCACGATCGCCCGCGCGGTCTCGCGACGGGCAGGCGAGGCGGCCGACACCTTGTTGAGCACGATGACGTCGGCGAATTCGATCTGCTCCACCAGCAGGTCGACCAGCGTGCGATCGTCCTCGTCGCCGGCCACCTCGCCGCGGTCGCGCAAAAATTCCTGGCTGGAATAGTTGGCCAGCAGGCTGGCGGCATCGACCACCGTGACCATCGTGTCCAGCCGCGCGATGTCGGACAGGCTGTCGCCGTTCTCGTCGCGGAATTCGAACGTGGTCGCGATCGGCAGCGGCTCGGCGATGCCGGTGGACTCGATCACCAGCGCATCGAACCGGCCGCTTGCCGCGATCTTGCGCACCTCGACCAGCAGGTCGTCGCGCAGCGTGCAGCAGATGCAGCCATTGGTCATTTCCACCAGCGTCTCTTCGGACCGCGTCAGGCCGCCATCCTGCCGAACCAGCTCGGCGTCGATGTTCACCTCGCTCATGTCGTTGACGATCACCGCGATGCGCTGCCCCTCCCGATTGCTCAGCATCCGATTGAGCAGCGTCGTCTTGCCGGCGCCGAGAAAGCCGGAGAGCACCGTGACCGGGAGGAGGGATTCAACCATGGCGGGTCCTTGCACAGCGAGGGATTATGATTATGTTATGTTATAACGTTGCATAAACCGAGGCAAGTCAGTCGATGCGCATCCTCCCGCGCTCGTGAGTTCCGAATGCGAGGCTCCAGGGTCGCGCTGATGGTGGGGCGTTTGCAGTGTCGCCGCAGCCCAGCACTGACGCCGCACCCATTGAGGGTACGGACGTTCTCAAGTAAGGCTTGACTCCAGACGATGATTGCAACGGTCCGTCGCAAAGGGCGCTGAACGCGATTGCGGACGCCCTGGATCGGCGGCGGACATTTTCACGGACATTCTCTCATGCCTGCGTATCGATCCCGAACGACCACTCACGGCCGCAACATGGCCGGCGCGCGCGGCCTGTGGCGCGCCACCGGCATGAAGGATAGCGACTTCGGCAAGCCGATCATCGCGGTCGTCAACTCGTTCACGCAGTTCGTGCCGGGCCACGTCCATCTCAAGGACCTCGGCCAGCTCGTTGCGCGCGAGATCGAAGCCGCCGGCGGCGTCGCGAAGGAGTTCAACACCATCGCGGTCGACGACGGCATCGCGATGGGCCACGACGGCATGCTGTATTCGCTGCCGTCGCGCGAACTGATCGCCGACAGCGTCGAGTACATGGTCAACGCGCACTGCGCCGACGCGATGGTGTGCATCTCCAACTGCGACAAGATCACCCCCGGCATGCTGATGGCCGCGATGCGGCTCAACATTCCGGCCGTGTTCGTCTCCGGCGGCCCGATGGAAGCCGGCAAGGTCGTGCTCAAGGGCAAGACGCACTCGGTCGATCTGATCGACGCGATGGTCGCCGCCGCCGACAGCAGCATGAGCGACGAAGACGTGCAGACGATGGAGCGCTCGGCGTGCCCGACCTGCGGCTCGTGCTCGGGCATGTTCACCGCCAACTCGATGAACTGCCTCACCGAGGCGCTCGGCCTGTCGCTGCCCGGCAACGGCTCGGTGCTGGCAACGCACGCCGATCGCAAGCGGCTGTTCGTCGAGGCCGGCCACACCATCGTCGATCTCGCCCGTCGTTACTACGAGACCGACGACGCCACGGTGCTGCCGCGTAACATCGCCAGCTTCAAGGCGTTCGAAAACGCCATGACGCTCGACATCGCGATGGGCGGCTCGACCAACACCGTGCTGCATCTGCTCGCCGCGGCACGCGAGGCCGAACTCGACTTCTCGATGAGCGACATCGACCGGCTGTCGCGGCGCGTGCCGTGCCTCAGCAAGATCGCGCCCTCGGTGCCGGACGTGCACATGGAAGACGTTCACCGCGCCGGCGGCATCATGGCGATCCTCGGCGAACTCGACCGCGCCGGCCTGCTCGATACGTCGTGCCCGACCGTGCACAGCGAGACGCTCGGCGCCGCGCTGGCGCGTTGGGACATTCGCCAGAGCAACAGCGAGACGGTGCGCACCTTCTTCCGCGCCGCGCCGGGCGGCGTGCCGAGCCAGACCGCATTCAGCCAGGACCGCCGCTACGACGAGCTCGATCTCGACCGGCAGAAGGGCGTGATCCGCGACGCCGAGCACGCCTTCAGCAAGGACGGCGGCCTCGCCGTTCTGTACGGCAACATCGCGCTCGACGGCTCGATCGTGAAGACCGCCGGCGTCGACGCCTCGATCCTGACCTTCTCCGGCCCGGTGAAGGTGTTCGAGAGCCAGGACGACGCGGTGTCGGCCATCCTCACCAACAAGATCGTCGCCGGCGACGTCGTGGTGATCCGCTACGAGGGTCCGCGCGGCGGTCCGGGCATGCAGGAGATGCTGTATCCGACCAGCTACCTGAAATCGAAGGGCCTCGGCAAAGCCTGCGCGCTGATCACCGACGGTCGCTTCTCGGGCGGCACCTCGGGCCTGTCGATCGGTCACGTCTCGCCGGAAGCGGCGGAAGGCGGACTGATCGGCCTGGTGCGCGACGGCGACCGGATCTCGATCGACATCCCGAACCGCACCATCACGCTCGACGTCTCCGACGCGGAACTGGCGAAGCGGGCCGAAGAAGAGAACGCCCGCGGCGATGCCGCGTGGACGCCGAAGGATCGCAAGCGCGTCGTCTCCGCCGCGCTGCAGGCCTACGCAATGCTGACCACCAGCGCCGCCAACGGCGCCGTCCGCGACGTCAGCCGCCGGTCGGGACGGAAGTAACAAGTCGTTCGACCGAGGTAAGCACAGCGTCATCCTGAGGTGCCTTCCGCTCCGCGCTTCAGCGCGGTGCGGAAGGCCTCGAAGGATGGGCCATAGCTTCCGTGCCCGCCGCCGCATCCTTCGAGGCTCGCCCTAACGGGCGAGCACCTCAGGATGACGACCGCTCGGGTGTCTCTAAGTGATATCGCCAGCTCACCCCGACTTCCGCAGACTCACCGGCTGCTGCCGGCTGATCTGATACGCGCGGAGCGCGTCGCCGAAGGCGAGGAAGATGGCGCGGTTGATCGGGTTGTGCTGCGGGTCGTATTCGGCGTGCCACTGCACGCCGATTGCAAAGCCGGGGGCGCCTTCGATGCGGATCGCCTCGATTGTGCCGTCCTCGGCGATGCCTTCGATCACCACCCGGCCTCCCGGCTCGAGAATGCCCTGGCCATGCAGCGAATTCACCCGGATCAGGTCGCGGCCGAACAGCTGCGAGAACACGCCGTCCGGCTTGAGCTGAACGTCGTGGCGATCGGCGAACACCACGGTGGCGTCAGGATGGATCTCGCCGTTCTCCAGCCGCGGCATGCGGTGATTCATCCGTCCCGGAATTTCGCGGATCTCCGGATGCAACGAGCCGCCGAACGCGACGTTCATCTCCTGCAGGCCGCGGCAGATGCCGAGCAGCGGGATGCCGCGGTCGACGCAGGTTCGCACCAGCTTCAGGGCGAGACCGTCGCGCGCCTCGTCGTAGGGCTCGTGCTTGGGATTGGGCTCGGTGTTGAAATGGGTCGGATGGACGTTGGCGCGTCCGCCGGTGAGCAGGATGCCGTCGACGATGTCGAGCAGCTCCTCGATGTCGGTGATTTCCGAGCATCCGGCGAACATCAAGGGCAGCGCGTTGGCGACCTCGGACACCGCACGCAGGTTGCGCTCGCCGACGTGCTGGACGGCAAACCGATTATCGACGAGATGGGCGTTGCCGATCACGCCGACCACCGCTCTGCGCCCCATTCCGGTCCTCCTTGAGATGTGTTTGGACCATACAGCCAAAGTCACGAAAATCGAGCAGAACGATGGGTCTGGAAGCGGTTGCCAGCTCTGCGCTGGCGGACCCTCCGATCAGCCGGTAGAAGCTGGCTCTCGCCGGTCGCCTTCCGGTCCGTTCCGGCCGGTGCGGGCCTGTCCCTGCACCGGGAAATCCCCCGAACAAGCGTGCCACGTGATGTTGATGACTGACATTCCAGGCCGGGGCGATCGATGAGCGTCGTATCGCGTCAGGAGGGCCCCGCGGTTTCTGCCGGCGCGACCGCTTCGGCGGCTCCCGGCCCCTGGCGACTGCCGGCCGCCCTGCGCAACTTCGTCCGCACCCGCGAGATCGGGCTGGTGCTGGTCGCGGTGGTGATCGGCCTGCTGTCGGGGCTTCTGGTGGCGATCATCTGGCACGCCAGCGAATTCGCCCACGCCGTCTTGTTCAGCATTCCCTACGGCACGCGCCTCAGCGCCAACGGCGTGATCCCGTGGCAGCGCGTCGTGCTGGTGCCGCTGTGCGGCGGCATCCTGCTGGCGATCATCAGCGCGTTCTACGTCAAGCGCTTCAAGGGCCAGCTCGCCGACGCCATCGAGGCCAACGCGCTGTATGGCGGCCGCGTGTCGATGCGCGGCAGTCTGCTGATCTCGCTGCAGACGTTGCTGTCCAACGGCTGCGGCGCGTCGGTCGGGCTGGAAGCCGGCTACACCCAGATCTGCGCGGCGTTCAGCTCCCAGCTCGGCCGGCGTCTGGCGGCGCGGCGTGCGGATATGCGGCTGCTGGTGGCCTGCGGCGCGGCCGGGGCGATCAGCGCCGCCTTCACGGCGCCGCTGGCCGGCGCGTTCTACGCCTTCGAGGTCGTGCTCGGCGCCTACACGGCGGCCGGCCTGGTGCCGGTGATCGCCAGCTCGGTCGCTGCCTGGCTGGTGATGCGCCACCTCGTGCATCCGTCCTTTCTGGTGGTACCGGGCGTGCCGTCTCCGGTCTCGGTCGAGATGATCGGCCAGATCATGATGATCGGCGTGCTGGGCGCGTTGTTCAGCATCGTCGTGATGTTGACGGTGGCGTTCTCCGAGCGGGCGTTTCAGCGGCTCACCGTGTTGCGCGGCGCGCTGCGTTTCGTCGTCGGCGCGCTGCTATTGAGCGGGTTGGCGATGCTGACGCCGACCGTGCTCGGCTCAGGCCACGGCGCGATGCAGCTCCTGCTGCTCAGCGACCCGACCTGGCTGATGCTGGCCACCACGCTGCTGCTGAAGATGGCGGCCTCGGCGATCTCGCTCGGTGCCGGCTATCGCGGCGGACTGTTTTTCGCCTCGCTGATGCTCGGTGCGCTGGTCGGGCAGCTCTACAGCACCGTGCTCGGCCCGATCTTTCCCGACGTGGCGCTGCAGCCCGGCACGGCCGCGGTCGCCGGCATGGTGGCGGTCGCCACCGGCGTGCTCGGTGCGCCGTTCAGCATGATCTGTCTGGCGCTCGAACTCACCGGCGATTTTTCGGTGACGGTCGGCGGCATCGTCGCCGCGTCGGTCAGCGCGATGATCGTGCGCGAACTATTCGGCTACAGCTTCGCGACCTGGCGTTTCCATCTGCGCGGCGAGGCGATCCGCGGACCGCAGGACGTCGGCTGGGTCGATCAGATTTGCGCCGTCACGCTGATGCGCACCGATTTCGACACCACGCGTGCCGACCTCACGCTGGGCGAAGCGCAGAAGCTGTTTCCGCCGGGGCGCGTCAAACATCTGGTGCTGCTCGATGACGAAGGCCGCTACGTGGGCGTGGTCGGGTCACCCGAATTTCACGACACCGATGCGCCGGGTGGTGCGCCGCTGGCGAGCGTCGCCCAGCAGCACGATCAGTTCCTGTTCCCCGGCACCAGCATCCGCGACATGCTCGCCGCGTTCGATCGCAGCGAAGTCGATCTGCTCGTGGTGATCGATAATGCGCAGGACCGCCGCGTCGTCGGCACCGTCAGCGAAGCGCATGTGCTGCGGACGTATTCGAACGAGCTGGAACGGCGCAATCAGGAATTGTACTTCCGCTAATTGTATCACGCGTCGACATGTTAACGAACAGCTTCGTCATGCGCTCGCGATTTCGTGCGCGCGGTTCCGTCTCTTTGCCTTGTTCGTGACAAAGCCCTTTCCTAGCTCTGAGGTGCGCCCGCGGTTGGGCGCTCTACGGAGAAAATGATGCCGCACCATGATAACATCGCCCTCTCGGGCGTGATCCAGCACGTCTTCGCTCATCGCTTTACGCTGGAAGCACAAGGCGAAACCCACCTCGCAGATCTCGGACCCAAGGGAGCAGACGCGTTCCCGCTTAGCGCCGGCCTGCACGTGATGCTCGAGGGCGAACGCCGTCCTTCCGAAATCAAGGTGACGCGGATCGCGGCGCAGGGCCGCGACGCCGTGCTGATCCATCACAAGAAGCCGCACCATCCGCCCGGTCATCATCATCCCGACGTTCCGGCCAATCCGGACCGCGTGCTTGCGGCCGTCAAGGATGCCGGCTGGAACCCGAAGGGCGAGCCGCAGCGCAAGCCGAAGCATTTTGAAGTGCTGGCGCGGCAGGGCCGCGGTCCGTGGACCGAGCTGCACGTCGACTTCGCGGGCACGATCTACAAGCAGAAAGACGCCGATCCGGCGAAGTGGTCGGTTCACGCGTAGTTCAAGCCGGGGCAGCGCGATGCGCTGCCCCTTCGCTTGCTGGCAACCTCATCAACCCGCTTTGGCGCGATCTGCCATATAGGCGCGCCAGCCGCCGAAATGAGTGATGTCGCGGGCGCCATCGAGCGCCGCCGGTTCGACCAGGAAGCCTTTGACCTTGGCGCCATCGGCGAGCGTGATCGTTCCGATCGACAGCGGCTGCGGGATCGCGGCGACGAAGCGGCCGAACGCCGATGCCGACAGCGTCCACACTTCGAGCGCGATCGCCGCGCCCGCACCGGGCGCGACGCGTAGCATGCCGGGCTTCGGCGGGACCGTGCCGCTGAGGGCATAGAGCTTGTAGTCCGGCGCGGTGCTGGTCGTGGAAGCGAGCCGGCCGCCGAGCGACGTCAACTCGCCGTTCAGCGCCATGCCCGACAGATGCGCGCCGACAACCGCGATATTGATCTCGTCCGTGTTCGCCGCAGGCTGTAGCGGAGGGAGAGGCTGCTGCGGTTTCCCGGTCGCGCCGAGCGGCAGCGCGGTGTCGGCATGGAAGACGCGGCCGATACTTGCGAGATCCGCGTCGCGGCCGCCCGGTGCTAACAGCGTGATGCCGAACGGCAGCCCGTCCGCGCCGATCGACGCCGGCACCGCAAGGCCGCACAGGTCGAGCAGGTTGACGAAGTTGGTGTACGTCCCCAGCCGGCTGTTGAGCGTGATCGGATCGGCGAGCACCTGCTCGACCGTGTAGGTCGTCGGCGCCGTCGGCAGTACCAAGGCGTCGAAGCCCGCGAAGGTCTGATCCGCGATCTTGCGCAGTGCCTGCAGCCGGTACAGCGCCGCGAATGTATCGGCCGCGCTCACCGTCTTGCCGCCGAGCGTGATCTGCCGCGTGACCGGATGCACGGCCTCGGGATTGGAGTCGATCAGCTCGCGGATCGCCAGATAGCGCTCGGCGACCCAGGGGCCTTCGTACAAAAGCCTCGCAGTTTCATACAGCGGCTCGATATCGACCTCGATCAGCGCTGCCCCAAGTTTGCCACAACGTTTCAGCGCGTCGTCGAAGGCCATTTCGGCCTGCTTGTCGCCAAAGAATTGCAACTGGCTTTTGCGCGGGACACCGAGTTTCAGCCCCTCCGGCATCGCCGTCAGCGCCCCGACCGGCCGCTCACGCGAATACGCATCGCTGGCGTCCGGGTGGCCCAATACCCGCAACGCCGCAACCGCATCGTCAACGGTCAGCGCGAAGACCGAAATACAGTCGAGCGTCCGGCACGCAGGTACCAGGCCGGTGCCCGAGATCAGCCCGAGGCTGGGCTTCAACCCGATGATATTATTGAGCATGGCCGGCACGCGGCCGGAGCCGGCGGTATCTGTACCCAGCGACAGCGGTACCAGGCCGGCGCCGACCGAGACCGCCGAACCCGAACTCGATCCGCCCGGTACCAGATCTGGGCGCATTGCGTTGCGCGGGATCCCGTAAGGCGAGCGCACGCCGACCAGCCCAGTCGCGAACTGATCGAGATTGGTCTTGCCAATGACAATCGCGCCGGCAGCGCGCAGCCGCGCTACCGCGGTGGAATCCTGCGCTGGCTGGTACGCGAATGCCGGACAAGCCGCCGTTGTTGGCAGTCCTGCAACGTCGATGTTGTCCTTCACCGCGACCGGTACACCATAGAGCGGCAGCGACGGATCCTTGGCGGCGAGCGCGACGGCTTCGGCGACGGCATCGGCTTCGTCGCGTAGCGTGATGAAGATCGCCGGATCGCCATGCGCGCGGATCCGCTGATAGCAGCGCGCGATCGTCTGCGCTGGCGTGGTCGTGCCGGCGCGATGGGCGGCGAGGATTTCGGCAATGGTTTCAGTCACGTGGTACTCCAGTTAGACCGAGACGGCGTAGATTTCATATTCGTCGCGCACCAGCTCGATGTGGCCGCGCATCGCCGCCGCCGCGCCTGCGCGATCGCCGCGCATGATCGCGACGACGACGCGGTCGTGCTCGGCATGCGACTTCGCCAGCCGCCCGAGATTGCGAAACTGCGCGCGGCGAAACGGCTGCACCCGCACCCGCGTCGCAAGCGTGATCTCGGCGATGTAGTCGTTGTGCGAGCCGGCATAGATCGCGTTGTGGAAGCGCTCGTTCATCTCGTGAAAGCGCTCCGGATTGCCCTGGTGACTCAAGAGCCGCAGTTCGGCATGGATCGCCTCAAGGTCCCGGCGCTCCAGCGGCGACATCCGCTCGGCCGCGAAGCCGGCGCACATCGCCTCGAGCTCGGCCATCGCCTCGAACATCCCGGTCAGTCGCTCGAACGACGGCTGCGCGACCACCGCGCCATGATGCGGCCGCGACTCCACCAGCCCGCTTGCGACCAACTGGCGAAGCGCTTCCCGCACCGGAGTACGCGAGACGTTGAATCGCTTGGCGATTTCGGTTTCGTCGAGGGATGCGCCCGGTGCCAACACACCGCGCACGATCTCGTCCGCGAGCTGACGGCGCAGTTCCTCGGCGCGCGTCGTCTTGCCGATCGTCGGCACAGCACGCTGCTGCGCGGCCGGCTGTGCCGGGATCGGTTTCGCGTCGCGATGCTGCAGCGGCTGCGGATCGATGCTCATGGCGATGCCGGCGGCTCGTCGATGACGCTGACATGGGCGGCGACGATGCGCCATCCTTCGTCGGGAAACCGGATCCAGGTCTGCATCTGACGCCCGACCTTGCCGGGCGCGTTGTCGCGATAGAACAGCGTCGATGCGACGGCGGTATCGCGGCCGTAGGAGGTAATCACCGTCCGCGCTGTCCTGCGCATCAGCCCGACCGGCGAACGCCCGGAGCGGAAGTTCTGGATCTCGTTGTAACCGTAGAGATTTTCGCCGCCGCCATAGCGCAGCGTGCGGCGGTCGTTGCGGAACAGCTCGTCCAGCACGGCGACGTCGTTGGTCACCAGCGCGGTCTCGTAGCGGGCGAAGGCTTCGCCGACTTCGGCGAGCACGTCGGGCAGATCGATATCCATGTCAGAAATCCTTCGGGCGCGGCGCGCGGGCGACGCCGGCCTGTTCGAGCGCGTAAGCGACGCGCAGCGCGATGTCCTCGCGCCACGGCGCGGCGATGATCTGGATACCGATCGGCAGCGGCTCGAGCGGGATCGGCACCGCCACAACGGGCAGGCCGATGAACGAGATCGGCTGGGTGTGAATGCCGATATTGGCGCGCACCGGCAGTTCGACACCATCGAGCACGAAGGTCTGCTGCCCGAGCTTCGGTGCCGTGCAGGGCGTAGCCGGTGCGATGATGACGTCGACGTCCTTGAACAGCTCCAGCACGCGGGCGCGATACCAGCGGCGGAATTTCTGCGCGCGGTCGACCAGCGGTGCTGGGATCATCGCACCGGCGATCAGACGGTCTCGGACAGCCGGGTCGAAATCATTGGGCCGCTGACGCAGCCGGTCGAGATGCAGCGACGCGCCCTCAACGGTGGTAATGACGTAAGCCGCCGCGCGGGCGCGCGCGGCCTCCGGCAGCTCGATGGTGGTGGTAATGGCGAGTGCCTTGGCGACGCGATCGACCGCCTCGCGCGCTTCCGGAAACAGGTTCTGGGCGAAGTAACCGCCGGCACGGGCAATGCGCAGCCCTTCCAGACCTTGCGTCAGCGAAGCGGAGACGGGCTCGAGCGGACGAACCACGCACGCGGCGTCATCGGTATCGGGGCCCTGCATCGCGTCGTACGCCAAGGCCAGGTCCGCCGTGCTGCGCGCAATCGGTCCGAGGTGATCGAAGCTGGCGACGAACGGAAACGAGCGGCTGCGCGGCAGCCGGCCGTAAGTCGGTTTCAGCCCGAAGATGCCGCAGAACGACGACGGTACCCGAATCGAACCGTTGGTATCTGAGCCGAGCGCCAGCGGCACTTCGCCACCGCCGACCGCGGCGCCGGAGCCGCCGGACGAGCCGCCGGTCATTCGCGTCGGGTCATGCGGATTGCGCGACGGGCCGTCGTGAATGTTCTCGCCGGTAAAGTCATAGGCATATTCGCCCATGTTGAGCGCGCCGATCAGTACCGCGCCGGCAGCTTCCAGCCGCTCGATCAGCGTCGCGTCCCGTTTCGCCGGTGGGAGATCACGATTGATCTTCGAGCCGGCGCGGGTCGGTAGCCCTTCGACGTCGAACAGATTCTTCACGGCAAACGGCACGCCGGCCAACGGGCCGACGCTCTCGCCTCGGGCCAGCGCGGCGTCGATCGCGCTCGCCCGGCTACGCGCGCGGTCGGCGACAACGTCGGTGAAGGCGTTGAGTGTTGGCTCGGCCTTGCCGATCCGCGCCAGTGCGCCGTCGGTGGCTTCAAGCGCGGTCATCGCCCCGCCTTTGACCGCAGCGGCGATCTCGGCAGCGGTCATCCAGTCGCCGGATTTCTCGGAGGTCACATCAGGCACTGAAGATACTCGCAGGTTCGGTCTCGTCAGGCAGTGCGAACTCATCGACCTGCCGCGCCAGCTTCAACGACACCTCGAGATTGGCGCGCACCGCGGGCTTCCAGGCGGGATCGATGCTGAGGCCGAGGGCAGAGCCGACGGCGTCGATGTAAGAGTCGAGGGGATCGGTCAAAGCGAGGCCTCATGCTGAGTATGAGAGTTCGTCATTCCGGGGCGCCGCGCAGCGGCGAGCCCGGAATGACGGCGAAATGCAATGCTCAATTCCATCACGTCACCGGCAGCGGCGGGTGCGGGATGGCGGTGAGGAGCTCGCGGGTGTAGGCGTCCTGCGGATTTCCCAGCACCTGCTCGCTCGTGCCTTGTTCGACGATGCGGCCGGCGCGCATCACGATGACGCGGTCGCACAGCAACCGCACCACGTTGAGGTCGTGCGACACGAACAGGTAGCTCATGCCCATCGATTGCTTGAGATCCTGCAGCAGATTGAGCACGACCGCCTGCACCGAGACGTCGAGCGCCGCCGTCGGCTCGTCCAGGATGATCAGCTTGGGCCGCAGCGCGATGGCGCGAGCGATGCCGACGCGGGCCTTCTGGCCGCCGGATAGCTGATGCGGGAAGCGGTCGAGCAGATCGAGCGGCAGGCCGACCTGCGTGGCCAGTTCTTCGCAGCGCGCCCGCACTGCAGCGCCGCCCTTGATATCACCGAGCTGCAGGATCGGATCGGCGATCGCGCGCGCGGCGGTGAAGCGCGGGTTGAGGCTGTCGGTCGGATCCTGAAACACCATCTGGATCGCCTTGCGCTGCGGCAGCCGCGCGAAGCGTTGCGGCAGGATGGCGCCGATCTCTTCGCCATCGAAGGTAATCCGTCCCGAGGTCTGATCCAAGAGGCGCATCACCATCATCGACGTCGTCGACTTGCCGCAGCCGGATTCGCCGACCAGGCCGACGCTTTCGCCGTGGCCGACCTGAAAGCTGATGCCGTCGACGGCGCGGAAGGCCTCGGGCTCCACTGCAGGGCCGCGCGAAAACAGTCGGCTCAGCGTCGCTGTGGCGCCTTGGCGGGGATATTCCTTGACCAGCTTTTCGACGGAGAGGAGGGGAGTGGAAGTCTTCAAAGCGTTTGCGTCTTCACGCGCGCCACCCGCCTCATCGTCACCCCCGGGCTTGACCCGGGGGGCCATCGTCTTCGAAAAAGCTTCTTGCGAAGCAGGATGGATCGCCGGGCCTTCGCCACGCCGAAGGGGCTTCGGCCCCGCAGGCGGGTCAAGCCCGGCGATGACGGAAGTTGCGGTGGCCGGCGCACTGCTTCGTTCGTCTTCTGGCAGTAAATCTCGGAGCCCGACGCCGAGCCGCGGCGTCGCGCGCATTAGCTTCTTCGTGTACGGGTGCTGCGGATTGGCGAAGATATCGGCAGCCGAAGCGGTTTCGACGACGCGGCCTTTTTCCATTACCACCACGCGGTCGCAGTAGGCCGCCGCGAGGCCGAGGTCGTGGGTGATCAGAATGGTCGACAGCCCACGGCTCCGCGTCAGCTCGACGATCAGGTCCATCACCGCCTTCTGGGTAGTGACGTCGAGGCCGGTGGTCGGCTCGTCGGCGATCAGCAGCTGCGGATTGCAGGCCAGCGCCAGCGCGATCACCACCCGCTGGCACATGCCGCCGGAGAGCTGGAACGGATAGGCGTGATAGCGCTCGCGCGGCCGCGCGATCTTCACCGCCTCGAGCGCCGCGATCGCCTTTTCGCCGCGGTCGGTCGAGGTTGATTGCACGTGCTGGCGCAGCACGTCCTCGATCTGGTCGCCGACCTTGCGGATCGGATTGAGAGCGGCGCGCGGGTTCTGGAAGATCATCGAGATCTCGCGGCCACGCAGGTCGCGCATCTCCTTTTCAGTGGCGGCCTTGATGTCGATGCCGCCGAACATCACCGAGCCCTCGGCAATTTTGCCGGCCCGGTCGAGGATGCGCATCACCGCGTAGGACGTCACCGACTTGCCGGAGCCGGATTCGCCGACGATCGCCAGCGTCTCGCCCTTGCCGACGCTGATGTCGACATGCTGCACCGCCTTGACGATGCCGCGGCGCGTAGCGAACTCGACGGTGAGGTCGCGGACTTCGAGGAGAGGCTGGGTGGTCATCAAACGCTCCACGCTTTCAGTTCGTCGCCGCCGGACTTGACCCGCCTACGGGGCCGAAGCCCCTTCGGCGTGGCAAAGGCCCGGCGGTCCATCGCCTTCGAAAGGCGCTTTTGCGAAGTAGGATGGATGACAAGTAGCTCATCATCGCTCACGTCCTCCGCTGCGGATCGAAGATGTCGCGCAGGCCGTCGCCGAGCAGGTTGAAGCAGAATACGGCGATCATCAGCGCGAGGCCGGGGAACAGCGCGATCCACCATTCGCCGGAGACCATGAAGCTCGCGCCCTCCGCGACCATGATGCCCCATTCGGCGGTCGGCGGACGCACGCCGAGGCCGATGAAGGACAGGCCGGCGGCGTTGAGAATGGCGTATCCCATCGTCAGCGACATCTGCACGATCATGATCGGCATGATGTTCGGCAGAATATGAACCAGCAGGATCCGCATCTCGCTGTTGCCGGACAGCCGAGCTGCCATCACGAAGCCGGCGTCGCGGCGAACGTTCGCTTCGGCGCGGGCGACGCGGGCGTAAAGCGGGAAGTTGACGATCGCGGTGGCGATGATGATGTTCTGCACGGTGTTGCCGAGCGCCGCGACGATGCCCATCGCCAGCACGAACAGCGGGAATGCCATGATGGTGTCGGCGATGCGGCCGACGATGCGGTCGGTCCAGCCGCCGAAGTAACCGGCCGCGATGCCGGCGAGGCCGCCCATCAGGAAGACGAGAACCACCGAGGCGACGGCGATGAACAGATCGAGGCGCGTCGCCACCACGACGCGGCTGAAGATGTCGCGGCCGAGTTGATCGGTGCCGAACCAGTTCGCCGCCGACGGTGGCTTCAGCGCCTGCGCGGTGTTGCTGGACAGCGGGTCATACGGAACGAGATACGGTCCGAACAACGCGGCGATTACGATCATCACCAACAGGCCGAACGCGAAGGCGGTGACGCGGTTATCGCCGAGCACGTAGCGGGTGTGCTCGATCGTGTCCCTGAGTGCGGATCGGCGCGTGGGCTTTGCGCTCGAGGTCTCGCCGAGGGGAGGGGCGACGCTGGTCATGGTCATGCTCCTAGCCTTCCAGCCGCACGCGCGGGTCGATCACGCCGTAGAGAATATCGATCACCAGATTGAGCAGCACATACATCACCGCCATGGTGAGCACGAAGCCCTGCACCGGCGCGAAGTCGGAGGCGATCAGCGCCTCGACCGCGTAGGAGCCGATGCCCGGCCAGGCGTACACCTTCTCGACCAGCACATTGGCGCCGAGCAGGAACGAGAACACCATGCTGAGCGTGGTGATCACCGGCAGCATCGCGTTGCGGAACGCGTAGGTCATCGTCACCTTGCGCGGCGACAGGCCGCTGGCGCGGGCAGTGCGGACGAAATCGGACGCCAGGATCGCCAGCATCGAGGCGCGGGTCATGCGCGCGATCGGTGCCAGCGAGAAGATCGCCAGCGTGGCGGCGGGAAGCAACAACTGGCTCAGCGCCGAACGGAAGGTCTCGAAGTCGCGCGCGATCAGGCTGTCGATCAGATAGAAGCCTGTCACCGTGGTCGGCGCGCTGTAAAACACGTCGAGCCGGCCGAGCGGCGCCGGCGCCCAGCCGAGCTTGAAGTAGAACACGTAGACCAGCAGCAGTCCGGTGAAGAACACCGGCAGCGACACGCCCGCTGTGGTGGTGACACGGCAGAGATGATCGATCCACGAACCCGGCCGCGTCGCCGCCATGATGCCGAGCGGGATGGCGATGACGATGGCGATCGCGAGGCCGAGCAAGGTGAGCTCGGCGGAAGCGGGCAGGCGGTTGCGAATCTCGGTGGCGACCGGCTGACCGGTGGTCAGCGACTGGCCGAGATCGCCTTGCGCGAGCTCGGTGGTGTAGCGGACGAATTGCTCCGGCAGCGATTTGTCGAGCCCCAGCTTGCTGCGGATCTGTTCGATTGCTTCCTTGCTGGCGGCAGGGCCGGGGAAGTAAGCGGCCGGATCGCCGGGCAGCGCGCGGGTCAGCAGGAAGGTGACGATCACGACGCCGATCAGGCTCGGGATCGCGAACATCAGGCGCTTGCCGATCAGGGTAAGCATTGGGTCAGAGCCTCACGAACATAGTCATTGCCGAAGTATCAGCAGAGCCGGCTCCCCTCCCCCTTGCGGGGAGGGGTCGGGGGTGGGGGGCGCCCAGGCACTGTGCCTGCGTCGCCCACACCCCCGCCCACACCCCCCAGAGGGGGTTGGGGAAAAGCCTCCCCCCATCAACCACCTCCGCGATTCGCGGCGGCGGGGGTCACACAATGCGAA
>NZ_JBMDXE010000107.1:0-35341 GCF_048594845.1 Rhodopseudomonas sp. | reverse complement strand
CGAGGTGGAAGCTGAGGCTTTAATGCAAATTGACCTCAATGGAGAGCAAGCCAAAAATATGGTGAGTGAAGGGGTGTATCAGATCAAAATTATCATCATTGCGTTCTTTGTAATTACCATGATTTTAGGTTCACTTATCTTGGCGGATATTAGCAAAAACAATAAGTACCGTTTGGCATTGGAAAAAGCGAAGGAAGAAGCCGAGTATCATGGCAGGGCAAAGCAGCGCTTTCTTTCTAACATGAGCCACGAAATTAGAACACCTTTGCAAGCTATTTTGGGGTATTCAGAATTTATTGCCAAACAAGAAAATCCAAATAAAAAACACGTTGAGGCTATTCATCGTTCTTCTGTTCATCTACTACAAATTGTAAATGAGGTGCTAGATTACAACCGAATAACCTCGGGAGAATTCAGTTTCAAAAAAGAGAATTTCGATCTTCAAAAACTGCTTGATGAAGTAATGGACGCGGTAAGACCCTTGGCCGAAAAGAAAGGGATCAGCCTGTTGGCTAATTTTAATCTAGATGAACAGCATTGGGTAAAAGGCGATGCTTTTAGATTAAAGCAGGTGCTGTATAATCTTTTGGGAAATGCGATTAAATTTACGCAAAAGGGGCATGTGAAACTGATTGTGGATTGCAAACAGCAAGATGAAAATGTCTACTGCTATTTCACGGTTGAGGATACTGGAATAGGTTTTTCGAAGGAAGATCAGGATAAAATTTTCAAGGAGTTTGAGCAGGGCACTAACTCAGACCATCAATCGATGAACCAAAACGGTACTGGTTTGGGGTTGGCTATCGTAAAGACTTTGGTAGATGCGCAGGGCGGAAGAATTAACGCCAAGAGTAAGCTTGGCAAAGGAACATCGTTTGTGGTTTATTTACAATATCAGAAAGGAGATGTGCCTGCCGAGCCTAAGCGTTTAGAAAATACAAAAGCGGTTAACAAGGCAAAAGGGGTTTGGGTAATTGATGATGATAATTTAATCCTCAATTTGTGCGAGTTGATATTTTCTGCACATCAAATTCCGTATAAAACTTTTAGCACGGCTGATGCTATTTTGAGCGAGCCTATTGATAATGAACTGGAGTACGTTTTTGTAGATATGCGCTTAGAAGGTGGCATAACTGGAATTGAAGTACACCGACAACTTAGACAGCGCTTGCCCAAACATGTGAAATACTATGCAATTACAGCGCAAGTGTTACCCGATGAGCAACAGGCGGTGTTAGACCAAGGCTTTGAAGGAGTGATTATCAAACCTTTTAAAGCGGAGGATTTGTTGGCTTTGTTTGAGATTTCGCCAGCAACGGAGGAAATAGGTTTTGATGACAGTTCTTTGCAAAAAATGACAATGGGCGATCAGCAAATGATGGCGAAGATTTTAACTAGTTTCATTCGAGACTGCGAGGAAGATCGGGCGTTGATTAAGGAAGGCATCGCCAATCAGAACCAACCGGAAGTGAGGCTAGTGGTACATCGATTAGCTGGAAGAATTGCACAAATTGGTGCTAGAGAATTAGGTGCCGAATTTAGGCAGTTGGAACAAGAAGTTGCCGTGGTTCAAGGGTTGGATGAGACTATTCGTAATCAAATAAATACGTTGCTAGAGAAGTTGCAATCGCTATTGAAAACCGTGGAGGCTAGAGTTCAATCATTTTCTTAAAAAAACAGATACACAGTTAAAAATTAACCATTTGTTATCTTATCTGTGCATTTGTGGCAAAAAAATACTTTTAACTTTGTTTCATGCAAAATCCAACCGTAAAAGCTGTTTTTTTCGATATCGATGGTACGCTGTTGGACTTTGCGCCGACGCCGCGCGAGGTTTGGGTGCCGCCGGAGCTGGAGCAGACGTTGCGGGACTTGCACGAGCGGACGTCGGGTGCCCTGGCGCTCGTCAGTGGCCGGTCGATCAATGATATCGATCTGATCTTCGCGCCGTTGCGTCTACCAGCCGTCGGCGGCCATGGCGCGGAGATGCGGCTGCTGTCGGGCGGCGAAGCCGCTGCCGTGCATGCGCCGCCGCTCGATCCTGAACTGAAGAGCCGGCTCGCCGCGATCGCACGAATCAGCCCGGGTATTCTGCTCGAAGACAAAGGCTACTCGCTGGCGCTGCATTATCGGCTTGCGCCTCACACCGAGAAAGCGATTTACGAATCCGTGGCGGCGATCCGCGCGGAAAACCCACACGCGCCGCTCGAGGTTCTTCCCGGAAAGGCGGTCTGCGAGATCAAGCATTCCGGTTTCACCAAGGCGACCGGCGTTGTCGAACTGATGAAACATCAGCCGTTCATTGGCCGCCGTCCCGTGTTCATCGGCGACGACGTCACCGATGAAACCGTGTTCGCAATCATGCCGGAACTACGCGGTCTTGCCTTCTCGGTGGGTCGCCACAGCGATGTGGTCGACGGACATTTCGAGGAACCGCGCGACGTGCGGGAATGGCTGACGCGTCTGCTTGATCCGCCACCGAAATAAGTTGGTACTACAGCAACATGCGTCGCCTTACCGCGCCGAACTGTGCGGCACATGACCATCGGCTCGCCTTAATGTTGTTCGAATTGCGTCATGGAACGAACTCGATGAACGGTTGTTAATTCACCAATCATCAATAGGGGCGCCGGAGGGACAAGTGAACCTAGTCGTCGTTTCCAACCGGGTGGCGAGGGCGTCGGCCAACGAGCCGATGACCGGCGGTCTGGCCGCAGCGTTGCTGCCAGTCGTCGAGAAATCTGGAGCTATTTGGGTCGGTTCCAGTGGTCGTGTTCGCGATGGAGCTCAGCGGGAACCCTTCGCGGAAATTGAAGAACTCGGCGCGGGGGCTCTGGCGATGCTGGATCTGCCGGCGGCGCATTACGGCGGATATTACGAAGGTTTTGCTAATTCGGCGCTGTGGCCGGCGCTTCATTCACGGGCCGACCTGATTCGCGTCTCGCAGGACGACTACCACTCCTATCGCGAAGTGAACGGTTTCATGGCGCGAGCGCTGATGCGCTTCCGCAAGCCGGATACCGCTTTCTGGATTCAGGATTACCATTTTCTTGCGCTGGGCGCAGAATTGCGTGACCTCGGCGTAACTCAGCCGATCGGCTTCTTCCTCCACACACCCTGGGCATCTCCCGCCACGATGGGCTGTGTGCCGCACAATCGCGAACTGATCGAAGCGATGCTGGCCTACGATCTCATCGGATTTCAGACCGAAGAGGATCGCAGCAATTTTCTCGCTTACGTTCAAAGCGAGCTGGGGCTGTCCGTCGATGACGGCGTCATCAGCAGCTCGCGCGGCGTATCCCGCTGCCAGGTCTTTCCGATCGGCATCGACGCCGACCTGTTCGCGCAGCAGGCACAGAAAGCCATGGCGCATCCGGATGTGTCGCGACTGCGCAAGAGCCTGAACGGCGAGAAGCTGGTGATCGGCGTCGACCGGCTCGATTACTCCAAGGGCCTGATCAATCGCGTCAACGCGTTCGAGCGGATGTTGACGACGCGGCCTTCGCTGCAGCGAAGCGTGTCGCTGCTGCAGATTGCGACTCCATCGCGTGGTACGATCGAAGCGTATGGCAACCTGCAGGGCGACCTTGCCCGGCTCGTCAGCGACGTCAATGGCCGGCTCGGCGAGGCCGACTGGACGCCCATCCGCTATCTCAACAAAGGCTTCCGTCAGGCAGTGCTCGCCGGCCTTTATCGAACCGCGCAAGTCGGTCTGGTGACGCCGCTGCAGGACGGCATGAATCTGGTGGCGAAGGAATATGTCGCTGCCCAGAATCCGATCGATCCCGGCGTGCTGGTGCTGTCGAAATTTGCCGGCGCCGCAAACGAGCTCGATACGGCGCTGCTGGTCAACCCCCATGACATCGAAGGCATGGCCCGGGCGATCTCGACCGCTTTGGCGATGCCGCTTACGGAGCGCCGGATGCGGTGGGAAGTCATGATGGGCAAGCTGCGCCGCGGCAGCGTTCAATCCTGGTTCTCGGATTTCGTTGCGGCGCTGAGCGACGCCCATGCTGGAGCACGCGAGGCAGCGAGTTCCGGGACTGCCACCGAGGCTCCGCCTCTCAAGATGGCCGGCGGTTGGTCTCGGCGCCCGCCGATGTCGTTCGGTGGCGCGATCCTGCAGTAGGCTAGGGGGGCAGGAGGAAGCCCCAAGGCGTGGTCGGCGATTCGATCGAAGCGACGGCGAGGGCCTAAGCTGACCACATCGCGATCGCTCGCCGCGGTTGTTCGGATGGGGGGAGGAATTCCTCAGCGATAGGCAAAGGCGCGGTGGTCCCGGGCGTTCGGACCTCGCCCTTCGCTCTAGATTTAAGAATCCGAGGGCGTTCGATCTGTGCTGCCTGCCCCCGTTCGGCAGAGCGTCCGCCACGCGACGGCGCTCCTTCCACACCAGAACAGCCCCTCAAATCAATATTTTAGCCGAAATCTCCCGCAGTCCGCGCCGATCCCTTGCAAAAACCGCGCGGCGCGGTCATGAGAGGGCGCCCGGAGAGATGGCCGAGTGGCTTAAGGCGCACGCTTGGAAAGCGTGTGTGCGGGAAACCGTACCGTGGGTTCGAATCCCACTCTCTCCGCCATTCCCGAGAAATTCCGCATTCAAAGCTGCCAGCCCGCTCGCGGGCCTGCGATCTCCTCGCGCCCGCCGTCGCATTCGCTCGCCGTCAAATGCGGACCTCCGGAAACCTAACAACTGAGGTTTTCGTCGGACCGCGTTCCCGCGGAGCCGACCGTGCGCTGGCCAATCGTGAGCAGCCGCTGGATGCGGTCTGCTCTGTCCGACTCCCTCTATTCTGCGGCCTGCAGCATCTGGTCGGCCTCGCCGGCCAGCACGGCGGCGATCCGTTCGCCGGCGTCGCCGGTGCCGAACGGGTTCGGTCGTGACAGCAGTTGCGGGGACGGCGACGCCGTCAGGGCGCGGACGCCGCGCACGATCGATCCGGCATCCGACCCGACGAGCCGGCCGAATCCGCTGTGCAGCACTTCGGGCCGTTCCGTGGTTTCGCGGGTGATCAGGATCTGCAGTCCGAACGACGGCGCCTCTTCCTGGATGCCGCCGGAGTCGCTGACGACGCACCAGGCGCGCGACAGCAGATGGACGAAATCCTGATACTGCAGCGGCGCCAGCACGCGCACGTTCGGCGCTTCGCCCAGGATCTCGTCGACCGTCTGGCGAACATCGGGATTGAGGTGAGCCGGCAGCACGATGACCTTGTCGCCGTCCTTGCCGAGGGTGCGCAGCGCCTGCAGCACGCGGATCATCGGCTCGCCGATATTCTCGCGCCGATGCGTCGTCGCGAGCACCAGCTTGCCGGGCGGCAGATTGGAGATCGCACGATCGATCGGCTGATAGTCGCCGGCGACGCGCCGCCGCGTATAGAGCAGCGCATCGACAACGGTGTTGCCGACGACATGGATGCTCGCGGGCGGGATGCCCTCGCGGATCAGGTTGACCTCGGCGCGCGGGGTGGGCGCGAAGTGCACCGACGTGGCGACCGACACCAGCCGCCGATTGAATTCTTCCGGCCAGGGCGATTGCAGATCGTTGGTGCGCAGGCCGGCTTCGACATGCGCCACCGGCACCTTGCAGAGGAAGCCCGCGATCGATGCGGCGACCGCAGTGGTGGTGTCGCCCTGGACCACCAGCCAGTCGTAGCGGCCGCGTCGGAGCTGATCGCCGATCAGGCGGACGATCTCCCCGAACTTGTCGGTCAGTTCAGGTTGGCGAAGCGAGTCGAGCCCCCCATCCACCGTCAGCTGGATGTCGAACAGGTCGAGCAGTCCGGCGGCGAGTTCCACATGCTGCCCTGTCCAGACGGCGTCCGTCTGGACGTCGGGGCGCCGGTCCAGTGCCTGATACACCGGAGCGAGCTTGATGATCTCCGGACGCGATCCAAATGCGAGAAGTACACGCATGCGTCTTGCTCCTGCCGGTTAACGCCTGATCCTGGAGAAGTGGTGTGGAGTCTGTTGGTTCAGCATGCCGAAGCCGGGCTGATGAAACGAGATCGGGAGTTCGTCCGCTGCCGGCGCGGTGCGCTGAATGCTGCGTGCGAGAATGTCGATGAACGAATCGTCGAGCGAGGTCCGATCGATCGGTCCGCTTGTCGCAAGCATTGCTGAGGCGATGATGTCGTCCATGAGCGCTGCTACTACGTAAGATTAATGATTTATTTACATATACGCGGGTCGAGAGGCTTGAAAAGAAGATTCGAAGATTCGTCACAGATTGATTCGGCTTAGTGCTAATCGTTGATCTAAAGATCAACAAAGCGCGGGCCGCATGTGAGCTAACTAATCACGCTGTCTCGAACGAGGCAGCCGATGCTCTCGCGATGAGCAGGGATATCGATCGAAGCGCGGTTGAAGGTTGGCTCTCCACCGGCGCAGCCCGGCGATGTGAGCGCAGCGAGACGATCTCGGCCGCCGCTCGGCGGGCCGAGTCGCTGCCGGTCAGCCGCGAATATGAAGTGAGCCGAGATGAAGTTCGTGCGGGCCGCCGTCGATCAGCGCGCGCACATGGATCAGTCCGGCACTGCGGATCTCGATCGGCTCGATGATCAGGCTGGCGGAGACGACGATATAAGGTGGCGCCTCGGCGCCCGGAGGAAGCGAATCCAGCAGCGCGAGCTGAGCGCTCGGCGGCGGCACCTCGATCGGCTCCTCCGCGACGGGCTTGTCTTCGTCCGGAAGGTAGCAGCGCGCCATCAGCGAGCTGTAGGGTTTGTTGGCGGGCGAGCAGACTGTGACGTGGAAGCACAGTTTCGGCAGCATCACCGGAAACGGCCGGTCGACCACCATCACCGCATTGTAGCAGCGGAGAAAGCTGAGTTTGCCCCCCGGTTCGATCCGGATGTCGTCGCAGAAGATACAGTAACCATACCGATCGAGCGCTTGCACTGACGCATTACTCCTTGGACTTCAACAGAGCGCTCGACGCCGTGGGGTCGGCGGACCCGTTCGATTTGGCGAGGTTGACGACCTTGATCGGGCCGTGCCCGATCGTCGACGTGCTGCTGATGTCGTTGCAGCCGAAGCCGTGGGACGGCTCCTGGAGCTGCAGCGAGACTTCCATGTTCATGGCCCAGGCGAGTTCGGCGAGGCTTCTTAATGTGAGATTGCTCTCGCCGGAGAGCTGTCGGTTGATCTGCGAGCGGTCGACTCCGAGCCGCTTTGCGAGGGCCTGCTGTGTCAGGCCCTCGGCCTTTTTCTTCTCAGACAATACGCGAAGTAATTCAGTGCGCACGCGCGAAATAAGCCGTCCTGCACGTTGCGCCCTGCTGCCGATATCAAAATGAAACGACGTCATCGGGGCTACTGCCTTTCACACACAGGTTGTCTTCTACACCTAATTCTCGTCGAATTCGCCTAATTGAAATGCGATAACCTCGATATAAATCGTGATCCTTAACGCGGTTGGTCCAGTCCCCGAATACCGCGGCAAAGCAGTCCTTCTTCAAGAACCAGCCGAAGATGCGCACGTCCGGGGTCTTGAATTCCCAGACGGCGTTCGGCTCCACGCGAATGATGCGAAACTGCCGGGTGTAGATCATCTGCTTGCCGGCGGTGAACGCGTAGAACAGTGCGTCGACTTGTTCGGCGACGGTCGCGTCGCCGAGGCGTTGCGGTGGCTCTTCTCCTGCTAACAGCGTTCCCAGCCATTCAATGAAGCCCCGCGTGCCGTACAGCAGGCGAACGGGTTGTTCGCCGGCGGCGAGATCGACTTCGATGCGGATGAGCGCGCCGCTGTCGACTAGGTCTTGGATTGTTGACATAGAAATCAACGCCTCGGAGCAGGAATGCCGTGTTGATGAGGCTTCAACGATGTTGATGTTTAAGTCAACAAGAGCGTTTAACCATTCTCCCGGCTGCTCATTCTCCAAGTCTTTCTGCTCCGTGATCGACCGCACGGTGCGTAATCCGTCCTATAAGTGAACCAACTAACAAGTAATCGACCGTGAGCAATCGCACACGAACGTTGAGTAACAACGCACCAATTAAGCTAAATAATCGGATTGCCATTGTCGAGTCGCTTAACTTTTAGTTAAACTATTACCTGAGGGCAGCGATGGTCGCTGACCCCGCGTTGGTTAACAGGGAACCGTCATGAAGAAGGTGACAGCACTGGCCATCTTGTTGGCCTCGACCTCGCTGGCTTCGGCCGCTGGCATTAACGAATCCTTCGTCGCGCAGGTCGGTGTGAGCAACACCTCGACCGTCGGCCAGACCGGCGGCAACAACAAGCAGGGCACCGCGCAGTTCGGCTACAAGAACAACGCCATCACTTCCCAGGATCAGGCCGGCGCGAAGACCAACGCGTCGGGCACGCTGCAGATCGGCGCCAAGAACCAGGCGAATGTCGGCCAGACCGGCGGCAACAACAGCCAGGGCACCGTGCAGGTCGGCGTCGCGAACTACGCGAAGACCTATCAGGAGGGTGTGCAGGGCTCGAAGACCAACACTTCCTCGACTGGTCAGTTTGGCTATCTGAACAGCTCGGTGGTCGGTCAGACCGGCGGCGCCAACGATCAGAGCACGTTGCAGTTCGGCACCAACAACAACTCGGCGACCTCGCAGGGCACTAACAAGCAGGGCGGCAAGAATAGCGCCGATACGCTGCAGGCCGGTGCCGGCAACGTGTCGACCACCACTCAAGGCTCGAACGGTGCGGCGGCGCAGCAATTCAAGCCGTTCAGCGCCTATACGGGCGGCGACAACACCTCCACGGCTGCTCAGTTCGGCGTCAAGAACTGGCAGATCACGAACCAGAATGCGAATGGCGCTACTACGGGTTCGGGCGTTCTTACGGCGGGCTGGAATGGCGTCGACAATAGCGCTGCGACGTTCCAGGCCGGCTACAACAACGGCGCGATCACGACGCAGTACGGCCAGCATCTCTTCTCGGCCGGCAACCAGTCGCTGACCGCGCAGTTCGGCGCCGAAAACTACGCCAACGTCTCGCAGGTCAATGGCCTGAACGCCCAGGGCACCCTGCAGATCGGCTACAAGAACGACGCCACCACCACCCAGTCGAGCGCCCTCACGACGGTCGGCGCCAACGCGGCGGCAACCATTCAGGCCGGCGCCAAGAACCACGCCGGCACCACCCAGGTGGCGAATCCGCTCGTCGGCAGCCTCAACACCTCGCTGATCGCCCAGTTCGGCGCCCAGAACTCCGCTTACGCCAACCAGACCGGCCCGCAGCCGTCGAGCATGTCGATCCAGCCGAACACCCAGGCGACCCTCCAGGTCGGCTACGCCAACCAGGCCTATACCAGCCAGGTCGCGAGCGCGTCGGTCTCCAACACCTCGGTGACCGCGCAGTTCGGCTCGCACAACGTGTCGACCGTCGTCCAGCACTAACCGGTCGCAGCGGCGGGGCGTGAGCCCCGCCGTCTGCTTCTCGCATCTGCGTCATGCCGGGGAGTATGGGTCGATGGATGGCGCGTGGCCAACGCTTGCGGCCGTTGTGCTCGGATCAGTGTTCGGAGTCCCGATCGCAGCGGGGCCGGCGGCCGCCAACGCGGCGCCGTCGGCCATCACCTGTGACATCCGGACGACCGCCCAGGACGGTCTGTTGCGGATCGAGGCGGTCGCGACCGCCGCCAGGCCCACGACCGGGACCTACCGGCTGGTCGTCACCAAGAACAGTGCAACGGGAATTAGTGAGAATCATCAAAGCGGTGCGTTCGAGCTGAGCTCGGGCGACGAAACGGTCCTGACTACCATCATCCTCGACGGGTCGGCGCGAGGCCACTACCGCGCCTCGCTGATCGTCGAATCAGGCCTAGGGAGAATCTCATGCGTATCACCATAGCCGGCCAGGCAAAGAAGCGCCGGAGCTACGCCATTTTCGCCGGCGCGCTGCTGGTTTCGGCCGCCGTCGCGGGGCCCGTCCGGGCCGGAACGGCCTACATCGATCAGTCTATCGCACTGCGAAATGGGGTGCAGTACTCGATCCCGGTGGTCGGCCAGCCCAGCCCGCAGGCCGGACTGGTCGCCCCGCGTGGGTATCAAGGTACACCGCCCGGCGCGACGCCGGAGATGGTTTCGGCCGGGGCCCGTGGTGGAAACTACGCCGTTACCACGCAAATCGGCAACTACAACTACGTTCTTCAGATGCAAAGTGGGAATAACAACCTGTCGAACGTTGGTATCATCGGCGGTAATCACAACACCGTGGGTGTGTTGCAGCGTGGTTACAGCCTGATGTCGAATCTAATGCTAATCAACACGTCAGGATTGTTCGTGGGTGTGATTCAGCCGCCCGGCTCCAAGCCGGTCAATGCGTTGATCGCGCGATTGCCGAATGGCGGTTTATTGATCAAGCGGTAGGCAGGGGCCAGACCGCGCAGGAGATATGTCATGAGGATTGCCGGATTGCTTTCGCTCTGTGTTGGCGTTGCCCTGTCGGGCTCGGCGTTCGCGACCGAGCAGGTTTATCGACCGATCAGCCCGACGCTTGGTGGTAATCCCCTTGCCGGTAATTTCCTGCTGTCGATGGCGCAGGCTCAGGGCAAGGGCGCAACCTCGGGGAATAAGGGCGTCGACCTGTCGGGCCTGAGCAACGCGCTCAGCAACGTCGGCGGCGGCTCCACCTCCCCGGTGATTGTGATCGGTGGATCGGGCGTAACCACCCCGACGAGCCCATAGGCCGACCGAACCCTAACGGGGCTTAATTTGATGATGTATGCTCGTATGGCCGGCGCTTTGCTGCTGGCGCTGAGTGCTGGCGGCTGCGCGCTGACCGGAACCAACAAGGATCCTCTGGCGGAGCCGGCCCAGATGGTGGCTCCGACCAAGACCGGAATCGTCCTGGAGAGCCTGCCGCCTCCGAAGCGCAAGCTCGACGTCTCGGTCTACAATTTCCCTGACCTCACCGGTCAGAACAAATCCAACGACAATTTCGCGGAATTCTCCCGCGCCGTGACCCAGGGCGGCAGCTCGATCCTGACCGACGTGCTGGTCAAGGCCGGCGGCGGCGCCTGGTTCGACGTCGTCGAGCGCGCCGATCTGGCCCCGCTGCTGCAGGAGCGGCAGATCATCCAGAATACCCGCACGGCGCTCGAGGGCGAGAAGGCGAAGAGCCTGCCGCCGCTCCGCTTCGCCGGCGTGCTGCTCGAGGGCGGCGTGATCGGCTACGATACCAACGAGACCACCGGCGGCATCGGCGCCAACTATCTCGGCATCGGCGCCAACGTGCAGTACCGGCAGGACATCATCACCGTCGCGCTGCGCGCCGTGAGCGTCCAGACCGGCCGCGTGCTGGCCTCGGTCACCACCAGCAAAATCGTCTATTCGGTCAATCTGTCGGGCACCGGCTTCCTCTACACCTCGGTCGACCATCTGCTGCAGGCCGACGCCGGCTTCACCAAGAATTCGCCAGCCACGCTGGCGGTGCGCGAAGGCATCCAGCTCGCGGTTTATTCGCTGATCTTCGAGGGCGTGAAGAACGACCTCTGGAGCTTCAAGGACGCCCGGGCCGGCGAGGCTTTCATGCGCGAACTCGAACGGCACCAGAAGGCGATCCCGCCGGTGCCGCTGCCGGACGGGCAGATCTCTCCGCGCCCCGTGGCGCGGGATCCCAGCCGCAACGCGGCCTAGGCGTACTGCAGCAATCGATCGAAGCAGGCGTCTTTGGGAGAGTAGGTGGACCTAGCCGAGACCCTGAGTGGGGCCTCGGCTGCTCAGAGACGGTCCGCTTGTCTCGTCAGGTTCGGCGGCCCCCGCCGTCGGTCCGGCTTAGTAAGCTGATCACGATCGAACGGCGCCGTGCTTGCGGCCCGACCTGCGCCGTGCTTGCGGCTCGACCTGCGCTTC
Source organism: Rhodopseudomonas sp. (assembly GCF_048594845.1). Taxonomy (GTDB): domain Bacteria; phylum Pseudomonadota; class Alphaproteobacteria; order Rhizobiales; family Xanthobacteraceae; genus Rhodopseudomonas. Next base: position 23,521 of record NZ_JBMDXE010000107.1, on the reverse strand, counting down.
CGCACACGCCCCAGCTCCAGCCGGTGGTCGGCTGACGAACCCCACGCGCGTCGTTAGTTGTCGTTTCCGGCTTGGTGCCCGACCAACTGTCGTCCGGCCGCTAGCGAGCCGGCGACCGGTACTGCTGCGTTGCGCTGTAGCATTCCTTGGACGAAGCGTTCTGCGGGCCGCACGCGACCCCCGACTGTGCCGCGTTCGCCGTGACCGCGGCGGCAGGCGGTCCGCTCTCGGGTGTCACGGTGCTACGCGAAGCCGCCTGCGGCGGCGTCGCCACGGCGCCCGTCCGGGCGGGCCCGCCGGTTTCGGGCGTCTGCGGCAGCGGCGGAGCATCCGCCGGCCGTTGCCGGAGCGCCGGCAGGAGGCCATTCGACTGCTGGACAAACACCTCGGACGCGAGCCGCATGCGCGGCGCGTTCCGAGCGTTGGCGAAGTCGGTTGTGAGAAGGCCCGCTTCCAGGCCCAATGCTGTCGTGAGTGCTACAGCTGCGTACCACATGCTCCTGGCTCCATAAGTCGCCTGCCCCTGGGAGTGATGTCCGACTCTGTGCAGATTATAACATCCGCACACCCGACCAGAGTGGGAGAGTTGTACCGGTCCAACGCAAATTCACGCGGTGAGTTACTCCCGATCGACCATCAGCGGCCCCGCTGCGTCACCGTCGCGCGATTCAGCGCTCCCTGCTGGATCACAGACGATGCGTTATTGCTTCCCGTTTGTAGCACCGCGACATCGTTCCGGTAACCGCTTTGCGTCACGGCCGATGAATTGGCGCGCTGATCGCCGGGGCTCGGCTGCATCGCAGTGGCGGCCGCAAGGCCCTGGGCGAGATCGATCGGACGCGCGATCGCAAGTGCCGAGGTTGCTTGCTCCAGCGACGCCGAGGACATCCGGGCCGCGCTCTGCAGGGCCTGCGGGACGAACGCCTCGCCCGCGACCGCCCCAACGGTCGTAACAGCCAGCGCGACGCCGGTGCCGAGCGCAAAAATGAGTTTCATGTCGAATCCGATCCGTTGAAGGAAGTAATCCTCGGAAGGATGAAGCCGCGCTGGTTAAGGTTCAGTTCCGGGTTCCGTCCCGGTGCACCCGTTCGGGCTGATCAGCCGGAAGAGCGCCGACTCAGCCTCACCGACAGGTGGCCGGCAGCCGCTGATATTTAGTAGAACTTCTGCCGAATGCAGCTGGTGCAGAGGTCGCCGGCCCGCGCCTGCGAGCGGGTGCTGACCAGCGTCGCGCGGCCCTGGCCATTGAGCTGGTCGAGGATGAGCAGTTCGGCCTCCTGCTGCGTCTGGCGGCGGGTCCGTTTCCGGACCACGGCCGGGACAGCCGAGAACGCGAAGTCCGGGTTGGCCTGTGCCCATTCGTCGGCAACCCGGCCGGTAATGACATGCACGTAGTGCTGCGTTTCGGCCGGCAGACGGCTGGTGCCGGCCAGCCAGCGCCTCACCCGCTCCGGCCCCGCATTATAGGCAGCGGCGGCCAGCCCCCAGTTTCCGAACCGGTTCTTGAGATCCTTGAGCAGTTCGGCCGACTTGAGCAGCGCCTCTTCCGGGTCGAACGGGTTCTTGAGGCCGCGCTGCGCCGCGGTGGCCGGCATGAACTGCGCCACGCCCTGCGCCCCCTTGCTGCTGACCGCATTGGGATCGAACGCGCTTTCCTGCCTGATCAGTCGCTTGAAGAAGTCGGCCGGCACGGCCGACGCCTGCGCGGCGCGCTCGACGAAGGTCAGCAACTGGCCGCGATCCTTCGGGGCCTCTTCGCGGATGCGGCGAAACACCTTCCAGACCGCCATCCGCGTCGCCGCAACCTGCTGAACCGAAATCTCGGACGCCGCCTCACGCGGCGCACAGCGGGCCGCGGACATCATCGCCAGACAGGCCAGCAGGACAAAGCCCAAAATCTTCATTGCGCAAAAAGCCGATATCGAAATGCCGACGCACGCTGATGTGCGGCCGTCCGGGATCACGGAGAACCGACGGCGGTCAATCTATATCAAAGGTCGGGCGGGTTCGGCGAGGAATGTTCGGGGCCACTGCGACGGGACGTGCCGACAGGCGCCCGCTTGCGCGGATCGACGAACAGGCCGAGCGCAGCCGGGCTGCCCAGCCGACGACGGCCCGTTCCGCCGGATCGAACGCGTTACTGATCGTTCTGCAGAGCGCCCGGAGTGCCGATGCGACGATGACGGTCGCGGCCGCGGGGAGCACGCCCAGGATGCACAGACTCAGCGCCCGGTAGGCGAAGGGCTCCGATGGCCCGAAGCTGACGAAGAAGATGCCGACCAGCAGCAGCGCAAGCGCGCCGACTGCAAGCAGCCGATACAGCAGGATCCCAAGCTCGTCGACCTGCGCCGCAGTCCTCGATCGCGGGCGGGCGGGAGCGTCGGCGGTGCCGCGGTCCTTCCGCCGGCGGACGGCGCGCTCCGGCGTCAATCGATCACTGAACCGACGAGCGGACATCCGCATCCGGGCTTATCCATCAAGCAAAGGTGCTAATCAGCGACTGAGCGTTGCGATCAATAAGCGTGATTTTGGATGAGCAGTCTGAAGAATTTGAAAACGAACTACGAGCGGATGAAGTTAATAGCGTGATACAAAGTAATGATTTCGATCAAGTGAGGATTCGCGAAATTGGTGAGAGGTGCTTGGTCTGGCTATTGTTGACTTAAAGATCAACAATAGGGCCCTTCGCGCCGAATCGTCTGCACCCTCGAGGCAGCGCGGTGCGGATGGCTCCGATCGTTCCGCCTCGCAGACCATCCAAACGTTCAATCGCCCGCATAACCCTGCAATCCCGCGCCTTCTGTCCCGACTATCCTCAGCCCTTCATTGCTGAAGCTCCGCGGCTTGCGTTTTTGCGGGGTGCCTTCGAAGGGAATGCCGAATGACCACTCCGCGCCACGCCACCATCCGCGCCAATGGCATCCGGCAGTTCTATCGCGAGGCCGGTTCGGGCCCGCTGGTGATTCTGCTGCACGGCTTTCCGGAGACGAGCTATGCGTGGCGGTTTCAGATCCCCGAGTTGGCGAAGCGCTACCGGGTGATCGCGCCGGATCTGCGTGGCTATGGCGACACCGACAAGCCGGCCGGCGGCTACGACAAGCGCACCATGGCGAGTGACATCGTGGCGCTGGCGCAGGCGCTCGGCATTGGCACGTTCGCGTTGATCGGCCACGACCGCGGCGCGCGGGTGGCGACGCGGCTGACCAAGGATCATCCCGATCTGGTCGATCGGCTGGTGGTGATGGACAACGTACCGACCCGCATCGTGGCGCGCGACATGAACGCCAAGATCGCCCGGCAATATTGGTTCTTCCTGTTTCACCAGGTGGCCGATTTGCCGGAAGCGCTGATCGCCGGCCGCGAGGACATCTGGCTGCGCCATTTCTTCACCGACTGGTGCCACGACCCCAAGAGCATTAGCGAGGACGCGATCGCCGCTTACGTGAAAGCCTTCGCGGCGGAAGGCGGCGTGCGCGGCGCGCTGTCGGATTATCGCGCCGGTGCCGACGACATCGCCCAGGACCTTGCCGACGCGGACGTCAAGATTGCCTGCCCGACGCTGTCGCTGTGGGGCGCGGATTTCGGCGCGGTCGGCAAGCTGTTCGACATGGAGGCGGTGTGGCGCGAGATGGCCAGTGACCTGCGCGTCGCTGCGATCCCGCAATGCGGACATCTGCCGCACGAGGAGCAGCCGGAGATCGTCACCAATCTGCTGCTTGAGTTCCTGGATGGTTGGCAAGGCTGAGCGCAGCTGGTGATCGACCTGTCCAACGCGCGACGCAAATCGACAAGAGGTCGTCGCGGCATCGGCTGATAATCGCGATGTAAGCTGGACGGAGTCTCGATGCAGGCACTCAAGGTCAATGGCCGCGACTACGCGGTGGATGCGCCGGACGACATGCCGCTGCTCTGGGTGCTGCGCGACCTGATCAAGCTGCGCGGCACCAAGTTCGGCTGCGGCATCGCGCAATGCGGCGCCTGCACGGTGCATCTCGGCGGTGAGCCGGTGCGGTCCTGCGTGCTGCCGGTCGGCAGCGTCGGCGACCGAGCCATCACCACGATCGAAGGTGTCGGCGAGACCGAGGCCGGCCGCAAGGTGCAGCAGGCCTGGCTCGATCTCGAAGTCGTGCAATGCGGCTACTGCCAGTCCGGCCAGATCATGAGCGCAGCGGCGCTGCTCGGCCGCGAGGCCAAACCTGACGATGCCATGATCGACGCGGCGATGGCCGGCAACATCTGCCGCTGCGCCACCTATGTGCGGATCCGTGCGGCTATCAAGGCGGCCGCGACATGACGGCGTCTCACGAGAAGCTAACACAGCCGCGCGGCCCGTCGCGCCGCGCGTTCCTGGCCGGCGCGCTGGTGGTCGCGTTTGCGCGGCCCCATAAAGCGCACGCCGCGCCGCTCGATGCAGCAGTTGTGCCATCGCCGGCTCAACTCGGCGGCTTCGTCCGCATCGCGCCGACCGGTGCGATCACGCTTGTGATGCCGAGCGTCGAGATGGGGCAGGGCATCTATACCGCCGAAGCGGCGCTGCTCGCCGAAGAGCTCGACGTCCGGCTCGATCAGATCACCGCGGTGGCGGCGCCGCCCGACGTCGTGCTGTACGCCCAGCCGCTGTTCAAGGCACAGCTCACCGGCGGCTCGACGTCGATCCGCGGTTTCTGGACGCCGCTACGCCAGGCGGGCGCCGCGGCGCGCCAGATGCTGGTCGCCGCGGCGGCGCAGCGCTGGCAGGTCGACGCAGCTGAGTGCGTCACCCGCGACGGCACGATCACGCATCCGCCGAGCGGCCGCTCGTTGCCCTATGCGGAGGTCGCGGCGGATGCGGCCGCGCTGCCGATCCCGACGCAGCCGCGGCTGAAAGCGCCGGCGGACTACAAACTGATCGGCAAGAGCCTGAAGCGGATCGATACGCCCGGCAAAGTCGATGGCAGTGCGATCTACGGCATCGACATCGACGTGCCCGGTTTGAAGACGGCGGTGCTGGCGATCTGCCCGGTGGCGGGCGGCACGCTGCGCGCGGTGGACGACTCCAAGGCGCGCCGGCTGCCCGGCGTGATCGACGTGCTGCGCATCGATGACGCGGTCGCGGTGGTGGGCGAGCATTACTGGGCCGCCAAGACAGGCTGCGATGCACTGGATCTGGATTGGGACTTCGGCGCCAACGCCGGCCTGTCATCCGAGAGCATCAGGCAGGACGCGAAGGCAGCGTCCACGAGCGTCGCGCCGATCGAGGCGCTGAAGCACGGCGACGTCGATGCGGCGTTCGCACAAGCCAAGCGCCGGATCGATGCCGACTACGAGATGCCGTTTCTCGCGCATGCCACGATGGAGCCGATCAACACCACGGTGCATGTGCGGCCGGACGGCTGCGACATCTGGGTCGGCACGCAGACGCCGGTGGTGGCGCAGCGCCATGCGGCGCGGATCACCGGCCTGCCGGTCGAGAAGGTCGCTGTGCACAATCAGCTGATTGGCGGCGGCTTCGGCAGAAGATTGCAGGCCGATACGATCGAGCAGGCGGTGCGGTTTGCCAAGCAGGTCTCCTACCCGCTCAAGGTTATCTGGACGCGCGAGCAGGACATCCGGCACGATCGCTTCCGGCCGTATTACTACGACCGGTTCAGCGCCGGTCTCGATGCGAACGGCCTACCGATCGCCTGGATGCACCGCACCACCTCCGGCACCGTGCGCAAGGATTTCGACGACAACGGCTGGCCGCAGGGCAAGCTCGACAAGGACGCCGTCGACGGCTCCTGGGACAGCCCTTACGCGTTTCCAAATATCCGGGTCGATTGGGTCCGGCACGATCCGCCGATCAAGCTCAACTGGTGGCGCGGCGTCGGGCCGACCCACAACGTGTTCGTGCTCGAGAGCTTTGTCGACGAACTCGCGCATAGCGCCGGCCGCAACCCCGTCGACTATCGCCGCGCACTGCTGCCGGCCGACAACGCCCGCGCCCGGCATGTGCTCGATCTCGCGACCGAGAAGGCGAACTGGGGCGCGCCGCAAGGCGGCCGGATCGGCCGCGGCGTGTCGCTGCATCAGAATTTTGGAAGCTTCGCGGCGCTGGTTGTCGAAGTCGCGGTGGCAGCTTCGGGCGAAGTGACGTTGCGCAAGGCCGTCGCCGCAGTGGATTGCGGCACTCTGATCAATCCCGACATCGTTCGCGCGCAGATCGAAGGCGGCGTGCTGTTCGGCCTGTCGGCGGCGCTGTTCAACGACATCACCTTCGCCAATGGCCGCGTGCAGCAGAGCAATTTCAACGACTATCGCCAGCTGCGCATCAACGAGACGCCCTCGGTCGAAGTCCATCTGGTCGACAGCCGCGAGCCGCCCGGCGGGCTCGGCGAGGTCGGAACCGTGTCGGCCGGGCCGGCGCTCGCCAACGCGATCTTCGCCGCCACCGGCGTCCGGCTGCGTCGGCTGCCGATCGACAACGCGGCGCTCAAAGCCCGGGACGCGACGTGACCCGCATCCTCACTATCATCGTTGCCGTTTTGATCGTGGCCGCCGCGCTCGCCGGCTGGTTCTTCTTCTGGCCGGCGACGCTGACGCCAGTCGCAGCCTCGTCCAGCCAGCCCTCCGGTGCGGCGCTGATTGCGCGCGGCGCGTATCTCACGACGGCGGCGGATTGTGAAAGCTGCCACACCGCGCCGGGCGGCAAGCCGTTCGCCGGCGGCCGTGCCTTCAAGCTGCCGTTCGGCACGATCTACTCCACCAACATCACGCCCGACGCCGCCACTGGCATCGGCCAATGGTCAGACGCCGAATTCGTCCGCGCGCTGCATCAGGGCATCGGCCGCGCCGGCGAGGACCTCTACCCGGCCTTGCCCTACACCTCGTATGCACTGCTTTCGACCGACGATGTGCTGGCGATCCGCGCTTACCTCGCGACGCTGCGGCCGGTCGCGACGCAGCAGCCGGTCAACACGCTGAGCTTCCCGTTCAATCAGCGCTTCGTGCTGCGCGCCTGGAAGCTGCTGTTCATGCCGACGCAGCCCTGGCAGCCGTCGCCGGCTCGCGATGCGCAATGGAACAAGGGCGCTTACCTGGTCGAAGCGCTGGCACATTGCGGCGAATGCCACACGCCGCGCAATCTGATGTTCGCAATGAAGCGCAGCCAAAAGTTCGCTGGCGCGGTGGTCGATGGCTACAAGGCCTACAACATCACGCCGGACGCCGAGACCGGAATCGGCCGCTGGTCCGATGCGGAGATCAGTGCGTATCTCGCGACCGGCCACGCCCCGGGCCATGGCGGCGCCTCCGGCGGCATGGCGGAAGCGATCAAATTCAGCCTCGGCCGTCTGCCGCGCGAGGACATCGCGGCGATCACCGCATATCTGAAAACGGTGCCGCCGCAGCGCTCGGCGCTGTCGCCGTCGGTCAATCCGAACCCGACCACGCTGGCGAGCGCCGCACCCTGGTTGCCCGGCGGCAGCAGCGGCGGCGATCCGACGGGGCAGCGCGTCTTCGCATCGGCCTGCGCCAGCTGTCACGGCTGGGACGGCAACGGCCGGCAGACCGGCAACGCGTCGCTGCGCGGCGCGCGCAGCGTCAACGACGTCGAAGGCATCAACGTCATCCGCACCGTGCTGCAAGGCGTCGCCGTCAGTTCGCCGACTGGCGCGATGCCGGCGTTCGCGGCGGCTTACTCCGACGACGAAATCGCGGCGGTCGCCAACTACGTGATCGGCCATTTCGGCGGCAAGCCCGGCCGCGTCGCGGCCCAGGACGTCAAAGCGGCACGCAACTAGACCTCGCCCCGCAGGGAGACGCAGATGAAATCGATCAAGACCATGCTGCGCGGTCTGTCGCTGTCGATGCTGGCCATCGCAGCGGCGCCGGCCGCCGCGCCGCAGGTGCGCACCCAGGCGCCCGGTTACTATCGGATGATGCTCGGCCAGTTCGAGATCACCGCGCTGCTCGACGGCACGCATACGTTCCCCGTCAACAAGGTGATGCTGCGCAACGAAACGGATGCCGACGGCAAGCGGCACGCGGTGCAGCTGTCCGAGACGCATCCGGGCGAAGCCGAGGCGCTGCTGGCCGCGGAGCGGCTGTCGATCCCGCTGGAGGGCGCGATCAATGCGTTCCTGATCAACACTGGCGATAAGCTCGTGCTGATCGACAGCGGCGCGGGCAGCCTCTACGGTGAGTGCTGCGGCCATCTGATCGAGAATCTACGGGCGGCCGGCTACAAGCCTGAGCAGGTCGACGAGATCTACCTGACCCATCTGCATGCCGACCACGTCGGCGGCATCGCGCCGCACGGCAAACCCGCCTTCGCCAATGCGATCATTCGCGTGAACCAGAAGGATGTCGATTACTGGCTGGACCCAGCGAGCGAGGGCAAGGCGCCGGCGTTCCTCAAGTCGATGTTCGAAGGCGACCGCGCGTCGCTGAAGCCGTATCAGGAGTCAGGGCGGCTGAAGCCGTTCAAGGACGGCGAGCCCTTGTTGCCGGGCATCCGCGCGATCCCGACCGCTGGCCATACGCCGGGCCACACTTCATACGAAGTCAGCAGCGACGGTCAGCGCCTGCTGGTGTGGGGCGACCTCGTCCACGTCGCGCCGATCCAGTTTCGTAATCCGGCGATCACGCTGACCTACGACAGCGATCCGTTCGCCGCCGAAGCTGAGCGCAAGGCGATTTTCGCCGACGCGGCGACGACCGGCACCTGGATCGCCGCCGCGCATATCGCGTTCCCCGGCATAGGCCACATCGTGCCCTCAGGCGACCGCTTCGCCTGGATTCCGGCGAGCTACACGACGCTGCTGGGGACGAAGTAGTAAGGCTTTAGGGCTTCAAGATCTCGTCATTGCGAGCGCAGCGAAGCAATCCAGCCCGGTGCCAGACGCTGGATTGCTTCGCTTCGCTCGCAATGACGGGGAAAGGCCGTGCCTTCGACGCTACGGCCGTCGTGACGGCTTGATCACCTTGTCGGAGTTGCGGTCGGTGTCGTCGAGCGGCGGGCCAATCTTCGGGGCGCGGCGGCATGTGGTGGACGCCCTGTTTGCGCTGAATGCGCTCGCGCTCGGCCTGATCGTCGGTGCGGTTTTGGGGCGTCATCGTCTGCTCCTGTTGCCATGTCGGCCTCAGTGCAAAGCCATACGCCCTCCCGGGTTCCTAACCCTCGGCTGCGACAGGTCGGTCGGATAGCAATTGCGGGAAACCGGTTTTAAGAGGCGCGCCCGCGCGCCGGATCGCGGCTTCTCAGGTGGCCGCGTCGATCAGGCTTTCCAGCAGCCGCTTCAGCTCCGCCGTCGCCTTGTCGCCGTAGCTTTCGGCGATATGCGCTTCCTGGCTCAGCGCCAGCGCGTTGAGGCGCTGCGTCAGCGCCTTGCCGCGCTCGGAGCTGTACATCAGGACCTTGCGACGGTCTTCCGGATCCTGCGCCCGATACACCAGCGAGTCCGACACCATGCGGTCGATCATCTTGGTCAGCGTCGGGTGATTGAGCAGCACTTCATCGGCGAGTTCGCCCATCGAGTGGCCCTTGCCGTCGGACAGCACCTTGAGGATGCGCCACTGCTCGACCGGCACGTTCTCGTCGCGCAGCCGCGCCTCAAGCTGCCGGTTGATCTCCCGGTTGGCTTGGGCGAGCAGATAGGCGAGGTGTTCGGTGATCGGCGGGTTGCGGCTGGGCGATTTGGCCACGATGGAGACTTCGTCGTTCGAAATGAATGAATCGCGTGCTGCGTTTGCTGCATCTATATGCACATCAATTCTTGAAAGTTCAATATTTTCGAATAGCATTCCTCCTCGTGCGGACAGGACTTTCGCAGGATGCCCGCGCCAATAGTCAGGAGAGGGTGTGCTCTCGATCGGGGATCTCGGAAACGGTGCGGCCGTTCCGCCGCCACTGAGCGTGCTTGATCGGGTGTCTTCGCTCGACGATGCGGCATGGATCGATTGTCCCGGCGATGGCCTTGGCGCAGCGGCCCGGCGGGCCCGTAGCAAGCTGCGGATCGGCAACTTCGTCACCTTCCAGGGCGCCCCCGGCCTGTGGGGACCGGCCTGCTGCAACGCCTCGTTGCTCGCCGCCGCCGAGATCAACAAGCGCGGCGGCCTGCTCGGCCGCGAAATCGAGCTGGTGATGTACGACGCCGGCGGTCCGATCGAGGAGGTGGCGCAACGCGTCGCCCGGGCGGTCGAGGACGAAGACGTCGACATTGTGATGGGCTCGCATATCAGCGCGGTCCGCGTTGCGCTGCGCAATGCCATCCGCGGCCGCGTCCCCTACATCTACACGCCCGTCTATGAAGGCGGCGAGCGCGCGCCGGGTGTGCTGACGATCGGCGAGACGCCGCGCTGGCAGAGCCGGCCGGCGATCGACTGGCTCACCCAGGTCAAGCACGCCAAGCGCTGGTATCTGATCGGCAGCGACTATGTCTGGCCGTGGCTGTCGCACCGCGCGGTCAAGACCTACATCAAGAACGCCGGCGGGCAGGTGGTGGGCGAGGAGTTCGTCCCGCTCGGCGAGGACAATCACGAGCGGCATCTGGCGCGAATCCGCGCCGCGCGGCCCGATGTGGTGCTGATTTCGCTGATCGGCACCGACAGCGTCACCTTCAATCGCGCCTTTGCCGAATGCGGGCTTGCCGGGCGTGTGCTGCGGCTCGCCGGTGCGATGGACGAGACGGTGCTGCTCGGGATCGGTGCCGACGCTACAGAGAATCTGTTCTGTGCGTCCGGCTATTTCGGTTGCCAGGATTCGCTGGAGAACGACGAATTCCGGGCCTCCTACGTCCGCGCCTTCGGCTCGACCGCGCCGCCGGTCGGGTCGGTCGGTCAGTCCAACTACGAAGGCCTGCGGTTTCTCGAGGCCATCGCCCAGAAGGCCCAGACGCTGGCGCCGCGGGCGCTGCTCTCGGCCGGCAAGAACATCGTCTATCACGGCGCCCGCGGTCCGGTGACGATCCGCGACGGTAGCGCGCGGATGGGTATCCATCTCGCCCAGGCGGACGGTCTCGACTTCAAGCTGATCCGCGCCTTCTGAGCCGGGCTTGACGTCGCCGCCACGGCCTCTCAAAATAATACTTGAAATAGAAAATATTTCTGTATGTAGTAACAATATGACGCAGCGGCCCCGCGGGTCGCGGCCGGTCGTCCCCGGACCGGTGCCGTCGATAGGTTCACGCGCAGGAGATCGATCTTGGCAGTCTCGCTTCCCACCCCCACGCAGCTTCTCGATGTCGCCGATCAGTGCGGCCTGGCCCTCACCGACGAGGATGTGGCGTCGTTCCGCGCCCTGATGCAGCCGTCGGTCGACGCCTACAATGTCGTGGCGATGCTGCCGGACGAAGTGCCGCTGGTGAAGTATCCGCGCACGCCCGGCTATACGCCGGGTGCCGAAGAAAATCCGCGCAACGCCTGGTATCGCAAATCGAGTGTGAAGGGCGCTGCCTCCGGCAAGCTGAAGGGCAAGACCATCGCGCTGAAGGACAACATCATGCTGGCCGGCGTGCCGATGATGAATGGCTCCTCGACGCTCGAAGGCTTCATGCCGGACTTCGACGCCACCATCGTCACCCGCATTCTCGACGCCGGCGGCGAGATCCTCGGCAAGACGCATTGCGAGCACTTCTGCATCTCGGGCGGCAGCCACACCGGCTCCAACGGCCCGGTGCACAATCCGCATAAGATGGGCTATTCGGCCGGTGGCTCGTCGTCGGGTAGCGCCGTGGTCGTCGCGCTCGGCGAGGCCGACATGGCGATCGGCGGCGATCAGGGCGGATCGATCCGCATGCCGTCGTCGTTCAGCGGCACCTACGGCATGAAGCCGACCTGGGGCCTCGTGCCCTACACCGGCATCATGCCGATCGAAGTCTTCGTCGACCACACTGGCCCGATGACCGCTTCGGTGGCCGACAACGCGCTGTTGCTCGAAGTACTGGCCGGTGACGACGGTTACGATCCCCGCATCCGCGCGCCGATCGTGCATGAGTACACCAAGGCGCTCGGCCAAGGCGTCAAGGGCATGAAGATCGGCATCGTCAAGGAAGGCTTCGAACAGGCCGGCGCCGAGACCGCGGTGAACGAAAGCGTCCGCGAGGCCGCCAAGCGGCTCGCCAGCCTGGGCGCGACCGTCGAGGAAATCTCGATCCCGGCGCATCTTCTTGCGGGCGCCGTGTGGACGCCGATCGGCGCCGAGGGCATCGCCCAGACCATGATGTTCGGAGACGGCTACGGCCTCAGCCGCGCGGATCTGTATTCGACCGCGCTGATGAAGGCGCATCGCGGCTGGCGCGACCAGGCGGATTCGCTGTCCGAGACGACCAAGCTGTTCCTGATGCTCGGGACCTATATCAACAACGGCTTCGGGCCGCGCTACTACGGCAAGGCCGTCAACATCTCCCGCCGCATCACCGCGGCGTACGACGCGGCGCTGGCGAATTACGATCTGCTGCTGATGCCGACGACGCCGATGAAGGCGACTCCGCTGCCGGCGCCGGGCGCCAGCCGCGAGGAAGTCGTCGGTCGCGCCTTCGAAATGATCAGCAACACCGCGCCGTTCGATATCACCCATCATCCGGCGATGTCGGTGCCGTGCGGCATGGTCGATGGCCTGCCGGTTGGCATGATGCTGGTCGGCAAGCATTTCGACGAACCGACCATCTACCGCGCCGCGCATGCGTTCGAGCAGGCCGGCGATTGGAAGAAGATGTGAGGCGCATGATCCGGAACGCCGCGTCCCGACGTTCCGGATCGCCCGCGCGCATCAACGCTCGCTCCTCCATCCGGTAAAGGTCGAATGGAAAATCTGCTCGTCGCCCTGTTCGAGATTCTGAGTTTCGGCGCCATCGTGGTGCTGGTGGTGCTGGGCCTCGGAATCATCGCCAGCATGATGGGGATCTTCAACTTCGCGCAGGGCGAGTTCGTCCTGCTCGGCGCCTACATCACCTATCTGGCGCACACGGCGGGTCTGCCGGTCTGGACCGGCATGCTAGCCGCTCCGTTCGTGGTCGGTGCACTCGGCTTCGTGCTCGAACGATTGATCGTCAGACGATTCTACGCCGCACCGATCGTCGCGATGCTCGGCACATACGCGCTCGGCCTGATCATCCGCGAGATCGTCCGGGGCCTGATCGGCGGTCTGTATATCTCGGTGCCGGAGCCGATCGGCGGTTCGGTCGCGCTTGGTTCGATGCATTTCTCGACCTGGCGGCTGGTGATCATCGTCGTCACCGCGCTGGTGATGGTGGCGAGCTATCTGCTGCTGTCGCGCACCTCGTTCGGCCTGCGCGTCCGGGCTTCGCTGGAAAATCCGGCGCTGGCCCGCGCCTCCGGCATCTCCACCAATGCGATCTACGGCGCCACCTTCGCGTTCGGCGCGGCGCTGGCCGGCCTGGCTGGCGCGCTGATCGTGCCGGTTTTCTCGCTGTTCGCCGATCTCGGCCTGCGCTTCCTGATCCAGGGCTTCGTCGCCGTGATGGTCGGCGGCATCGGATCGTTCGCCGGGCCGGTCGCCGGCGCCGGTATCATCGGCACGCTGTCCGCGGCGCTGCCCTGGGTGATCCAGCCGGTGATCGCCGACGTCCTCGTCTTCGTGCTCGCGATCATCTTCATCAAGTTCCGGCCGCAGGGCCTCGTTTCGGGAAAAGGGATCTAGCCTGATGTCCAGCGACTCCAACTTCCAGCTCAACCGACGCCGTTTCCTCTCCAACTTCGCTTTCGCCGGCACCGCGATTGCCACCGGCGTCGGCAGCTGGGTTGTCCCGGCCGGCTGGGCGAATGCGGCGGCCGGCCCGATCAAGGTCGGTATCGCCACCGACCTCACAGGCCCGATCGGCTATGCGGGCAACGCCGATGCCAACGTCGCCAAGATGGTGATCAAGCAGATCAACGACGCCGGCGGCCTGCTCGGCCGGCCGCTCGAACTCTACATCGAGGACACCGCCTCGAACGAAGCGGTCGCGGTCGGCAACGTCCGCAAGCTGATCCAGCGCGACAAGGTCGATATGGTGCTGGGCGGCGTTACCTCGTCGATGCGCAACGCCATCAAGGACGTCATCGTCTCGCGCGGCAAGACGCTCTACATCTATCCGCAGCTTTACGAAGGCAAGGAATGCACCGCCAATCTGTTCTGCACCGGCCCGACCCCGGCGCAGCAGTGCGACGAATTCATTCCGTGGCTGATCAAGAACGGCGGCAAGAAGTTCGCGCTGCCGAGCGCCAACTACGTCTGGCCGCACACGCTCAATGCCTACGCCCGCAAGGTGATCGAGGCCAATGGCGGCGAGGTCGTGCTCGAGGAGTACTATCCGCTCGACCAGATCGATTTCTCGTCGACCGTCAACCGCATCATCTCCAACAAGGTCGACGTGGTGTTCAACACCATCATCCCGCCGGGCGTCGGGCCGTTCTTCAAGCAGCTTTACGAAGCCGGCTTCCTCAAGAACGGCGGCCGTCTGGCCTGCGTGTACTATGACGAGAACACGCTCGGCATCAATCAGCCGGCCGAGATCGAAGGCCTCGCGAGCTGCCTCGACTACTTCAAGGCGGTCGCCAAGGACGATCCGGTCAGCGCCAAGATCCAGGCCGAATACGACAAGGCCTTCCCTGGCACCTTCTTGTTCGCCGCCGGCAGCGCCGCCACCGGCACCTATCGCGGCCTCAAGCTGTGGGAAGCGGCCGTCAAGGAGGCCGGCAAGGTCGACCGCGACGGCGTCGCCGCGGCGCTCGATCACGCCAAGATCGCCGAAGGCCCCGGCGGCCCGGCCGAGATGGTCCCCGGCAAGCGCCACTGCAAGATGAACATGTACACGGCGGTCGCCAAGAACGGCAATTACGAGATCGTCGAGCGCAGCAAGGGTCTGGTCGACCCGAAGGAGTGCTGATGGCGGGTCGGCCTCTGCCCTCTCCCCACGCACGGCCGGCACCTCTCCCCGCTTGCGGGGGGCGGTCGGCGCGCTCGTGCGCGGCGGGTGAGGGGGGGCCTCGGCGCGGCCGAGCGTCTGCGACTCGCGGGGGCGCCCCCTCACCCCAGCCCTCTCCCCGCAAGCGGGGCGAGGGAGCAGGGGGCACGCGTCTTGCTTATAATCATACGCCCCGATTGTTCCTCACCCTGGCGGATCGATGACGGAAGCTACTTCGACTCTCGCGCCGGTCGCCGTGCCGCGCGCTCGCCGCCGCAAGGTACTGCCGATCATCGAGCTGACGCTGCTCGCGATCGGGCTGCTGCTGCCGCTGGTGCTGCAGGATTATCTCACGGTGTTCGGCACGCGCGTGCTGATCCTGTGCCTGTTCGCGCTGTCGTTCGATCTGGTGTGGGGCTATTCCGGCATCATGAGTTTCGGCCAGGCAGTGTTCTTCGGCTCGGCTGGCTATGGCGTGGCGCTGCTGGCGCGCGATCTCGACATCACCTCGATGCTGCTGGTGATCCCGGCGGGCGTGCTGGTCGGGTTTGCGATCGCGCTCTTGATCGGCGGCTTTTTGCTGCTCGGCCGCAATCCGTCGAGCGTCATCTTCGTGTCGCTCGGCACCCTCACGGGCTCCTACGCATTCGACCGTCTGGCGCGCGGCTGGTACTATCTCGGCGGCCAGAACGGCATCCCGTCGATCCCGCCGATGCATATCGGCAGTTATGATCTGACCGAGGGGCCGGTCTTCTACTACTTCGTGCTGGCGATCCTGTTCATAGTCTATGTCGGCTGCCGCTTCCTGGTGCGGTCGCAATTCGGCTTGGCGCTGGCGGGCTTGCGCGAGAACGAGCAGCGCATCGCGTTCTTCGGCTACAAGGTTCAGCACATCAAGGCGATCATCTTCTCGCTCGGCGGCGCCATCGCCGGTCTCGCCGGAAGCCTCTATGCGTTCCACGAGGGGTTCGTCTGGCCCAACATGCTAGGTGTGGTGATGTCCACCCAGGTGGTGCTGTACGTGCTGTTCGGCGGCTCCGGCACGCTGATCGGCGCGGTCATCGGCACTGTGGTGATCGAGCTGGTGTCGTTCTGGCTGTCGAACAACTATCAGGACATCTGGCCGATCATTCTGGGCTGCCTGATGCTGGCGGTGATCCTGTTCCGTCCGGCCGGACTGATCAGTCTGGTTCTCAGCGAGCGCGAGCGCATCGGCAATTTCGGGCGCCCGCCGGCGGCCGGCAAGAAGGAGCGCGGCCATGGCGCTGCTTGAGGCCCGGGGCCTGATCAAGGTCTTCGGCAAGCTCACCGCGCTCAACGGCGCCGAACTGATCGTTCAGCCCAATGAGTTCCACGGGCTGATCGGGCCGAACGGCTCCGGCAAAAGCACGATGCTGAAGTGCATCGCCGGCTCCGAAGTGCCGACCGAGGGGCGCGTTACGTTCGACGGCAACGACATCACGGCGGCGTCGCCGGCCGAGCGCGCCCGCGCCGGCATGAGCCTGAAATTCCAGATCACCAGCGTGCTGCCGGCGCTGACGCTTTACGACAACGTGCTGCTGGCGTTGCAGGGCCAGACCGCGCTCGGGAAATTGATGTTCTCGCGCACCCGCGGCCTGCTGCACGACAAGGTGATGGCGATGCTCGAGCAGTTCCGCCTGGTCGATCGGGCCGCCGAGCCCGCGGCGGCGCTGTCGCACGGTCAGCAGCAGTGGCTGGAAATCGCGATGGCGCTGGCGCCCGAGCCGAAGCTGTTGCTGCTCGACGAGCCGACCGGCGGCATGAGCCTCGAGGAACGTCGCGTCACCGGCGAATTGCTGCAGCCGATCAAGTCGCGCTGCTCGCTGGTCATCGTCGAGCACGATCTCGATTTCATCCGCGACATCTGCGATCGGCTCACCGTGCTGGATCAGGGGGCTGTGCTCGACACCGGCTCGATCGAGCAGATCCAGGCGAGCCCGAAGGTTCAAGAGGTGTATCTGCGCCGTGCCTGACGATCATTATCTCGATATCCGCGATCTCGATGCCGGCTACGGCCGCAGTCAGGTGCTGTTCGGCGTGTCGATGTCGGCGCCGTGGCGCGGCGGCGTTGCCATTCTGGGCCGCAACGGCGCCGGCAAGACCACGCTGATGAAGGCCATCATGGGCGAGCTGCCGGTCAAGCGCGGCCAGGTGTCGCTCGATGCGCGCGACGTCACCAAGCTGCCGACCGAGCAGCGCATCCGCGCCGGCTTCGGCTATGTACCGCAGGACCATCCGGTGTTCGCGCGGCTGTCGATCCGCGACAATCTCGCGGTCGGGGCGCTGACGAATAAAGACAGCCGCGCGGTCGATCGTGTGCTGGAGATGTTTCCCAAGCTCGGCCAGCGGCTCGATCAGGCCGCTGGCACGCTGTCCGGCGGCGAGCGCAAGATGCTGGCGATCGGCCGCGCGCTGCTGTCGGAGCCGCGCGTGCTGCTTCTCGACGAGCCGACCGAGGGCGTCTGGATCGGCGTGATCGAGGAGATCACCGACCGGCTGGTGGCGCTGGCCAAGGAGATCGCCGTCATCATCGTCGAGCAGCACCTCGATCTGGCGCTGCGCGTCGCCGACCGCGCTTATGTGCTCGACCGCGGTCGCGTTGCGCTCACCGGCACCGCCGACGAGGTGCGCAACGATCCCCGGCTGCTGCAATATCTCGCGCCGTAGCGGCCGCCACGTCGAACCTGCTAGTCTTCGTCCGCGCCGCCCCAGAGCGGCGCGGCGCGAGCCCTCGCGCCGGTGTTGACCGAGCCGCGCGGCTGATGCGCGGACCTGATCCGAGCGCGTGATGATCTCTCCCTTCTCGATCGCCCGTCTGCCCCGCATCCAGTTCGGCGCCGGCGCGATCGCCAAACTGCCCGACCTCGCTGCGCGCTATGGCCGCCGTGTACTGCTGGTCACCGGCGCACATTCCTTCGATGCCGCGCCTTACGCGGCGCCGCTGCTGGTGTCGCTGGCCGCGCGCGGGCTGAGCTGCGAGCGCGGGGTCGTCAGCGGCGAGCCGTCGCCGGAGCTCGTTGACGACGCCGTGCGCCAGTTCAAGGGCGCCGCCATCGACGTGGTGATCGGCCTCGGCGGCGGCAGCGCGCTCGATGCCGCCAAGGCGATCGCGGGGCTCCTGAAGCCCGGTAATTCGGTAATGGACCATCTCGAAGGCGTCGGCCCGGAGCTGCCCTATCGCGGCCCGGCGACACCGTTCATCGCGGCTCCGACCACGGCCGGCACCGGGTCCGAAGCAACCAAGAACGCGGTGCTGTCGCGCCACGGCAAGGCCGGCTTCAAGAAGTCGTTCCGCGACGAGGCGCTGGTCGCCGAGATCGCGCTGGTCGATCCGGAGCTACTCGCCGGCTGCCCGCCGGCGCTGATCGCCGCCAACGGCATGGATGCGCTGACGCAATTGTTGGAGTCCTACGTCTCGACCGGCGCCAATGAATTCACCGACGCGCTGGCGTTGTCCGGCCTGCGCGCGGCGCGCGATGGTTTGCTGGCGTGGTACGATGGCGGCGGCGGCGCGACCGAAGCGATGTCGCGGATGGCCTACGCATCGCTTCAATCCGGCATCTGCCTGGCGCAGACAGGATTGGGCTCGGTGCACGGGCTGGCTTCGCCGCTCGGCGCATACTTCCCGATCGGCCATGGCGTGGTGTGCGGCACGCTGCTCGCCGCAGCCACGCGGATCAACATCGCGGCGCTGCGCGCGCGGGCGCCGCAGTCAGTCGCGCTGGCGAAATACGCGGATATCGGCCGGCTGCTGTCCGGCCGCGACGGCGCCAGCGCCGAGCAGGATTGCGACGCCCTCGTCGCGACGCTGGAGCAATGGACGCAACGCCTGGCGCTGCCGACGCTGACGTCGCTCGGCGTCGCCGCAGGGGACGTCGACCGCATCGTCGCGGCGAGCCGCGGCTCCAGCATGAAGACCAATCCGATCGTGCTGACCGACGACGAGATCAGTCAGGTGCTGCAAGCGCGGCTGTGACGGCGTCAGAGATTGCGCTGCACGAAGCTGTGCAGTTCGCTGGCGATCAGGTCCTTGTCGTTGTCGATCGTCGCCACGTGATACGAGTTGTTGAGCCACAGTAGTTCGACGCGGTCGGAGCCGACATGGCTGGCGATGATCGTGGCGTTGTGCGGCTTCAGCACGTGGTCGACCCGCGAATTGATCACGAAGGTCGGGCAGGTGATCTTCGGCAGCATCGCGCGCGCCGCCGCGGCCAGCCCGATCACCTGCTTGAAGCAGGTCACCGGCACTTGGTCGTAGGCCAGCTCCTTCACCGACGTATCCATCATGTCGGAGCCGATGCCGGGGACGAACTCCGGCATGTTGCGGGCGAACGCCACGCCCGCCATGTCGGGTGAATCGACCTGCACGGCGGCATTGATCGGGATCACGCCGGCGACCTTGTCGGGGTGCGCAGCGGCCAGATACAGCGACAACGTACCGCCCATCGACAGGCCGGTGACGAACACCTTGTCGCATTTTGCGGAGAGTTCGAGGAGCGCGTCTTCGGCGCAGGCGACCCAGTCGTTGGCAGCGGTCTTGGCCATCGCGGCCGGCGACACGCCGTGGCCGGGCAGGCGGGGGCCGAGGATCGAATAGCCGCGTTCGCCGAGACGCTCGCCGAGATAGCGCATGCTTTGCGGGCTACCGGTAAATCCGTGCAACACCAGCACGCCGGTCTTGTTGCCGTCGAACACGAACGGCTCGGCGCCGGCCATCACTGCCTCAGTCATGTCGTCTCCCCCCTTGGGCTCCGCGAGGGGGCATTCCCGCCTTGATCCTCACGGCTCTATTTCGTTTGAACTTTCGTATGTTTCAGAGAAGCCGCGGAAGCGTCAAGTGGAGGGGGCGAGAGATCGTCGAACCTCGCGCGAGCCGGCGGAGGGTGATGCGAAAGTCTAAGTCGGGGTTGCGGCGCTGATTGATTTCGCCGTCTGCGCGATTTCAGGGCATTTATTCTGATCTAAATCACGGCGGCGTTCGACTAAGTGTGCAGGATCGGTCACGCCCCGCCGTGTCTGCGGTACCCATGTGCGGTTGCGTTCGTCGGAATATAAAAATTCCTGAGGTGGTACCAAGGAAATTCAAGCTTTGCTTATGTCGCCCTTCGGCTCACAAGCTCCCGGCACCGAAGCCGGAGGGATGGCAAGTCAGGCTTCGTTGTGGGGGACAATCATGGATCAGGGTCAGACGCTCTCACGTCTGTTGGAGTCCTATGGGACGGATCCGCGGAAGCGAGCCGTCGCGGCGGCGGTCGGTGCGATCGCCGGTGCTTCGGTCGGTATTTCCGAATTGATCGGCCAGGGTGCGCTGGCCGGCATCACCGGCGCGGCGCACGGCGGAAGTAATGCCGACGGCGACGTCCAGAAGGATCTCGACGTCAAGGCTGACGAAGCCATCATCGCGGCGCTCAAGGACGTGCCCTATGCGGCGCTCGCCTCCGAAGAGTCCGACACGCTGGTGATGGGCGACGCCCAGGCGCCGATCTCGATCGCCTACGATCCGCTCGACGGCTCGTCGAACATCGACACCAACATGACGGTCGGGACGATCTTCTCGATCATTCCCAACGAGGCGGACGTGGCGCCGTTCAGCGCGCCGGGGAGCAGCCAGCTGGCCGCCGGCTTCGTGGTCTATGGCCCGCAGACCTCGCTGGTGCTGACGCTCGGCGAGGGCGTGGACATCTTCACGCTCGACCGCCAGGCCAAAGAATATCGGCTAATCCGCGAGCGGGTGAAGGTGCCGGCCGACACCGCTGAATATGCCATCAACGCCTCCAACCATCGCCACTGGGAGCAGCCGGTGCGCGACTTCGTCGACGAGTGCTTGGCAGGCGCCGACGGCCCGCGCGCGAAGGACTTCAACATGCGCTGGATCGGCTCGCTGGTCGCCGAAGCCTATCGCATCCTCACCCGCGGCGGGGTGTTTCTGTATCCAGCCGATCAGCGCCCCGGCTACGGCGAGGGCCGGCTGCGGCTGCTGTACGAAACCCATCCGATGGCCTTCGTGATGGAGCAGGCCGGCGGCGGCGCCTCGACCGGACGCGAGCGCGTGCTCGATCTCACCGCCCGCGCCATCCATCAGCGCTCGCCGCTGATCATGGGGTCGATCGACAAGGTCAATCGCATCGAGCTGCTGCACACCGATCCGAGCGCCGCCGCGCGCACCGCGCCGCTGTTCGGCCGTCGCGGCCTGTTCCGCGTCTGATTTCTCAGTCCGTCTGGAAGTACATCCTCATGTCCCGCAAGCATCCGATCATTTCCATCACCGGCTCCTCCGGCGCCGGCACGACCTCGGTGAAGAAGACGTTCGAGCAGATCTTCCGCCGCGAGAACGTCAACGCCGCCTTCATCGAAGGCGACGCGTTCCATCGCTACAATCGCATCGACATGCGCAACAAGATGGCCGAGGAAGCGGAGCGCGGGAATCGCCACTTCAGCCATTTCAGCCCCGAGACCAATCTGTTCGAGGAGCTGGAACAGACTTTCCGCGACTACGCCGAGAAGGGCACCGGTCGCACCCGGCACTACGTGCACGACGACGAGGAAGCCGCGCTGCACGGCGTGCCGCCCGGCAACTTCACCGGCTGGCGCGATCTCGATCCGCAGTCCGATCTGTTGTTCTACGAAGGCTTGCACGGCGCAGTCATCACCGACAAGGTCAATGTCGCGCAGCACGCGGATCTGAAGATCGGCGTTGTGCCGGTGATCAACCTCGAATGGATTCAGAAGCTGCACCGCGACCGCGCGGCGCGCGGCTACTCCACCGAGGCGGTGACCGACACCATCCTGCGCCGCATGCCCGACTACGTGCACTACATCGTGCCGCAATTCGCCGAGACCGACATCAACTTCCAGCGCGTGCCGACGGTCGATACCTCGAACCCGTTCATCGCACGCTGGATCCCGACCGCCGACGAATCGATGGTGGTGATCCGGTTCAAGAACCCGCGCGGCATCGACTTCGCCTATCTGCTGTCGATGATCCAGGGCAGCTTCATGTCGCGCGCCAACTCGATCGTGATCCACGGCGCCAAGCTCGATCTGGCGATGCAGCTGATCCTGACGCCGCTGATCATGCAACTGATCGACCGCAAGCGCGGCGTGAAATGACGAATCTTTGTAACTCCATGCCCGGGAGGCTGGCTTGAATATCCCCGCACGCGAACTCCACGATCAGGTCAGCCATCGCGACATGGCGAACGCGATCCGCTTCCTCGCCATCGACGCGGTGGAGAAGGCGAAGTCCGGCCACCCCGGCATGCCGATGGGCATGGCCGACGTCGCCACCGTCCTGTTCACCCGCTTCCTGAAATTCGACCCGGCTGACCCGGCCTGGCCGGATCGCGACCGCTTCGTGCTGTCGGCCGGCCACGGCTCGATGCTGCTGTATGCGCTGCTGCATCTGACCGGCTATCCAGAGATGACGATCGACGAGATCAAGGCGTTCCGGCAGTGGGGCTCGAAGACCGCCGGCCATCCCGAATACGGCCATACGCAAGGCGTCGAGACCACCACCGGCCCGCTCGGCCAGGGCCTCGCCACCTCGGTCGGCATGGCGCTCGCCGAGCGCATGATGAACGCCCGCTACGGCGACGCGCTCGTCGATCACTACACCTACGTGATCGCCGGTGACGGTTGCCTGATGGAAGGCGTCAGCCACGAGGCGATCTCGCTGGCCGGCCACCTCAAGCTGAATAAGCTGATCGTGCTGTGGGACGACAACCATATCTCGATCGACGGCAACACCTCGCTGTCCTGCTCGGACGATCAGCTGGCGCGCTTCGCGGCGTCGGGCTGGACGACGACCCGCGTCGACGGTCATGATCCCGACGCGGTGGCGGCGGCGATCGAAGCCGCCAAGGCGAGCGACCGCCCGTCGCTGATCGCCTGTCGTACCAAGATCGGCTTTGGCTCGCCGAAGGTGGAAGGCACTGAGAAGGCGCATGGTGCGCCGCTCGGCGCCGAGGAAATCGAGAAGACGCGCGCCGCGCTGAACTGGCCGTATCCGGCGTTCGAAGTGCCGGATGCCATTCTCGCCCGCTGGCGCGAAGCCGGCAGCCGCGGCAAGGCGGCGCATCAGGGCTGGACGCAGCGGCTCGGCGCGCTCGATGCCGCCACCCGCGCTGGCTTCGAGAACAACCTCGCCGGCAAGCTGTCGGCCGACTACGAGTCGGCACTGAAGGCGTTGATCGCCGGCTTCGCGACCGAGAAGCCATCGATCGCCACCCGTCAGGCGTCGCAGCTCACCATCAATGCGCTGGTGCCGGCGTCGCCGAACCTGCTCGGCGGCTCGGCCGACCTGACGCATTCCAACCTGACGCAGGCCAAGGGCTCCGCCTCGGTGAAGCCGGGCGCGTTCGGCGGCAACTATCTGCACTACGGCATTCGCGAATTCGGCATGGCGGCGGCGATGAACGGCATCGCGCTGCATGGCGGCTTCAGTCCCGTCGGCGGCACCTGCCTGGTCTTCGCGGACTACAGCCGGCCGGCGATCCGGCTTGCAGCGCTGATGGGCGTGCGCGTCATCCATGTGATGACCCACGACTCGATCGGTCTCGGCGAAGACGGTCCGACGCATCAGCCGGTCGAGCACGTCGCTTCGCTGCGCGCTATCCCGAACGTGCTGGTGTTCCGTC
>NZ_JBMDXE010000106.1:0-9397 GCF_048594845.1 Rhodopseudomonas sp. | reverse complement strand
TTATCCGAATCAAAACGCGCCGCGAAGGCGCGGCGCGTGGAGGTCGGGCGGCGAGGAGGCCGCGCGGTGGCGCGGCCGCGAAAAGACGCGCGTTACGGCGCGCCGTGGGCGCCGGCGCGGACAGCGTCGTGCACCAGCGCGTTGGCGTCGGTGATTCCGCGCGCGGCGTTCTGCACGATGATCTGCGCCATCATCGCTTTGGTGGCCGGCGTGCGATGCTCCATCGCGATCTGCTCAACCGCGATATCGAGCACTTCGCGGAGCGTCGCGACGTAATCGGGATCGAACTTCGGCTGGTTCATGGCAGTCATCGATGGCCTCCTTCATTTCAGGTTTGCATCAATGCCGATGCAATGCGGCTCAAGTGGGTCCGCTGGATGAAGTTGCAGTGACGCTGCTGATTTTTAAGTGAGCGCGATCGTGAGTGGCGCGCAGAGATACAAAAAACTACTGTGGCACAGTCGTTTTTGACATCGTTACGATGCGTTCATGTGGCGCGCGCTGGAGCAATTCCAGATCGTGTCGCGAGCTGCGTAAGCTTGTCCGTGCCACAAGTGTAAACGAGGCGCGCGCGCCACACGCTGGCGCACGCGCGCCACAGCGGACTCGTTGCGGTTGTGATCGCGCCGATGACTCGACGCGTGCGAGTCGTCTCTGCTGTGGTCTCGTGCGGCGAGGTGTCGGGCGTGTCGATCCGTAGCGACATCGCGCCGTCCATGTCCGCGGACACCTGCACGTGTCGGCTCGCCGACCGTCCGAACGCATGCGCGGCGAGATGTCGTGTCACGATGAAGACGCGAGATCGGCGACGGCGATCGCACCCGGGATCGCGCACGCACGGGCGGCGTACCTTGGCTCCGCCGCGGCCGTCTTGGTCAGTCGCGATCCGCCCGCCAAAATGCACGACGCCCGCCGAGGTCCTGAGGACCCCGACGGGCGTCGGTCGATGTCGCTAGGCGAAGCTTACTTCTTCGCCGGGGCAGCAGCCGGAGCCGGAGCGGCCGGCGCGGCGGCGACAGCGGCGCCACCCTGCCAGTACTTCGGGAACCAGGCGGTGTTGTTGAGCACCGCGGCGTGCACCAGGATCGCGATGACGGTGACGCTGCCCAGCAGCAGCGGCAGGCCGACGGTCGGATTCACGACGGTCCAGATACGTCCTTGATTCATGTCCGATCTCCCTTAGTGCAGCCAGGGCGAGTAAACGTAGGCCAGGAAGTGGGCCACGATGGCGATCGCGCCGAAAATGCGCGTGCCGTCGATCACGTGCTTGTGGATCTCTTCCGACTCCGCGATCGTCAGACCGGTCGGCCAGACCTTGTTGGGATCGTCTGCCATAATAACCTCCTCAGAGATTCAAATTCGTGCTGAACCCGCACGCGAGTGCCGCGAGCAGCGACCGGACCGAGTTCACCGGCTGGTCAGACGATGGCTGCCCCCTCAGGCCTCGCCACGCTGCCGTCCGGGCGCTAGTCCCGGCTGAGACCTCCGCTCTGGTCCACCAGCACCTGTTGGCCGGCCCCGTTCACGGTGTTCTCTCGCTTGGTCAAATTATCGTGACAGATACGCTTGTCAACTTGACATGACACTACGGCCCGTCCGGTTCATGCCGGACAACCAAGGGAGGTCGCCGGCGAGCGCCGGCGGAGAGTGCGGGAGTCTCCAGAATGCCGAAGGGCCCGGCCTTCCGGCCGAGCCCTTCGTGTTCAGGCGACTGTCGAGAGCGGCTGCGTTTACGCGGCGCTCTTCTTGGCGCGCATCAGGTCGCTGAAGCGGCGGAACAGATAGTGCGAGTCCCGCGGGCCGGGCGACGCCTCCGGGTGGTACTGCACCGAGAACACCGGCTTGTCGGCCAGCGCGATGCCGCAATTGCTCTCGTCGAACAGCGACACGTGGGTCTGCTGCACGTTGCCGGGCAACGTCGATTTGTCGACCGCGAAGCCGTGGTTCATCGAGGTGATCTCGACCTTGCCGGTGGTGAGATCCTTGACCGGATGATTGGCGCCGTGGTGGCCCTGATGCATCTTCACGGTCTTGCCGCCGAGGGCGAGGCCGAGCATCTGGTGGCCGAGGCAGATGCCGAAGGTCGGCACGCCGGACTGGATCACCTGCTGGATCACCGGCACGGCATATTTGCCGGTCGCCGCCGGATCGCCCGGGCCGTTGGACAGGAACACGCCGTCCGGCTTCATCGCCAGGATGTCCTCGGCCGGGGTCGTCGCCGGCACCACCGTCACCTTGCAGCCTTCACCCGCGAGCAGCCGCAGGATGTTGCGCTTGATGCCGTAATCGATCGCCACGACGTTGAATTCGGGCTTGTCCTGCCGGCCAAAACCTTCGCCCCAGGCCCAGGGCGTCTCGTCCCAGGTGAAGCGCTGGCCCGAGGTCACCATCGGCACCAGGTCCATGCCCTCGAGGCCGGGCCATTCGCGCGCTTCTTCCTTGAGCGCGTGCAGGTCGAACTCGCCGTTCGGCGAATGCGCGATCACCGCGTTGGGCATGCCCTTCTCGCGGATCAGCGCGGTCAGCGCGCGGGTGTCGATGCCGCTGAGGCCGATGATGCCGCGCGCCTTCAGCCAGGCGTCGAGGTTCTTCGACGAGCGATAGTTCGACGGGTCGGTGATGGCGCCGCGCAGGATCACGCCGCGCGCGCCCGGCGTCGCCGCCATGTTGACCGTCTCGATATCCTCGTCGTTGGTGCCGACGTTGCCGATATGCGGGAAGGTGAAGGTGATGAGCTGCCCGGCGTAAGAGGGATCGGTGAGGATCTCCTCGTAGCCGGTCATCGCGGTGTTGAAGCAGACCTCGCCCACGGCGGAGCCGACGGCGCCGAGGCCGAAGCCCTCGAACACCGTGCCGTCGGCGAGCACGAGCAGCGCGGTCGGTTTATGGTCCGGCCAGGCGGGATTGGATGCTGAATTGGTCATGAGCGCATTACATAGTCGCGCCCGGCGGCGCCGTCAAAGCGCTGCGGCCGGCAAAGTGTGCGCATTTCGGTGATATTTGACAGGGATTCTCCCGGGCTTAGCTTCGCCCGCCTGCGCCGGTCCGAATCGTGCGCACAGGGAGGTTCCATGGACACATCGTTGCCGATCGTGCTGATCCCCGGCCTTTGCAGCTCGCCGCGGATCTATGCCCCGGTTCTGCCGGCGCTATGGTCGTTCGGCCCCCCGATGGTGGCCAACCACATTCGCGACGAGAGCATGGCGGCGATCGCGCGGCGGATCCTGTCCGAAGCGCCGCCGCGCTTCGCGCTCGCCGGACATTCGATGGGCGGCTACATCGCCTTCGAGATCATGCGCCAGGCGCCGGATCGGGTCGCCAGGCTGGCGCTGATCAACACCCAGGCGCGGCCCGACAGCCCCGAGGCCTCGGCGCGGCGCACCCGGCAAATCGGCGAGGCCAATGCCGGCCGGCTGCACGGCGTGCTCGACGAGCTGTATCCGGGCTTCGTCCATCCATCGCGCGCCGACGACAACGGCTTGCGCCAGATCATCCACGCCATGGGCGACGACGTCGGCGCCGCCGGCTTCGCCCGGCAGCAGCGCGCCATCATCGCCCGCGCCGATTCCCGTCCGACGCTGGCGACCATCGCCTGTCCGACGCTGGTGCTGACCGGCGACACCGACAACACCATCCCCAACAGCCTGTCGCAGGAAATGGCCGACGGGATCAACGGGGCGAAACTGGTGATCATCCCGGATTGCGGACACATGCCGCAAATCGAACAACCCGCCGCCACCGCCGCGGCGCTGACCGAGTGGCTGCGGAACTAGAGTTGTTTCGGCCGGGCGAACGGCCTACATCATGCGCCACAACGCCATTTGCCGTCATTGCGAGCGAAGCGAAGCGATCCAGCGCCACGCGCGGAGCATGGGTTGCTTCGTCGCTTCGCTCCTCGCAATGACGAAGACCCTGAGGAGCCCGACATGCTGCGCGAAAATATCAACACCGCCGTCAAAGAGGCGATGAAGGCCAAGGACGAGCGCAAGCTGTCGACGCTGCGGATGGTCAATTCGACCATCAAGAACGCCGACATCGAAGCCCGCGGCCAGGGCAAGCCGCCGCTCGGCGACGGCGATCTGCTCAGCCTGCTGCAGAAGATGATCAAGCAGCGCCAGGAGTCGGTCGAGCTCTACGACAAAGGCGGCCGCGCCGAACTCGCCGACCAGGAGCGCGCCGAGATCGCCGTGATCCAGGCCTACCTGCCGCAGCAGATGTCCGACGACGAGGTCAAGACCGCGATCGCCGCCGTGATCAGCGAGACCGGCGCCGCCGGCATCAAGGACATGGGCAAGGTCATCGCCGCGCTGAAGGCGAAGTACGCGGGGCAAATGGATTTCGGCAAGGCGTCCGGCCTGGTGAAGGCGGCGCTGACGGGTTAGTTCGCGCTGCGCAGCTCGAGGGTACTCACCACGAGCACTGCATAACCTCTCCCCGCGTGCGGGGAGAGGTCGACCGGCGCAGCCGGTCGGGTGAGGGGGCGTGTCCGCGCAGCCGAGAGTTAGTAGTCAACGTCAACAGCAGCGCCGTGCTCGCGTCGCCCTCACCCCAGCCCTCTCCCCCCAGCGGGAGAGGGTGCGCGCAAGGCGCGAGGGGGCGTCCTTGGCAATGTCGGAAGAGCTACCACCGCATTCTGGTCAATGCGCCATCGCCGGCTTCGCACTTCGGTCGACGCTACGGAGCGACAGCGCGAGCGGGATCATCGCGGCGGCGATCAGACCCAACGCGACGAACACGTCCAGATAGGCGAGCAGTGCCGCTTGGGTCTGGACCATCTGGCCGACGATCGCCATCGCGCTGCCCGACTTGCTGCCGGTGGCATTCTGAGTGCCGAGATAGCCCTGGATCTGTGCCAGCGTGTCGTGCAGCACCGGATTCCACGCGCCGACGTGCTCGCTCAGCCGGCTCTGGTGAAACTGTTCGCGCCGCGCCAGCACGGTCTGGCTGATCGAGACGCCGATCGAGCCGCCGAAATTGCGCGCCAGGTTGATCATCGCCGAGGCCTGGTCGGTCTTGTCCGGCGGGATACCGTCATACGATGCGGTGGTGATCGGGATGAAGATCAGCGGCAGGCCGATGCCGAGATAGATCCGCGACAGCGCGAAGAACCAGTAGTCGGCGTCCGGCGACATCCGCATCAGGTCGATCATCGCGCCGCCGGCGATGGTGGCGCCGAGCGCGATCAGCCAGCGCGGCTGCACCGAACCGCCGATCCGGCCGACGATCACCATCATCACCATGGTGACGAGGCCGCCGGGGGAGATCACCAGACCGGCCAGCGTCGCGGTGTAGCCGAACCGCTCCTGTAGCAACTGCGGCACGATCTGGGTGGTGGCGATCAGCAGCGCGCCGGTCGCCAGCATGATGACGAAGCAGGTGCCGAACTGCCGGCCCGTCAGCATCCTGACGTCGATCAGCGGCCGTTCCCGCGACAGCTCCCACGGCACGAACGCGATCAGCGCCGCGACCGAGATCAGCGCGAAGGTGACGATGAAGCCCGAGCCGAACCAGTCGTCGACCTGGCCGCGGTCGAGCACGACTTCCAGCGCACCGAGGAAGGTCGCCACCAGCGCGAAGCCGACGAAGTCGAAGTTGAGCCCCTTGGCCCACAGCTTCGCGCGTTCCTGGCGCTGCTTCTCGGAGGAGGGGATGATCAGATAGATCAGCGCCAGCGTGATGACGCCGACCGGCACGTTGATCAGGAAGCACCAGTGCCACGACAGATTATCACTGAGCCAGCCGCCGAGCGTCGGGCCAACCACCGGCGCCACCACCACGGCGATGCCGTACAGCGCGAAGCCTTGCCCGCGCTTGGCCGGCGGGAAGGCGGCCGCAAGGATCGATTGCGCCACCGGCGTCATGCCGCCGCCGGCGAGCCCCTGCATGATCCGGAACAGCAGCAGCGATTGCAGATTCCAGGCGAAGCCGCAGAGCAGCGAGCTCACCGTGAACAGCGCGATGCACACCAGAAAGAAATTCTTGCGGCCGAACATCTGGGCGATCCAGCCCGACGCGCACAGCACGATCGAATTGGCGACCAGATAGGTCGTCACCACCCACGACGCTTCGTCGCCGGACACTGCGAGGCCGCCGGCGATGTAGCGCAGCGCGACGTTGGCAATGGTGGTGTCGAGCACTTCCATGAAGGTCGCGACCGACACCAGCACCGCGATCAGCCACGGATTGGCGCCACCATATTCGCCTTCGCTGTCGGCCATGGCGATGGCCTCACTGACGAACGGTGACGCGCGGCACCACCGACATGCCTGGGCCGAGCTCGACATCCGGCGGCTGATCGAAGGTGATCTTCACCGGCACGCGCTGCACCACCTTGACGTAGTTGCCGGTGGCGTTCTCGGCGGGCAGCAGGCTGAACGCCGTGCCGCTGCCGGCCTGGATGGAGTTGACGTGGCCCGGATAGCTTTTGCCGTAGGCGTCGATGTGGATGTCGACCGGCTGCCCGACGCGCATCAGCTCGAGCTGCGTCTCCTTGAAGTTGGCGGTGACCCAGACGTCGAGCGGCACCAGCACCATGATGGCCTGGCCGGGGGAGGCGAGGGCGCCGACTGCCCCGGTCAGCTTGGCGATGCGGCCGTCGGTCGGCGCGCGCAACTCGGTGCGCTGCAGATTGGCGTCGGCTTGCTCCTTCTGCGCCTGCGCGGCCTTGAGCTGCGCCTTGGCCTGCTCGACCTTGGCGCGCAGCACGTCGACCTGGCGATCGGCCGCGAGCTTGGCGGCGTTGGCGGCATCGAGCGCGGCGCGCTTGCTGGTGAAGTCGGACTGCGCCTGCTGCGCCCGCTGTACCGTGCCGGCGCCCTTCTGCACCAGATCCTGATAGCGCTGGTTTTCGTCGGCGGCGAAGTTGAGCGCGGCCTGCGCTTCCTGCACCTGCTGATTGGCCTGCTGGATCTGCGCCTGCTGGGCGCCGATCTGCGCCTCGATGTCGGTGATCGAAGCCTGCGCCTGCAGGATCTGCGCGGCCGCCTGATCGACCGCGGCCTTGTAGTCACGCTGATCGATGGTGGCGAGCAGGTCGCCTTCCTTGACCACCTGATTGTCGGTGACGTTGACGCCGGTGATCGCGCCTGAGACCTGCGGGCTGATCAGTACCGTGCGGGTATCGATGAAGGCGTCGTCGCTGCTTTCGAAATTGCGCGCATGCAGCCACCACACGATTCCGCCGACGATCGCGGCGGCGATCAGCACCGCGCCGGCCACCGCGGCGATCGGATGCTGCCGGAACAGCCCGCGCAGGCCGGCCGGCTTCGGCGGTGCGGCGTCTTCGTTGCGTTTGGCCGGGGCCTGATCGGTCCGCGTCTCTCGGCGCTCGGTCTCGCGCATCGCCGGGGCGCCTTGCGGATCGTTCGAACGCGGGCCGCCCTCACTCTTCGCGGAAATTACGTCAGCCGCGCTCATCGGTCTCACCGTCGCTGGGGAACAAACTGGACCCGGGAGAACACGTGCGGCCGGCTCGGGTTCCCGGCAATGCTGCAATGCAAAGGTCTGCGGTCCACACAATCCCGCGACCGGGAAATGGCACTCGTCGCCGACGCCCCGATGGCGCTACGATGCGCGCAAGCCTGCCCAAGAAGGCGACAAGAAGACTTTCGTGACGACCGGGGAAATGCCTTGCTGACCGAGACCACCGACTACGACAATCTGTATCGCAACTTCCACTGGCAGGTGCCGGCGCGATTCAACATCGCCACGGCCTGCTGCGATCGCCACGCGATCGGCGACAAGCCGGCGCTGATCTATGTCGAGGACGGCGGCGCGGTGACGCGGCTGTCCTTCGCCGAACTCGCGACCGCGTCGCGCCGTTTCGCCAACGTGCTGAAGGATGGCGGGCTGACGCGCGGCGACCGCGTCGCGGTGTTTCTGTCGCAATCGATCGAGCTGCCGATCGTGCACCTCGCTGCCTTTCGCTCCGGCCTCGTCTCGGTGCCGCTGTTCACGCTGTTCGGCGAGGACGCGCTCGAATTCCGGCTGAGCAATTCCGGCGCGCGTGCCGTCGTCACGGACGAGAGCGGCCTGCCCAAGCTGCTGAAGATCCGCGACCGGCTGCCGGAGCTGCAGCACATCTACGTCGCCGGCGGCGCAGCGCAGCCCGGCGTCGAGCTGTTCTGGTCGAAGCTGGACTCGGCCTCCGACGCATTCGAGACCGTGGACACCTCCGCGGACGATCCGGCGATCATCATCTACACCTCGGGCACCACGGGCAATCCCAAGGGCGCGCTGCACGCGCACCGCGTGCTGCTCGGCCATCTGCCGAACGTCGAGATGGCGCACGACTTCTTCCCCAAGCCCGGCGACCTGATGTGGACGCCGGCGGATTGGGCCTGGATCGGCGGGCTGTTCGATGCGCTGTTTCCCACCTGGTACCACGGCGTCGCGATGGTCGGCTATCGCGCCAAGAAGTTCGAGCCGCAGGCCGCGATGCAGTTGATGGCCGATCACGGCATCCGCAACGTCTTCCTGCCGCCGACCGCGCTGAAGCTGATGCGCCAGGCCGAGGTCAAACACGACGGCGTCAAGCTGCGCAGCATCTTCACCGGCGGCGAGTCGCTCGGTGGCGAATTGCTGCAATGGGTGCGGGCGACGTTCGGCGTCGATGCGCACGAGATCTACGGCCAGACCGAGTGCAATCTCGTCGTCGGCAACAACGCCAAGCTGTTTCCGATCCGCCCCGGCTCGATGGGTAAGGCGACGCCGGGCTTCGACGTCCGCATCATCGACGAGACGGGCCGCGAACTGCCACGCGGCGAACGCGGCATCATCGCGGTGCGCCGGCCCAATCCCTGCATCATGCTGGAGTACTGGAAGAACCCGGACGCCACGGCGAA
Organism: Rhodopseudomonas sp.; assembly: GCF_048594845.1. GTDB lineage: Bacteria > Pseudomonadota > Alphaproteobacteria > Rhizobiales > Xanthobacteraceae > Rhodopseudomonas. Next base: position 554 of record NZ_JBMDXE010000106.1, on the reverse strand, counting down.
GAAATTCGCCGGCGACTTCCTGCTCACCGGCGATCTCGGATCGCAGGACGACGACGGTTACTTCTGGTACGACAGTCGCGAGGACGACGTCATCACCTCGGCCGGCTATCGCATTGGCCCGTCGGAAATCGAGCACACGCTGCTGAAGCATCCGGCGGTCGCGTTCGCCGCGGTGGTCGGCGTCCCCGATCCGATCCGCACCGAACAGATCAAGGCCTGGATCGTGCTGCGCCCGGGTTTCAGCAAAGATGACACGCTGGCCCGCGACATCCAGGACCACGTCAAAGTCCAACTCGCCGCGCACGAATATCCGAGACTGATCGAATTCACCGACACGCTGCCGATGACCGCGACGGGAAAAGTGCTGCGCCGCGAGCTGCGGGCGAGGGGGTAGCACCACCCCTCGTTCGTCATTCGGGCGCGCGCAGGCCAACCACCTCTGCCGTCATTCCGGGGCGCGCGCAGCGCGAGCCCGGAATCCATAACCGAAGGTGGTTATGTTGAGCAACGAGCCGGCGACCTCCGTGCCTGACCGCGAGCTCAGGGGTTATGGA
>NZ_JBMDXE010000105.1:0-34066 GCF_048594845.1 Rhodopseudomonas sp. | reverse complement strand
AGGCGCTGCGCGTGACACTCAACGAAAAAACGAAAGCGCCGGTTCTGATGGTTCAGAACCGGCGCTTTTGTTCGATCGGGACGATGCCTAGTCCGCGCGAAACCGGCGGGGAGACCGGGTTCGCGTCGGCCCTTGCAACAGGACGCCCGCGCTCGAGCAATCCTCCTCGCGGTCGTCGTCGAGCAACGCCGCTCCGCAATATCGGCAGAACCGGCCGCTCATCGCTGTTGCCCGACTCGGCCGCTGCGCTCGCTGATAGTTCGCGAAATCGATGATGCGGCCCGGCTTTACAACTTTGTCAACCATTGCTGTCCTCGTAGATCTGACAGCGTTATCGCAGCAAGCCTTCTTCCAAATCTTCAGCGGAAAGCTCAAATTTTAGAGGCAATCCGCCACCGCCGCTCGATCAGCCGAGATGCTTTCCAAAGAACTGCGTCGCACGCGACCACGCCAGTTCCGCGGCCTCCCGATCATGCACCGCGGCGCGCTGCTCGTTGACGAAGGCGTGGTCGGCCTCGTAGCGGAAGAACTCGGCGGACTTGCCGGCCTCCTTCAGGCCCTTCTCGAACGCATCGACCACCTGCGGCGTGCACCAATCATCGCGATTGGCGAAATGGCCCTGCATCGGCACGCGCACCTCCGACGGCTTCGCGGCCTGCTCGGGCGGAATGCCGTAGAACACAACCGCAGCACTCAATTCCGGAATCTTGCACGCGCCGATCACCGTCACGGCGCCGCCGAGGCAGAAGCCGGTGAGACCGACCTTGGCGCCGTTGCGCGACAGATAGTTCACCGCGCCGCGCACCGTCTGGGTGGTGGCGTCCATGAAATCGAGCGAGCTCATCTCTTTGTTGGCGGCGTCCGTGTCGTGATAGGGCACGACCTTGCCGTTGTAGAGATCCGGCGCCAGCGCATCGAAGCCGGCGAGCGCGAAGCGATCGGTCAGCCCCTTGATCTGCTCGGACAGGCCCCACCATTCCTGAATCACGACGACGCCGGGCGCATTGCCGCGCGCCGCGTTGGCCAGATAGCCGCTCGCCTCTTTGCCGTCGGGACGCTTGAAGGTGATGATCGTGCCCATGAATCCTCCGTGAGTTGCACTTTCGTTGCGGCGCATATTGTCCGCACTGCCGGGCGGATGCAATCGCCCGGACCGCGGCGCTGACGCGCAGAGCGCGCGCAACAAAAAAGCCCCCGTGAGGGGGCTTTCCGTCACGCGCGTGTCGTGCGCGCAGATCTTGAAGCGTGCGCCTCAGTGGATGTTCGACCACACCTTGCGCTTGGTGAAGTACAGCAGGCCGCTGAGGATGATCAGGAAGATCATGACCTGCAGGCCGAGGCGCTTGCGGGCTTCCATGTGCGGCTCCGCGGCCCACATCAGGAAGGTGGCGATGTCCTTGGCGTACTGCTGCACGGTCTGCGGCGAACCGTCGTCGTAGGTCACCTGACCGTCCGAGATCGGCGGCGGCATCTTGATCGAATGGCCCGGGTACCACTTGTTGTAGTACGAACCGTCCGGCAGTGCGAAGCCTTCCGGCGGCGGGTCCTGATAGCCCTGCAGCAGCGCGTCGATGTAGTTCGGGCCCTGCTCCTGGAACTGGCTGAACAGGTCGAACACGAACTGCGGGAAGCCGCGCGGATACGACCGCGCCTTGGCGAGCAGCGACATGTCGGGCGGAGCGGCGCCGCCATTGGCCGCGCGGGCCGCCTGCTCGTTCGGGAACGGCGAGTGGAAGGTGTCGGCGAGCCGGCCGGGCCGCTCGAACATTTCGCCGGCGTCGTTCGGGCCGTCCTTGATCGACGCTTCGGCGGCGATCGCCTTGGCCTGATCGACGGTGAAGCCCGGGCCGCCCGGCTCGGCGAGGTTGCGATACTGCAGCAACTTCAGCGAGTGACAGGCCGAGCAGACTTCCTTGTAGACCTTGAAGCCTCGCTGCAGCTGGGCGCGATCATAGGTGCCGAACGGCCCCGAGAAGCTCCAGCTCAGCGACGGCGGGGTTTCGCCGCCTTCCGATGCCTTGGCGGTCTGCACGCCGCCGACCAGCAGCGAACCGCCAAGCAGCACCGCGAACAGGCTCGCGGCCGTCGCCTTCATGATCTTGCCTTTGTTCAGCACGTCTTCGGCGATCGAGTTCGGCACCGGCAGGGTCTTCTCGACCCGGGACAGCAGCGGCAGCACGATCAGGAAGTAGGCGAAGTAGAAGAACGTGAAGACGCGGCCGAGGATCGTGTAGATGCCTTCCGCAGGCTTGCCGCCGAGCCAGCCCAGCATCACGCAGGTGGCCACGAAGCCCCAGAAGAAGCGCTTGGCCAGCGGACGATAGCGCGACGAGCGGACCTTGGCGCTGTCCAGCCAGGGCAGGAACAGCAGCACCAGGATCGCGCCGAACATCGCCACGACGCCGAGCAGCTTGTTCGGGATCGAGCGCAGGATCGCGTAGAACGGCAGGTAGTACCATTCGGGCACGATGTGCGCCGGGGTCACGCCCGGGTTGGCCGGAACGTAGTTCTCCGGGTCGCCCAGATAGTTCGGCATGTAGAAGATGAACCAGGCGTAGAAGATCAGGAAGCAGGACATGCCGAACACGTCCTTCAGCGTCGCGTACGGCGTGAAGGGGACGGTGTCCTTTTCGGTCTTCGGCTCGACGCCGGCCGGGTTGTTCTGGCCGGTGACGTGCAACGCCCAGACGTGCAGCACGACGACGCCGGCGATCACGAAGGGCAGCAGGTAGTGCAGCGAGAAGAACCGGTTCAGCGTCGGGTTGCCGACCGAATAGCCGCCCCACAGCAGCGTCACGATGCTGTCGCCGACGAACGGGACCGCCGAGAACAGGTTGGTGATCACAGTGGCGCCCCAGAAGCTCATCTGGCCCCAGGGAAGCACATAGCCCATGAAGCCGGTGGCCATCATCAGCAGATAGATGATGACGCCGAGGATCCAGAGCACCTCGCGCGGCGCCTTGTAGGAGCCGTAATACAGGCCGCGCAGCATGTGCACGTAAACGGCGATGAAGAACATCGACGCGCCCGCTGCGTGCATATTGCGGAGCAGCCAGCCGTAGTTGACGTCACGCACGATCCGCTCGACCGAGTCGAAGGCGAGATCGACATGCGGCGTGTAGTGCATCGCCAGCACGATGCCGGTCACGATCTGCACCGCGAGCATCATCGACAGGATGGCGCCGAACGTCCACCAGTAGTTCAGGTTACGCGGGGTCGGATAGGCAATGAAGGAAGAATGAACCAGGCCGGCAATCGGCAGGCGCTGCTCGAGCCACTTCATGAAAGGGCTCTGCGGTTGATAGGTCGATGGTCCGCTCATGATGCGATCCTAAACAAGGGATATAGCGACGACTCTGGACGCGGGAGCGTCAGCCGATCTGGATTTTGGAGTCGGAGACGAATTGATAGGGGGGGACCGGCAGGTTCAGCGGCGCCGGCCCTTGGCGGATGCGGCCGGAGGAATCGTATTGCGAACCGTGGCAGGGGCAGAAGAAGCCGTCGTAATTGCCCTCGTGGGCAATCGGGATGCAGCCGAGATGGGTGCAGATGCCGATCACGACCAGCCACTGCTCGTGGCCTTCCTTGGTGCGCTCCTGGTCGGTCTGCGGATCGGGCAGCGCCGACAGCGCGACGTTGCGCGCTTCCTCGACCTGCTTCTTGGTGCGGTTCATGATGTAGATCGGCTTGCCGCGCCAGAACACCTTGATGTCCTGACCTTCGGCAATCGGCGTGAGGTCGACTTCGATCGGTGCGCCGGCGGCGATGGTCGAGGCGTCCGGGTTCATCTGCGCGATGAACGGCCACACGGCCGCCGCTGCTCCGACGGCAGCTACGGCACCGGTTGCGATGTAGAGAAAATCACGGCGTGTCGGTTCCGCCGAAGTCTCTGTCGTCACGATCCAAAGCCCTTTCATCTCTGCGGCCGGCGAAGCGGTTCTGGCAGGTGCGAATAATCGCCCGAGGCAGGGTCGCCGAACTCCACAGCCCACGCATCCAACAGCTGCTTGTCATCAGCCGTTCAGCTAGAAACAGACAGTTCAGAATCGATCTATTGGCACCCTTGCCGGTAGAGCGCAAGCCCGCGAAGGGCTAATCGCCGCGGCTCGGACAATTCGACCAAGCAGTCATGTCACCTCGCGAGTTATGATTCAGTTGCTACGGAGCATTACGGAATGCGGATCGCCCTGTACCAGCCCGACATTCCTCAAAACACCGGCACTATTCTTCGGTTTTGCGCGTGTTTGAACGTCGAGGCTCACATCATCGAGCCGGCTGGTTTTCCGATCTCGGATCGTCATTTCCGTCGGGCGGGAATGGACTATCTCGACCAGGTAACGATCGTGCGGCACGATTCCTGGTCAAAATTCATGCAATGGCGGGATAGTGCCGACTGTCGCGTGATTTTACTTACAACGAAAGGCGTAACACCCTATCTCGAACAGCGTTACCGATCCACTGACGTGCTGCTGCTGGGCCGAGAAAGCGCTGGCGTGCCGCAACAAGTCGCCGATGCGGCCGATGCGCGGGTGGTGATCCCGATGCAGGCGGAGATGCGTTCGCTGAACGTCGCGATGGCGGCCGCGCTGGTGGTCGGCGAGGCGCTCCGGCAGACACGAAGCGAGTAAAGGACACGAGTTGAGCTACGCGGTGAAAGAGATCTTCCTGACCCTGCAGGGCGAAGGCGCGCATGCCGGACGCGCGTCGGTGTTCTGCAGATTTGCGGGATGCAATCTGTGGACGGGGCGCGAGCAGGACCGCGATCAGGCGGTGTGCAAATTCTGCGATACCGACTTCGTCGGCACCGATGGTACGCTCGGCGGTCGCTATGCGGATGCTGATCAGCTCGCGGGAGTTATTGCAGCGCAATGGAGCGGTGACGATCGGGATCGCTACGTAGTGATCACCGGGGGCGAACCGTTACTTCAGCTCGACATGGAACTAATTGATGCACTGCACAAGCAGGGCTTCGCGATCGGAGTGGAAACTAACGGGACGATCGAGCCACCTCCCGGAATTGATTGGCTTTGTGTCAGCCCGAAAGCCGGGGCGCCGCTCCGGGTGCAATGCGGTAACGAGCTCAAGCTGGTGTACCCGCAGGCCGGCGCGATGCCGGAGCAGTTCCAGGCGATGGCGTTCGAGCGGTTCTCGCTACAACCGATGGATGGTCCTCGGCAGATCGACAACACCCAGGACGCGATCGACTACTGCCTCCGCCACCCGCAATGGCGGCTCAGCGTCCAGACCCACAAGGTGATCGGCATCCGCTAGGGCGCCCCGGCCGTGATCGCCCTGTCATGGGGCCCCGCTAGGCTGGCTGCGTGGTCATTTTCCAGCGGAGCCAAACATGAACTTGAAACCGGGCGACGTCGTGATTCTGAAATCCGGCGGCCAGGCGATGACGGTGGCGGAAGCCCGTGCCGACGAGGCAGTCTGCGTGTGGATGGGCGAAGAAGGCGATCTGTTCCGCGAGTCCCTGCCGCTTGCCGTCCTCGAAGCGATCGAAGTCGACGATGAGGACGACGAAGAAGACGAGGATGACGACGGCGAAGACGACGCCGAGGCCAGCAAGGTCGCCTGAGCCGGCCGCCGCGCCGGTTTGACGGCGCACGCTTCCGAACCGTTGCGGTCACGGCCCCTCCGGGTCCGCAGCGGTATCCCCGCTACACCAGATGGTCCTTGGCGAACCGCGCCGCCGCCTGGTCAGCGATCGCCTGCAGTCGTGCGGCGTCGAGCGGAAAGTCCGCCGCCAGCCACGCATCCTCCGCCAGCGTCAGCACATGCCCCAGCGCCGGCCCGGCCGCGAACCCGCGCGCGATGAAGTCGGCGGCCTTGAGCGGAAACACCGGCGCACGCCAGCGTTGCGGCAGAGCGATCTTCTCCCGCCAATATGAGGGATCGGCGCGACTGCCGGCGCGCGCGAAGGCCAGCATCATGCGATCGTGGAAGCGCGCTTCGCCGAGGCGATACAGCCGGCGCCGCGCGGTCGCCTCGTCCATGGCGGCGAGCCGCCACCAGCGGTGCCCCATCGAATCCAGCCGCTTGGTCTCGGCGTTCGACAGCCGCAGCCGCTGCGTCAGCCGCTTGGCGTCTTCGGTCACGGCTACCGCCAGCGCACCGAGCCGCCGCACCGGATCCGCCGGCAAGCCGAGCGCGGCTTCGGCGGCGATCATCGCCGCCAGCGTGCCCGGATAGCTGACGCCGCCCAGCACCTTGAGCAGCAGGCCGCCATCGGCCATCGCCACCACCGACGCCAGCGCGCCATCGGCCACCATCAGCTTGAGGATCTCCATCCGCACCCGCTCGGCCGACAGCGTGGCGAGGCCGCCGCCGCCGCGAATGCAGGCGAGCAGCCCGTCGCGCTCCGGCGCGCCGGCGCCGTAGGCGGCGTGAATGCGGAAGAACCGCAGGATGCGGAGATAGTCCTCGGCGATGCGCTGATCGGGATCGCCGATGAACCGCACCCGCCGCGCCGCGATGTCGTCGAGCCCGCCGACATAATCGTGCACGGCGCCGTCGGCGGACAGCGACAGGCCGTTGACGGTGAAGTCGCGGCGCTGCGCGTCGCGCACCCAGTCGCGGCCGAACGCCACCTTGGCCTTGCGGCCGAAGGTCTCGACGTCCTCGCGCAGCGTGGTGACTTCGAAGCCGTGCCCTTCCAGCACCAGCGTGATGGTACCGTGTTCGATGCCGGTCGGCACCGCCTTGATGCCGGCGGCCTTGGCGCGGCGGACGACTTCGTTGGGCAGTGCCGTGGTGGCGATGTCGATATCGCCGATCGGCAGCCGCAGCAGGGCGTTGCGCACCGCGCCGCCGACCACGCGCGCCTCCTCGCCGCCGCCGTTCAGCAGTGCGAGGACCTTGGCGGCCGGGCCGTCATGCAGCCAGGGCGCATCGGCACGCACCACCGCGCCGGTCATTTTTCTGCTCCAGGGACGAGCCGGCCATCCTCGATATGCGCCGGCACATAGGTCGCGCCCGGCGGCGCGCCCGAATAGTGCACCAGCAGCAGCAGGCTGATGATCACCAGCGCCAGCGCCGCAATAAGTAGCCATGCGACGATCCGGAACGGCCAGGACGAACGATGCGTCAGCGCCGCCCGCGTGGCCACCAGATAGACCGCGTAGAGGATGAAGGGGATCAGGAAGATCGCGACTTCCGTGAGAATCGCACGGATCATGGCAGGCAGATCCGTTCGTACAGCACCCGCAGGATCCCTGCTGTCGCGCCCCAGATGTAGCGTTCGGCGAACGGCATCGCGTAATAGGAGCGCTGCGCGCCGCGGAATTCCTTGCTGTGCAGCTGGTGATTGCCCGGATTCATCAGGAACGACAGCGGCACCTCGAAGGCGTCGTCGACTTCGCCCTTGTTGATGGTGAGTTCGAAGCCCGGCCGCACCCGCGCCACGGTCGGCAGAATGCGGAAGCCGAACGCCGTGCCGTAGACGTCGAGATAGCCGATCGGCTCCACGTAAGAGCGATCGAGTCCGATTTCCTCCTCGGCCTCGCGCAACGCGGCGTCGAGCGGCGAATTGTCGGCGGCATCGATCTTGCCGCCGGGAAACGAGATCTGGCCGGCGTGATCATTCAGGTGTGCCGCGCGCATCGTCAGCAGGACGGTCGGCTCGGCGTGCTCGATGACGGGAATCAGCACCGCCGCGGGACGGATCGGCCGCTCCTCGGCGATCAGCTTCAGCATCCTGTCGGTGCCGGCGTCGCCGCTCGCGGGAATGATGCTGGCGTCGGTGAGCGCCGGCGGCACGTCGAACCGCAACCGCCTGTGCGCGCGATCGAAGAAGTCCGCCGAACTGATGCTGCCAGGGGCAGACTCGATCGCCATCGTCAGCTCGTTCAAGGCGCGTCCCTACTCAAAGTGCTTCCCTCATCTGCTCCGCGTCGGCCATCGCGAAGAATGCGCCGCCTGAAGCAATGCCGAACTTGGCCTGACCATCGACCATCCGCTCCTCGCCGATGTCAACCAGATCGTAATACAACGCCCGTGTCACCTTCGCCCAGAGATCGGCGCGGACGTGCAGATACGGCATCAGGCCGCCATCCTCCGCGACCTCGAACCGCAGGCGGTGGTCGGCATCGCACGTCACCCAATCGTCGACATTGGTGCGAAAGCGCAGCACCGGCCCGCGCGAATCCGCCTCCTTCAGCATCTCCACCGCGGTGAACGGCGCATCGTCGACCGTGATCCCGACCTTTTCGACCGGTGTCACCAGGAAGTGCTTGCCGTCCTCGCGCTTCAGGATGGTGGAGAACAGCCGCACCAAAGCGGGACGGCCGATCGGCGTGCCGAGATAGAACCAGGTTCCGTCGCTGGCGATGCGCATGTCGAGATCGCCGCAGAACGGCGGATTCCACAGATGCACCGGCGGCAGGCCCTTGCCCTTGGCGGCTTCACCGGCCGCATCGCGCGCGGCAGCGGTCAATCCGTCGAGATTACGGTTCGCGGTCTGCCCTTGCTTCGCCATGGTTTACCCTGACCCTGAACTTTCTGATTGGCACATAAGCTGCACGTCTTCGATAACGTGCAGCATGGGTTAACTCTCCACATCGTGATGGGCGCAACTCCGTGATGCTCATAATGTGGGGATAGATTTGGCCAATAAAACCATAGCCTTCGCTTCAAAGCAGCGGGCAGCCTAGCATGCAGGCGGAAGCGGTACGATGCCGCCGCGCCGGATCGGGCTGAACGGCCGGCGAGCGCGGCAGGGACGAGCGTAACAGGAGAACCGGATGGCAGGCGCGGACAGTGTCGAGAAGCTTGAAGACGTCATCATCCGCTCGGCCGAGCAGATCGCCAGCGACGTGCGCGCCGCCAAGGAGGCGATCGCCACCGTCATCTTCGGCCAGGAGCGCGTCGTCGACAACACGCTCGTCACGATTCTCGCCGGCGGCCACGCGCTGCTGATCGGCGTCCCCGGTCTCGCCAAGACCAAGCTGGTGGAAACGCTGGGTGTGGTGCTGGGTCTCGATGCAAAGCGCATCCAGTTCACGCCCGACCTGATGCCGTCCGACATTCTCGGCGCCGAAGTGCTCGACGAGACCACCGCCGGCAAGCGTTCGTTCCGCTTCATCGCCGGGCCGGTGTTCGCGCAACTGCTGATGGCCGACGAAATCAACCGCGCGAGCCCGCGCACGCAATCGGCGCTGCTGCAGGCGATGCAGGAGCAGCACATCACCGTCGCTGGCGCCCGGCACGATCTGCCGAAGCCGTTCCACGTGCTCGCCACCCAGAACCCGCTGGAGCAGGAAGGCACCTATCCGCTGCCCGAAGCGCAGCTCGACCGCTTCCTGATGGAAATCGACGTCGACTATCCGGACCGCGACGCCGAGCGCCGCATCTTGTTCGATACCACCGGCGCCGAGCAGAGCGCGCCGAAGGTGTCGATGAATGCCGAACTGCTGGTGTCAGCGCAGCGCCTGGTGCGCCGGCTGCCGGTCGGCGATTCCGTGGTCGAAGCGATCCTGTCGCTGGTGCGCTCGGCGCGTCCCGGTCCAGAAGCAGGCGAACTCGGCAAGCTGATCGCCTGGGGCCCCGGCCCGCGCGCCAGCCAGTCGCTGATGCTGGCGGTGCGCGCCCGCGCGCTGCTCGACGGGCGGCTCGCACCGTCGATTGACGACGTGCTCGACCTCGCCGAGCCCGTGCTGAAGCACCGCATGGCGCTGACTTTCTCGGCGCGCGCCGAGGGCCGCACCATTCCGGACGTGATCCGTCAGCTCAAGAGCCGGATCGGTTGATGGCGCAGGCGACCGAGCAGCCGAACAGGGAGACGCTGGCAGTCAGGCGCGCGGATGGCGAAAGCCGGTCGCTGGCGGCGTCGCTGCCGCGGCTGATGCTCGAAGCCCGCCGCATCGCCAACAACGTCACCCACGGTCTGCACGGCCGCCGCCGCGCCGGCGCCGGCGAAAATTTCTGGCAGTAGCGCCGCTTCGTCTCAGGCGAGCCCGCCACGCGTGTCGACTGGCGCCGCTCGGCGCGCGACGATCATCTCTACGTCCGCGAACTGGAATGGGAAGCCGCGCACACCGTGTGGCTGTGGCCCGACCGCTCCGCCTCGATGGCCTATGCGTCGAAGGGCGTGCGCGACAGCAAGCTCGAACGGGCGCTGATCGTCACCTTCGCGCTGGCCGAACTGCTGGTCGCCGGCGGCGAACGCGTCGGCGTTCCGGGCCTGATGAACCCCACCTCGAGTACCAATGTGATCGACAAGATGGCGCAGGCGATCCTGCACGACACCACGTCGCGCGACAGCCTGCCGCCGTCCTTCGTGCCGTCGTCGATGGCCGAGATCGTGGTGCTGTCGGACTTCTGGGCTCCGGTCGGCGACATTCAGAAGATGCTGGCCGGCCTGTCGGCTTCCGGCGCGCACGGCTCGCTGGTGCAGGTGGTCGATCCGTCCGAAGAGAGTTTTCCGTTCGCCGGCCGCATCGAATTCGTCGAGCCGGAAGGCGGCGGCGCGATCACCGCGGGCCGCGCCGAGACCTGGGCGACCGACTACGTCGCGCTGGTCGCTGCACATCGCGATGCGATCCGGAGCGAAACCGGCAAGCTCGACTGGCTGTTCTCGACCCACACCACCAGCCGCTCGGCGGCCGAACTGCTGCTGTTCCTGCATGCCGGCATGACCACGGCCAAGGGTGCGCCCGGCAGCAAAGCGGGGCTCGGCGCATGATCGGCGGTCTGCCCCTCTCCTTCGCTCAACCTCTTCTGCTGTTCGGCCTTCTGGCACTGCCCGCGCTGTGGTGGCTGCTGCGCGTCACCCCGCCGAAGCCGCGCCGCATCGACTTTCCGCCCACAAGGCTACTGTTCGAGATCGCCCCGAAGGAAGAGACGCCGTCGCGCACGCCGTGGTGGCTGACCGCGCTGCGCATGCTCGCGGCGGCGCTGGTGATCTTCGCGCTCGCCGGCCCGATCTGGAATCCGCAGACCGCCGCGGGCAACAGCAACGGTCCGCTGCTGATCATGCTCGACGACGGCTGGAGCTCGGCTTCTAACTGGGAACTACGCATGAAGGCGGCCGACGAGCTGATCGCCGAGGCGGATAGTTCACGCCGCGCGGTGGCACTGGCGCCGTTGTCCGAAGCGACGCGCGATCCGGTGCTGATGCCGGCCGGCACTGCGCGTGTGTCGCTGCGCCAGTTGGCGCCCAAGCCTTACGCGGTCGAACGCGTCGAGGCGCTGGCGCCGGTCGAGCGTTTTCTCAAGAGCAGCGGCGATGCCGAGATCGTCTGGCTGACCGACGGCGTCGACACCGGCCGTGGCAGTGAGTTCGTCGGCGCGCTCGCCAAGCTGCTGCAGAACCGCAACGTCACCATCGTCGAAGGAGGCGCGGCGCAGCCGCATGCCCTCGCCGCGGCCGAGAACGCCGCCGCCAAGATGACCGTGAAGGTGTTGCGCGCGCAGGCCGGCGGCATCGACACCGGCACGGTGCGGGCGCTCGATGCCAAGGGCGCGCCGATCGGCGAAGCATCGTTCAACTTCCCGCCGCAGGATCGTGAAACCGATGCGGCGTTCGACCTGCCGGTCGAACTGCGCAACGACATTTCCCGGCTGGAGATCGCCGGCGAGCGCTCCGCCGGCGCGGTGCAACTCCTCGACAAGCGCTGGCGCCGCCGCGCCATCGGCATCGTCTCCGGCGCGAGCAACGACACCGCGCAGCCGCTGCTGGCGCCGACCTTCTATCTGACCCGCGCGCTGGCGCCGTTCGCCGACGTCCGGCTCGGCGATCGCGGCGCGCCGCAGCAGGCGATCACGCAATTCCTCGATCAGAAGCTGCCGATGATCGTGATGGCCGATGTCGGCGCGCTGTCGCCGGAAATCCGGCAGCGACTCGACGCCTGGATCGCGCAGGGCGGCGTGCTGGTGCGGTTCGCGGGCCCGCGGCTGGCGCGGCAGGACGACGACGATCTGGTGCCGGTGAAGCTGCGCCAGGGCAATCGCAGCCTCGGTGGCAGCCTGACATGGGAGAAGCCGCAGAAACTCGCGGCGTTTGCGGCTGACGGCCCGTTCGCCGGCATCGCCGTGCCGAACGACGTCACCATCAATCGCCAAGTGCTGGCCGAACCCGATGCGGTGCTGGCGACCAAGAGCTGGGCCTCGCTCGCCGACGGCACGCCGCTGGTCACCGGCGAGCATCGCGGCAAGGGCGTGGTGACGCTGTTCCACGTCAGCGCCGACATGCGCTGGTCGGATCTGCCGATGTCCGGCACCTTCGTCGAGATGCTGCGCCGGCTGGTCGACATGTCGGGCTACACCTCGACGCCGGGCGCCGGCGTCGCTGCCGACAGCAACGCGGCCGAGACCGTGGCGCCGCTGCGCACGCTCGACGGCTTCGGCGCGTTTGGGCCGCCGCCGGCCTCCGCCAAGCCGATCCCGACCGACTGGCGCGACCGCGGCAGCGCCGATCATCCGCCCGGCTTCTACGGCCCCGCCGACGGCCCGATCGCCGTCAACACGCTCGCGGCCGCCGACCGGCTCGCGCCGCTCGACACCTCGGCGATCGCGGCGCGCCGCACCGCCTACACCACCGCCGAGCCGCGCGACCTGCGTGGCATGCTGCTCGCCGCCTCGCTCGGCCTGTTCGCGCTCGACGCGCTGATCGTCGCACTGCTCGGCGGCGGCCTTGCCGCGCTGCTGCCGCGCCGCCGCCGCGCCGTCACCACGGCGCTGGCGGTGATGCTGGCGCTGCCACTCGCCAGCCTGCCGCGGCCGAGCTTTGCCGATGCCGCACAGGACGAGTTCGCCATCAAGGCCACGTCGCAGACGCATCTGGCTTACGTCGTCACCGGCAATGCCGACGTCGACCAGATCGTCAAGGCCGGCATGAGCGGGCTGACGCTGTTCCTGGCGCAGCGCACCGCGCTCGAAGCCGGCGAGCCGATGGGCATCGACCCGGCGCGCGATGAGCTGTCGTTCTTCCCGCTGATCTACTGGCCGATCATCGCCGGAGCGCCGAAGCCGCCGCAGGAAGCGCTCAACAAGATCGACGCCTACATGAAGCAGGGCGGCACGGTGATCTTCGACACCCGCGACGCGATCGAGGCGCCGGCCGGCCCGAACGGCAGCTCGCAGACGCCCGGCATGCAGACGCTGCGCAATCTGCTGTCGTCGCTCGACGTGCCCGAACTCGAGCCGGTGCCGCGCGAGCACGTGCTGACCAAGACGTTCTATCTGCTGCGCGACTTCCCCGGCCGCTACAACGCCGGCGAGACCTGGGTCGAGGCGTTGCCGCGCGAGAGCGACGACGAGGACACCGCGCGCCCGGCGCGCGGCGGCGACGGCGTGTCGCCGATCATCATCACCTCGAACGATTTCGCCGGCGCCTGGGCCATGCGCCCCGACGGTCAGCCGATGCTGCCGCTGTCGCCCGGCGAACCGCGCCAGCGCGAATTCGCCTTCCGCGCCGGCGTCAACATCGTGATGTACACCCTGACCGGCAACTACAAGGCCGACCAGGTCCATGCGCCCGCGCTGATCGAGCGGCTGGGGCAGTAGCGCGTCTCATCCTTCGAGACGCCCGGCTTCGCCGGGCTCCTCAGGAGGAGGGAGAGGTCTCGCGAGGGGCTGATCGACGAAACGAAGACCTCATGGTGAGGAGCATCGCGCAGCGATGCGTCTCGAACCATGAGAGACGAGGAGAACGGATTGCAATACGGCATCGCCTTCGCGCCTTTGGTTTCTGTCGCCGTGCTGTGGGTGGCGCTTGCCGCGATTGCGGTGATCGCGCTGGTGCTGCTGCTCGGGCGGTCACGCGGGGCGTGGGTGCGGATCGCGGCGCTTGCGCTGATCTTGCTGGCGCTGTCGAACCCGTCGTTCACGCGTGAGGAGCGCGAGCCGCTGTCGTCAGTGGCCGCGGTCGTTGTCGACAAAAGCCCGAGCCAGAATTTCGGCAGCCGCGCGGCCGAGGCCGAGCAGGCCAAGGAGCAGCTGGTCGAACGGCTGAAGCAGATCAAGGGCGTCGAGGTCCGCGTCGTCGAAGCCGGCCAGGCGGATGGCGAGACCGACGGCACCAAGCTGTTCGGCGCGCTCACTTCGGCGCTGTCCGACGTGCCGACCGACCGCGTCGCCGGCGCCTTCATGATTACCGACGGCCGGGTCCACGACATTCCGGCGAATGCCGCCGCGCTTGGATTCCAGGCGCCGGTGCACGCGCTGGTCACCGGCCGCAGCAACGAACGCGACCGCCGCATCGCCATCGTGGCGGCGCCGCGCTTCGGCATCGTCGGCCAGGTTCAGACGATTACTTACCGGCTCGACGACCAGGGCATCAGCGGCGAGCGCGCCCGCGTGGTGGTTCGCCGCGACGGCGAGACGCTGAACGAGCGCAGCGTCGCCAGCGGCCAGACGGTGAATGTCGACGTCGAGATCAAGCACGCCGGCCCCAATATCGTCGAGATCGAAGCCTCGCCGGTCGAGAACGAACTCACCACCGTCAACAATCGCGCCGTGGTTTCGATCGACGGCGTCCGCGACAAGCTGCGGGTGCTGCTGGTGTCGGGCGAGCCGCATTCCGGCGAGCGCACCTGGCGCAACCTCCTGAAGTCCGACGCCAGCGTCGATCTCGTCCACTTCACCATTCTGCGGCCGCCGGAGAAGCAGGATGGCACACCGATCAACGAGCTGTCGCTGATCGCGTTTCCGACCCGCGAGCTGTTCCAGCAGAAGATCAACGAGTTCCAGCTGATCATCTTCGATCGCTACGCCCGCCAGGGCGTGCTGCCGATTGCCTATTTCGACAACATCGCCCGCTACGTCCGCAACGGCGGCGCGGTGCTGGTGTCGGCCGGGCCGGACTACGCCTCGACCACCTCGATCTGGCGCACGCCGCTCGACAGCCTGCTGCCGGCCGAGCCGGTCGGCGTCACCGAGAAGCCGTTCTATGCGCATCTGAGCGACGCCGGCAAACGCCATCCGGTGACGCGCGGGCTGGAAGGCTCGAACTCCGAGCCGCCGAAATGGAGCCGCTTCTTCCGCACCGTCGATACGCGCAACGCCACCACGCCGCCGCTGATGACCGGCGCCGACAACGCGCCGCTGCTGCTGCTGTCGCACTACGGCGAGGGCCGCGTCGCGCTGCTGCTGAGCGACCACATCTGGCTGTGGGCGCGCGGCTATGAGGGCGGCGGGCCGCATCTCGATCTGCTGCGGCGGATGTCGCATTGGCTGATGAAGCAGCCTGATTTGGACGAAGAAGCGCTGCGGCTGAAGGTCGAAGGCAAGGACCTGCAGGTGATCCGGCAGACCATGGCGGACAACGTGCCGCCCGTCACCGTCACCTCGCCGTCCGGCCAAACCAAACAGCTCACATTGAGCTCGAACGATCCCGGCACCTGGCGCGCAACGCTGCCCGCCGACGAACTCGGGCTGTGGCAGGCGACCGACGGCACGCTGAAGGCGCTGATCAATGTCGGCCCGGTCAACCCGAAGGAATTCTCCGAGGTCACCTCGACGCCCGACACACTGAAGCCGCTGGCCCAGGCCACCGGCGGCGACGCCCGCCGTATCGCCGACAGCGGCAGCGTCGAGCTGCCGCGCATCATCCCGGTGCACTCGGCCACGTCGTTCCGCGGCGACAACTGGCTCGGCGTCCGCATCCGCGACGCCAGCGTGGTCCGCGGCGTCGGCGTGCTGCCGATGTTCACCGGCCTGATCGGGCTGCTGCTGTTGCTGGGTGCGTTCGCGGCGACGTGGCTGCGCGAGGGACGCTAGCCCAAGCGCGACATTCCGGGGCGCGAGCGTAGCTCGCGAGCCCGGAATCCCGAGGTTGTTACGAAGAAGCGGCAAGCACAGTGCCGGCGTCAGATTCCGGGTTCACGCGGCTTCGCCGCGCGCCCCGGAATGACTCGGGGAGAGGTAGTGCGCTCGCCGCACGCTCTTCACACCCGGCGGATACAGATTGGCCCGGCTGCGCCCCGCGCGCAGAATGACTCGCGGAGAGGTAGTGCTACCAATCCTTGAACCGCGCCGTGAACGCCGCGACGTCGATCAGCCCGCGCAGGTGCTTGCCGTCCCCGATCTTGCGGGTGCCGACCCAGCAAGCGACTTCGAAGCCGATGCTGCGCTGCTCGACCGCGATCACCTTCGACGTCGTGCGCACCACCTGCCCGACCAGCGCGGGCGTCAGATGCCGGATGTCGACGCCGGTGCCGACCGTCACCCAGCCCTGTGGCAGCGCCGGGTGGATCGCCTCGCCGGAGGTCATCTCCATTTCCAAAATCATCAGCGGCGTCGCGAACACCGGCGGCATGTACGGCACGAAATGCTGCACCGTCTGCTCCAGCGCCACCGTGATCTGCCGCTCGGCGCTCATGCCGACAGTGATGATATCGCGCGCGTCCATGGTGGCCTCTTTTCCGACGAAATACTTAGCGTTCGTCATTCCGGGGCGCGCGGCGCGCGAGCCCGGAATCCATACCCCCAGTGTCAGCGAGAAGAACTCGGCGCGCAAGCCGCTGCTAACCGCGAGCACATTGGTTATGGATTCCGGGCTCGCGCGCCGCGCGCCCCGGAATGACGAACGATAGGATGTTACTGCGGAAACGGACAGACCTCACCGTCATTGCGAGGAGGCGAAGCCGACGAAGCAATCCAGCCGTGCAAGGCACTGGATTGCTTCGCGGAGCCTGTCATCGGGCCGGCCGAAGGCCGGACCCGTTGGCTCGCAATGACGGATGGGCTTACTTCGCCTGTGCGGCTTTGCGCTCGACGAAGGTTTTGCCGCCCTTCATCTTGTTGGCGAGCGGCGCTTCGTTGATCTGGATGACGACGTCCTCGGCCTTGACGCCGAGATGCGTCACCAGCGCCTGCGAGATGTCGCGCATCATCGCGGCCTTCTGCTCGGCAGTACGGCCTTCGGCCATGTTGACGGTGATCTCGGGCACTGGCGTTTCTCCGTTTTGATTCTTCGTTTCAACTCACACAGACCTCATACTGAGGAGCCCGGCGCAGCTCGCCAGAGCGGAGCCGGGCGTCTCGAAGGATGCGCCGCGAGGCACCAAGGCTACATCGCGCGTCGCCCATGGTTCTAGACGCCCGGCGTCGCCCTGCGGGCTCTGCCGGGCTCCTCACCATGAGGCAGCAGGCGTGGCGATCACTGCCACACCACCCCGCGTCGCTGCAGCAGGTCCTTCACCTTGGCGACGAGTTCGTCTTCCTTGCAGGAGAACTGCGCCTCGGCCTGTTTCTTCAGATACTCGTCGCGGTCCTTCTCCAGCGAGGCGAGTTCGGCGCCGAGGATCAGGTCCTTGATCTGAACGATGCCCTGGGCCTTTTCGTCCGAGCCCTGGATGATGGCGCAGGGCGAGTTGCGCTTGTCGGCGTATTTCATCTGCTGGCCGAGCGAGTGCTTGGGATTGCCCAAATACAATTCGGCGCGGATGCCCGCCTGGCGCAGCGTCGCGACCATTTTCTGATAGCCGGCGATGTCGCCGCCGAACACGGTGACGACCACCGGCCCCGGCTGCGGTTTGTTGTCGAGCTGTCCGATCAGCGTCAGCGCCGCCTGCAGCCGCGACACGCCGATCGAAAATCCGGTCGCCGGCACCGGTTCGCCGCGGAAGCGCGACACCAGGCCGTCGTAACGCCCGCCGCCGCCGACCGAGCCGAACCGCACCGGACGGCCCTTCTCGTCCTTGGTGTCGAGCAGCAGTTCAACCTCGTAGACCGGGCCGGTGTAGTATTCGAGGCCGCGGACGACGGAGGGATCAACAAGAACGCGATCTCCGTATTCGCAGCTCTGCAGGATCTCGTTGATCGCAGAAAGATCACCGATGCCTTGTTCGACTAGTTGGTGACTCGGTAGTAAAAGCATCAGATTAGCTATTGTCTGCTCGTTATTGGGATCCCTAAATTCGGTCTCGCCATTCTCGAGCAGGACAACCGTCTTCATCTTGTGCTCAACAACGCCATCACTACCAGTGAGTGGCACAATTTGAGCCGGTCGGTAGGTAAGAAAAGCCGCCAAGCTCTGAATTTGTTCAGCCGTTAAGCCAGCGCCTTTCGTAAAGTCACCTTTGCCTTCTTCGCCCCCGTCCCATCGTCCGAGACCAAGTAGCTTCTCAATTTCTGCGATCGGAAACTTATCGAGCTTGTCAATCGCCCTCAGCACCGTCAGCCGGCGCCCCGCATTCTCTTCACCGCCGAGCCCGATGCTCTCCATCACCCCGTCCAGCACCTTGCGGTTATTCACCTTCACCACGTAGCTGCCGCGCGGGATGCCGAGCGCTTCCATCGTGTCGGCCGCCATCATGCACATCTCGGCGTCGGCCGCGGCGGTCGGGGCGCCCACCGTGTCGGCGTCGAATTGCATGAACTGGCGGAAGCGGCCGGGGCCGGGTTTTTCGTTACGGAACACCCAGCCGAACCGGTAGCTGCGATAAGGCTTCGGCAGTGCATCAAAATTCTCGGCGACGTAGCGGGCGAGCGGCGCGGTCAGGTCGTAGCGCAGGCTGATCCATTGCTCGTCGTCGTCCTGCAGCGAGAACACGCCCTCATTGGGGCGGTCCTGATCGGGCAGGAATTTGCCGAGTGCGTCGGTGTATTCGAAAGCCGGGGTTTCGACCGGCTCGAAGCCGTAGCGCTCGTAGACCTCGCGGATCTTCTCCACCATCGCGCGCGTCGCGGCGATCTCGGCGGGGCCGCGGTCAGCGAGGCCACGCGGCAGCCGCGCGCGCAGTTTCTGCGGTTTCTTCGGTTTGTCAGCCATGGTCGCCTTTCAGCTCAGGGCCGGGTTGGTACCAGCCGTGCCGCCGTGCAGCAAGGCTGGGACGTGTGATCCAGCGCAAATCGCGGGCGAATTGCGTGGTTTATGAGCGTCGGCAGCCTCGATCGGATGGAAGCCCCACGCAAATGTGCGGGCTCGCGGCATTTCCGTGCCACCCCGAAGCTGCTAGCCTGCCGCGCCGTCCGCAATCCCGTCCCGCGCATATGAGGAGCGCTATGTTAGACAAGAGCAAGCCCACGTCCGCCGTCAACGTGCCGAACGACCTCGAGGCGTTCTGGATGCCGTTCACTGCGAACCGGGCCTTCAAGCGCGCGCCGAAGATGATCGCGGGCGCCAAGGACATGCATTATTTCACCACGGACGGCCGCAAGATCATCGACGCCGCGTCGGGCATGTGGTGCAGCAACGCCGGCCACGGCCGCGAGCAGATTTCCGCTGCCATCGCCGCGCAGGCCGAGGAGCTCGACTTCTCGCCGCCGTTCCAGTTCGGCCAGCCGAAGGCGTTCGAACTCGCCAGCCGGATCGCCGACTTGGCGCCGGCCGGGCTCGACCATGTGTTCTTCTGCAACTCCGGCTCGGAAGCCGCCGACACCGCGCTGAAGATCGCGATGGCCTGGCAGCAGATCCGCGGCCAGGGCTCGCGCACCCGCTTCATCGGCCGCGAGCGCGGCTATCACGGCGTCGGCTTCGGCGGCACCGCGGTCGGCGGCATCGGCAACAACCGCAAGATGTTCGGCACGCTGCTCAATGGCGTCGACCATC
This sequence comes from Rhodopseudomonas sp., assembly GCF_048594845.1. Classification (GTDB taxonomy): domain Bacteria; phylum Pseudomonadota; class Alphaproteobacteria; order Rhizobiales; family Xanthobacteraceae; genus Rhodopseudomonas. The sequence goes on along the minus strand of NZ_JBMDXE010000105.1, from coordinate 14,571 downwards.
TGCCTGCGACCTATGATCGCGACAAGCAGGCGTTCAGCAAGGGCGAGCCGGACTACGGCGCGCACTTCGCCGACGCGCTCGAAGGCCTCGTCAATCTGCACGGCGCCAACACCATCGCGGCGGTGATCGTCGAACCGATGGCCGGCTCGACCGGCGTGATCCCGGCGCCGAAGGGCTACCTCAAGAAGCTGCGCGAGATCACCAAGAAGCACGGCATCCTGCTGATCTTCGACGAAGTGATCACCGGCTACGGCCGTCTCGGCTTCGCCTTCGCGGCCGAACGCTACGGCGTCACGCCCGACATGATCACCTTCGCCAAGGGCGTCACCAACGGCGCGGTGCCGATGGGCGGCGTGATCGCCTCGAGCGAGATCCACGACGCGTTCATGACCGGTCCGGATTACGCCGTCGAGCTGTTCCACGGCTACACCTACTCGGCGCATCCCTTGGCCTGCGCGGCCGGCCTCGCCACGCTCGACATTTATCGTGACGAGAAGCTGTTCGAGCGCGCCAAGGCGCTGGAGCCGAAATGGGCCGACGCGGTGCTGTCGCTGAAGTCGGAGCCGAACGTCGTCGACATCCGCACCGTCGGCCTCACCGCCGGCATCGACCTCGCCCCGGTCGGCGAAGGCCCGGGCAAGCGCGGCTTCGAGGCGATGAACTCGGCCTTCCACGACCACGACCTGATGCTGCGCATCGCCGGCGACACGCTGGCGCTGACCCCGCCGCTGATCATGAGCGACGACCAGATCGGCGAAATCGTCGACAAGGTCGCCAAGGTGATCCGCGCGGTCGCCTGACGACGGCCCGGCGCCCGGCCCCGGACGCCCTGCTCAATCCCGGATGCGGCGGACGAATCCAGTGGACTCGTCCGCCGAATCACCAATGATGCGGGATCGGCAGGGAATCCGGCGCTGAATGATCCGAGTTTCGACCCTTTTCGTCGCGATCTGCATGGTGCTGATCTCCGTGTCGCTGGGCACGGTGGTGTACGCGCTTGCCGGCTTCAATGTGCTGCAGTCGGCGATCGTGGCGCTGGCCGCGATGGCACTGTTCATTTTGTATCATGCGGTCTCGATCCGGCTCGGTGACCGCTCCGACGCCAGCCATCAGATTGCCGACCTGTCGAACGGCACCGCCGACCTCGCCCGCCAGATCGCAGAGTTCGGCCGTCGGCTCGCCGCCGTCGAGGCCAAGGTGATCGCCGCCAATTCGGCCAGCCAGGACCGCACCCAGGTCGCGCTCAACGAGATCGGCGAGTTGGGCGTGCTGGTGAAGCAGCTCGCCGCGTCGGTCGCGACCCACGAGGACATGCTGATGGCGGCATCCTCCGCCGCAGCGCCGCAGCCCGCGCCGCTGCTGGATCCAGGCGCGCGGCTCCCGGAGCAGCAGGGCATCCAGCCACCCGCGGCCACCGAGCCGATGGCGATCACCGACCTTCCCGCCGCTGCCGCCCCGGCGCTGCCTGCCGCGCCCAAGCCGGCCCGCACCGCGCCGCAACTGCTCGAGGCCGTGCGCGGCGCGGTCGATCACGGCCGGCTCGACATCTATCTGCAGCCGCTGGTGACCCTGCCGCAGCGCAAGGTGCGGTTCTACGAGATCGTCACCCGGCTGCGGGATGCGAACGACCAGATCCTGACCGCGCAGGAGTTTCTCACCGCGGCCGAGACCGCCGGCCTGATGGGCCGGATCGACCACGCGGTGATGCTGCGCGCCGTGCAGGTGCTGCGCCGCCTGATGGTGCGCAACAAGGACGTCGGCGTGTTCGTCAACATCGCCGGCGCGACGTTGTCGGATGCCGCGGCATTCGCACAGTGCCTCGACTTCCTCGAAGCCAACCGCGCGCTGGCGCCGTCCTTCGTGCTGGAATTCAAACAGGCGACGCTGCGCAACCTCGGGCCGCTCGAAGCCGAGCACCTCGCGGCGCTGGCGCAGCGCGGCTACCGCTTCTCGATCGACCACGTCACCGACCTGCGGTTCGAGCCGCGCGAGCTCGCCGACCGCGGCGTGCGCTTCATCAAGGTGCCGGCGGCGCTGCTGCTCGAGGAGCGCGAGCGCCCGGCCGCCGACATCCATCCGGCCGATCTGTCCGACCTGCTCGGCCGCTTCGGCATCGACCTGATCGCCGAGCGGATCGAGGGCGAGCGCGCGGTGGTGGACCTGCTTGACTACGATGTCCGCTTTGGGCAGGGATTCTTGTTCGCGGCGCCGCGTCCGCTGCGGCCCGAGACCGCCCCCACGCCAGCGCCCACCTCTTCCGGCGACAAGGCCAAGCAGGATACCCCTCCGTCCCATGATCCAGGCCCCATTTCGAAGGGCGAGCTCGCCCGGATCGAACCGGCGCGCGTCGTCACCGGCGTCGCCGCTCTGGCCCGCCGCGCCGTCGGTCCGTTCTGACCGCTTTTGCCAATGACCACGCTGCGCTTTGTCGAGCACCTGCGTGAGCTGGTGCCGTCCGTCGATGTCGTGCTCAGCGACATCTGGGGCGTCGTTCATAACGGCCTGGAATCGTTTCCCGAAGCCTGCGAGGCGCTGCGCACCGCACGCGCCGAAGGCCGCACCGTGGTGCTGATCACCAACGCGCCGCGCCCGGCGGACTCGGTGCAGCGCCAGCTCCGCAAGCTGCATGTGCCGGACGACTGCTACGACGCCATCGTCTCGTCAGGCGATCTCACCCGCATCTACGTGGCCGAGCATCCCGGGCAGTCGATCTACTGGCTCGGCCCGGATCGCGACAATTCGATCTATCGTGGCCTCGACGCGCCGCTGACGCCGCTCGACAAGGCCGACTACATCATCTGCACGGGCCCGTTCGACGACGAAACCGAGTCGGCTGAAGACTATCGGCAGATGATGGGCGAGGCACTGGTGCGCAAGCTGACGCTGGTCTGCGCCAATCCCGACATCGTGGTCGAGCGCGGCGACCGCTTGATTTACTGCGCCGGCGCGATCGCCGAGCTGTATCGCGAACTCGGCGGCGATGTGATCTTTTACGGCAAGCCGCACCAGCCGATCTACGATCGCGCCATGGCACTGGCCAAGAAGCTGCGCGGCACCGACACGCCGCGTGAGCGCGTCCTGGCGATCGGCGACTCGGTGCGCACGGATCTGACCGGTGCACAGGCCTATGGGATCGACCTGCTGTTCGTCACCCGCGGCATCCATTCCGACGCCTTCGAAGGCATCGACCGCCTCGACACCGCCGCCGTCACCGAACTGTTCGGACACCCTCCGGCCGCGCTGACGCGGGAATTGCGCTGGTAGCTCTGCGCCCCGCGCGTCCGTCCGCGATGCGCACCGCAGCAGCGCTGACATCTTTCGCTGCCGCGAGCGCAGCCGCGCCTACACCCTCACGTTCGTCATGCCGGGGCGCGAGCGAAGCTCGCGAGCCCGGCATCCATACGCCGCAGCGTGTGGTGTGATGCACGGCGGCAGTCGCCTTCACGCAAGACGATCGGACAGTGGTTATGGATTCCGGGTTCGCGCTGCGCGCGCCCCGGAATGACGGGGAGAGGATGTGCCCAACAAAAAACGCGCCCCTCGCGGAGCGCGTTTGAATAGCGTGCTCGCTGCAGGCGCGGCTTAAGCCGCGACGTGATCCGGGAACACCGCGTCGATCTTAGTCTTCAGTGTCGCGGCGTTGAACGGCTTGACGATGTAGTTGTTCACGCCGGCCTTCTTGGCGGCGATCACGTTCTCGGTCTTGGATTCCGCCGTGATCATGATGAAGGGCGTCTGCGACAGGTTCGGATCGGCGCGGACTTCCTTGAGCAGGTCGTAGCCGGTCATCGGCTCCATATTCCAGTCCGAGATTACCAGACCGTACTTCTTCGAGCGCATCTTCTCGAGCGCGGCCGAGCCGTCGCTGGCGTCGTCGATATGCTCGAAGCCGAGCTGCTTCAGAAGATTACGAATGATCCGGATCATGGTGCTGTAATCGTCCACCACCAAGACCGACATTGACAAATCAACCGCCATCTTCAACTCCCAAGGGGCACCGCAACGGTGCGCCGAAACGCCCCCAACGGTGGGCTCATTGTGTTCTCTGGAGGACCCGACCGGTGAAATGTCTGGCCCCATCCGGACCTCAGAACTAGCACCGCTGATTAAACAGCCCGTTAATCGGCCGCGCGAGGCCGCGCCGTGCCGGTGCTACAAGTTGCTGCAAAATGAAGACTTCTTGGGATTTCGCAGCGACCCTGGTTCCCCGTAATGATACGAGCAGAGCGCGCGATGGCGGCGCTGCGCCGCCACAGCCCCGGCCATGGCGGCCGGACGGACCACCTGCTAGGGAATGCTCATGAACTATCGCCACGCCTTCCACGCCGGCAATTTTGCCGATGTCATCAAGCACATCGTGCTGGTCCGGATCCTGACCTACCTGCAGGAGAAGCCGGCGCCGTTCCGGGTGATCGACAGCCATGCGGGCGCCGGACTGTACGACCTGACCAGCGACGAGGCCCGCCGCGGCGGCGAGTGGACCAGCGGGATCGGCCGGGTGATGCAGGCACGGTTCAGCGACAAAGCCGGCGAACTGATCAGGCCGTATCTCGACATCGTCCGCGCCTTCAATCCGCAGCGCGAACTGACCGCCTATCCGGGCTCGCCGCTGATCGCCCGCGCACTGCTGCGGCCGCAGGACAGCATGGTGGCCAGCGAGCTGGAACCGGTGGCCCGCAAGCAGCTGATCGATGCGCTCCGGCGCGATACCCAGGCCCGCGTCGTCGATCTCGACGGCTGGAAGGCCCTGGCGGCGTTCGTGCCCCCCAAGGAGCGGCGCGGCCTGGTGGTGATCGACCCGTCGTTCGAGCAGAAGGACGAATTCGACCGGCTCGCCGACGGCTTCTCGACCGCCTACGGCAAATGGCCGACCGGGGCCTATCTGCTGTGGTATCCGGCCAAAAACCGCCGGGCGACCGATGCACTGGCGCAGCACGTGGCCACAACCGCCACCGCCGGCGGTGAAGGCAAATGCCTTCGGCTGGAATTCAGCGTCGCCCCGCAGCAGCCGGACGGGCCGCTGACCTCGACCGGGCTGCTGATGGTGAATCCGCCCTGGACGCTGGCGGCGGAATTGAAAGTCATTCTTCCCGAGTTGGAGCGTCCGCTCGGACAGGGCGGAGTCAGCCGTTACCGGCTCGAGCTACCCAAATCCTGATCACTCAACCAGTGACCATTCGGGGCCGGAAAAGTCGCATTTGAACCGTAGTCAATTCGCGCAAATCCGTATTATGCTGAGCTGATTGGACTGGCTTTACGTTCCGCTTCCGCGAATGGGGGCGGCGGAGTGACAAGGCCGTACTACTCGGACCGGGATTAGCAACGGTCCAGCTCTCGGCCAAGCCTTCCGGCAGCGCGATGCCAGGTCGTACCGGAGCGCCCCCTATTCCCTTGTCGGCGCGACGGAAAGCAGGCGGGAGGAGTTTCCGGAATGCCTATGACGGGAACGGTGAAGTTCTTTAATGGAGAACGCGGCTACGGCTTCATCAAACCTGATGACGGTGGCCGCGATGTATTTGTTCATATCACTGCGGTGGAGCGGGCCGGCTTGAAGGACCTGACCGAAGGCCAGCGTATTTCGTTCGAAGTCGAGCCGGACAAGAAGGGCAAGGGCCCCAAGGCGGTCAATCTGGTGATTTCGTAGCCGCCGTCTCCGCGTCGCCAACGCGGCGACACAGGCGACAGCGACCGAGCATCCGACAGCCCTCTGCCCGACCTCATCTCCGATGGTATAAGCGACGGCTCAGCCGGCCGAGCGGCGCCGCGACGGCTTAGTGCGCGGCTACTTCCGGCGCGGCTATCCGTCTCCAGGAGTTATCAGCAAAAGAAATCCCGGCCGCGAGGGCCGGGAATGGTGATCGTCGAGTTTCTGGTCGCGAAGTTCTGGTCGCGAAGATCGCGATGCTTAGAAGTGATAGTTGATGCCGGCGCGGATGAGGCCGAAATTGTAGCCGTTCGGCACGCCGGTGATGAAGAAGTTGTTGGTCGACAGGCTGCCGTAGAGGTACTCGACCTTGGCGCTGAGCTTCGGCGCGAAGGCGAACTCGGCGCCGGCACCGACGGTCCAGCCCGCCGAATTGTGGCTCTCTGACGCCAGCAGATTCTGCCCCTTGAGCTGGCCGAAGGCCAGACCGCCGGTGGCGTAAAGCAGCACGTCGTTCAGAGCGTAGCCGACGCGGCCGCGCGCGGTGCCGAACCACGGGTTCGAGAACTTGTAGGGCGCGAAGGTGTCGTCGGCAGTCGAGAACTGGATATCGCCTTCGAGACCGAAGACGATGTTGCCGCTCTGCCAGTTGTAGCCGCCCTGCACGCCGCCCGAGAAGCCGGACGGCTTGGTGATGTTGTTGGTCACGTTGCCGAACGAATAGCCGAGGTTGCCGCCCAGATAGGGGCCTGCCCAGCTGAACGCGTTCAGCGGCTGATTGACGGTGTAGGGCGTCCGCGAGCCGTAATAGCCCATGTCCGCCGCGTGGGCCGTCGAAATTCCCGCGACGAGAATGGTCGTCGCCGCCATCGCAAGTTTACGCATCTTACTCTCCTCGACGGCAGGAGCGCGGCTTCTGCGCGCCGTCCGCCCAGCCATCGGCACCTTTGGCCGACCGGAAAAAGCATCCGGGATGGTTACGGATTTCCAGTTTTTTCCGGTAAGATTTATCGAGAGTTTTAAGTTAAGCGGTTGTTAAGCCGCCCTCGGTTCCAAATGTCGTTCTTAACGAAAGCTTACTTCCCAAGCTTCGGGGCGACAGGATGGCGAGCCCGGCGCGGATTGCCGCATGTGGGTTCCGGGCCCGCCGCGCTGGCACCGCTGCGCCCGAGCGCCTAATTTAGGGCCATGAATCAAGACCCTGCCGACACCCGCGACACGGCGGCCACGCCGCCTGCCGAAAAGGCCTCGCCGTCGCCGGACGCCCCTGCGGCCATGCCGCGCCCGACCGCCGGCGCACAGGACATCGATGCCGCCACCGCCTCGCTCACGGCAGAAGAGGACGAGGAATCGCGTCTGCCGGAGGTCGAGGACGACAACAGCGAGGTCGCGGACGGCACGCTGGCCGTCGGCCGCGCGGCCATCGAGCAGGCGGTGCGGCTGGCGCCGACCTCGCCGGGCGTGTACCGGATGCTGAATGCGGCCAACGACGTGCTCTATGTCGGCAAGGCCAAGAACGTGAAGAAGCGGCTGTCGTCCTATGCGCGGCCCACCGGGCATGTGATGCGCATCGCCCGGATGATCGCCGCAACCGCGACGGTCGAGATCATCTCGACCGCGACCGAGACCGAGGCGCTGCTGCTCGAAGCCAATCTGATCAAGCAGCTGCGGCCGCGCTTCAACGTGCTGCTGCGCGACGACAAATCGTTTCCGTACATTCTGATCACCGGCGACCATTGGGCGCCGCAGATCCTCAAGCACCGCGGCGCGCAGACCCGGCCCGGCCGCTATTTCGGTCCGTTCGCCTCGGTCGGCGCGGTGAACCGCACCATCACGGCGCTGCAGCGGGCGTTTCTGGTGCGGTCCTGCACCGACAGCTTCTTCGAGAGCCGCACCCGGCCCTGCCTGCTGTACCAGATCCGCCGCTGCGCGGGCCCCTGCACCAGCGAGATCGACTTCCCGGGCTATACCGAGCTGGTCCGTGAGGCGACCGACTTCCTGTCCGGCCGCAGCCGGGCGGTGAAGGGCCTGCTGGCGGCCGAAATGGAAAAGGCTTCGAACGAGCTCGAATTCGAGACCGCGGCGCTGTATCGCGACCGACTGGCCGCGTTGTCGGCGATCCAGTCGCAGCAAGGCATCAATCCGCGCACCGTCGAGGAAGCGGACGTCTTCGCGATTTATCAGGAAGGCGGCTACTCCTGCGTCGAGGTGTTCTTCTTCCGGACCGGCCAGAACTGGGGTAACCGCGCCTACTTCCCGCGCGCCGAGAAGTCGTTCACGCCGGAGGAAGTGCTGTCGTCGTTCTTGGCGCAGTTCTACGACGACAAGCCGCCGCCCAAGCAGATCCTGCTGTCGCACGACATCGAGGAATGCGAACTGCTGGCCAACGCGCTGTGCATCAAGGCCGGCCACAAGGTCGAGATCTCGGTCCCCAAGCGCGGCGAGAAGAAGGAGCTGGTCGCGCACGCGTTGACCAATGCCCGCGAGGCGCTCGGACGCAAGCTGGCCGATACCGCCACCCAGACCCGGCTGCTGGACGGGCTGGCGTCCACACTCCGCCTGCCGAAGCCGCCGCAGCGGATCGAGGTCTACGACAACAGCCACATCCAGGGCACCAACGCGGTCGGCGCGATGATCGTCGCCGGGCCGGACGGCTTCATCAAGAACCAGTACCGCAAGTTCAACATCCGCTCCGAAGGCCTCACCCCGGGCGACGATTACGCGATGATGCGCGAGGTGCTGCAACGCCGGTTCAAGCGGTTGGTCGCCGCCCGCGCCGAAGGCGAGGCACCGCCCAAGGACGACGAGACGCCGCGCTGGCCCGACCTCGTAATCATCGACGGCGGCCGCGGCCAGCTCAACGCCGCGCGCGCCGTGCTGGCCGAGCTCGGATTAGAGGCGGAGGTGACTCTGCTCGGCGTCGCCAAGGGGCCGGACCGCGACGCCGGCCGCGAGACCCTGTTCATGCCCGAGCGCGAGGCGATCAAGCTCGAGCCGCGCGACCCGGTGCTGTATTTCATCCAGCGGCTGCGCGACGAGGCGCACCGCTTCGTGATCGGCTCACACCGCAAGCTGCGCAAGAAGGACATCCGCGAAGCCGGCCTGCAGGAAATCCCCGGCATCGGCCCGACCCGCAAGCGCGCGCTGCTCCACCACTTCGGCACCCTGAAGGAGATCGAACGCGCCTCGCTCGGGGATCTCGGCAAGGTTCCGGGAATCAGCGCCGAAAGCGCGCGGCGGATCTTCGAGTTCTTTCATCCGGGCCCGGGCTGAGCCGCCCTGCCCGACCAAAGTCGGCAGCCCCGCTCCTGATCGGAATCCATGCGGATTTCACCTTTTCCTGATAGGGATCGGGCTGCCCTTCGGGGGAGTTGACGTTCCGGCGCGGGCAGTATTGGTAAAGCTCGATGAACAATGTTTCTACCAGGGTGCCGGCGCGTGGGACGAAGTCGCTGACGCTGCCCAATATTCTGACTTATGCGCGCATCGCGGCGATCCCGGTCGTGGTCGGCTGTATTTTCGCGCAGTCGATCCTCGGCGGCCCGCTGGCGCTGCGCTGGGTCGCGCTGGCGGTATTTATCGCCGCCGCGATCACCGACTTCCTCGATGGCTATTACGCCCGGATCTGGGACCAGCACTCCGCGTTCGGCCGCATGCTCGATCCGATCGCCGACAAGCTGCTGGTGGCGTCCTGCCTGCTGATGCTGGCGGCCGACGGCATCATCCATGGCTGGACGCTGTGGGCCGCGATCGTGATCCTGTGCCGGGAAATCCTGGTGTCGGGCCTGCGCGAATATCTCGCCGCGCTGCGCGTCAGCGTCCCCGTGACCAAGCTGGCGAAGTGGAAGACCACGGTGCAGTTGGTCGCCATCGGCTTCCTGCTCGCCGGCGACGCCGGCGACGAGGTGCTGCCCTACACGACGCAGATCGGGCTCGCCCTGCTGTGGATCTCCGCACTGGTGACGATGTACACCGGCTACGATTATTTCCGCGCCGGCATCCATCATCTGATCGAGGAGGACTCGCGATGAGGGTGAAGTATTTCGCCTGGGTGCGCGAGCGCATCGGCCTGGAAGAAGAGACGGTCGAGCCGCCGGCGGAGATCGTGACAGTCACCGATCTGATCGGCTGGCTGACGGCGCGCGGCGAAGGCTACGCGTATGCGTTCGAAAACCCGGCCGTGATCCGCACCGCGATCGACCGCACCCATGTGCGCCCGGATACGCCGATCGCCGGCGCCCGCGAAGTGGCCTTCTTCCCGCCGATGACCGGCGGCTGAGCGCGCCTGCGCACGGGTGATCCGATGACCGTCCCGGTGACCATCCGCATTCAGGAAGCCGATTTCGACGTCGCCGCCGAGATCAAGGCGATGACGTCCGGCCGCGTCGATATCGGCGCGGTGGTGAGCTTCAGCGGCATCTGCCGCGGCGCCGACGACGGCAACGATGTCGCGGCGCTGACCCTCGAACATTATCCCGGCATGGCCGAAGACGAGATCGGCCGCCACGCCGCCGAGGCGGTGAAGCGCTGGCCGGTGACCGGGCTGACGATCGTGCACCGCGTCGGCCGGATGCTGCCCGGCGACAACATCGTGCTGGTGCTGGCCGCCTCGGCGCATCGCCAGGCGGCGTTCTCGGCAGCCGAATTCCTGATGGATTATCTCAAGGCCAACGCGCCGTTCTGGAAGCGCGAGGAGCGCAACGGCGAGACGCGCTGGGTCGAGGCGCATGACCGCGACGACGACGCCGCGGCGCGATGGGGCAAGGATTGATGGCGAAGAAGGCGAAAGCGAAAGCCGTTAAGGCGAAGACCGCAAAGCGCAGCACGACGCCGGCGAGGTCTGCCGCGAAGCGAACTGCCGCAAAGCCGGTTCAGCGCCCGCACTCGCCGAGGGTCGCGCCGGGCGAACTGGTCACCCTGCTCGATTTCCTGCGCTACGCCGTCAGCCGCTTCGCCGAAGCCGGCGTGGTGTTCGCGCACGGCACCACCGACCCGATCGCCGAAGCCGCCTTCCTGATCGGCGAGGCGCTGCATCTGCATCCCGATCAGTTCGAGATGTTTGCGTCCGCGCGCGTCACGTCGGTCGAAGCCGCCAAGATCCTTGGACTGATCGAGCGCCGCATCGCGACGCGTCTGCCGGCTGCCTATCTGGTCAACAAGATCTACATGCGCGGCGTGCCGTTCTATGTCGACGAGCGCGTGATCGTGCCGCGCTCCTTCATCGGCGAACTGCTCGACAGCCATTTCGACGGCGGCGACACCTCACTGATCGGCGATCCGGCCGAGGTCGAGCGCGTACTCGATCTGTGCACCGGATCGGGCTGCCTGGCGATCCTCGCGGCCCGTGCATTCCCGTTCGCAGCGATCGATGCCGTCGATCTGTCGAAGGACGCGCTCGCGGTCGCGACGCGCAACGTCGCCGACCATCAGCTCGACGATCGCATCACGCTGCACAACGGCGATCTATTCGCGCCGCTCGGCGACACCCGCTACGATCTGATCATCACCAACCCGCCTTATGTCGACGCCGAAGGCATGGCGAGCCTGCCGGCCGAATGCCGCGCCGAACCCGCAATGGCATTCGACGGCGGCGACGACGGCCTCGACATCGTCCGCCGCATCCTGGCCGAAGCCAAGGATCACCTCACCGAGACAGGCGGCCTGCTGTGCGAAATCGGCCGCGGCCGCGGCCTGATCGACGCAGAGTTTCCGGATTTGCCGCTGCTGTGGCTCGACAGCGAAGATTCCGAAGGCGAGGTGTTCTGGATCGCCGCGGCGGATCTGTAACCGACGATCCCGAACGTCGCGGCGCGGCTACTCGATCTTCGCCTTCACCGGCTCGATCACTTCGAAGTTCGGCGAGAACTCGTCGAACATGCCGAACAGCTCGCGGAGCTTCAGCGGATTGCCCGTAACCCACAGGTCACCGGTGGCGATGGCGCCGAGGAAGCTGCGCTGCTTCAGCGAGATCGCGTCGAACGTGGCGCGGTTGAGCGTGACCGAGACGTCCGGATTGTCGGACAGGCGGCCTGCCACATGGGTCAGCGCCGAGTTCTCCAAATTCATCGTGTAGGTCTGCTTCGGCTCGGTGAAGGTCCAGTTGACCACGATGTGCTTGCCCTCGGCCTTGGCGGCGTTGAGCCGCACGGCGAGGAAATCGAATGCCAGATCGATCGACACGCCCTTGAGCATGTCGGGACTGACGGTGACGGCATCGGTCTTGATCAGACCGTTGCGCAATTCCTGCGCGCCGAGCAGATAGGCGTTGCGCCAGGTCGCGGCCTCGGCCTGGTAGCCGAGTTGCTCCAGCGCGTCCGCGCCGAGCGCCCTTGCCTCCTTGTTGGACGGATCGGCGAACACCAACTTGCTGGCGATCGTCGCCACCCAGCGATATTGCCCAGCCTTGTAGTCCTCGCGGGCACGGGCCAGCACCGCCGCGGCGCCGCCCATATAGTCGATTTCTTTCTTGGCTTCGTCGGCACGCGGGAGCGGGTTGAGATCGGCCGGGTTGCCGTCGTACCAGCCGAGATAGAACTGGTACACCGCCTTGGCGTTGTGGCTGACCGAGCCGTAGTAGCCGCGCGCGGCGAAATCACCGGCCAGCGACGGCGGCAGCGTCAGGCGCTCGGCGATCTCGGTCGGCGTCAGGCCGTGGTTGAGCAGCCGCACGCTCTGGTCGTGGATGAATTTGTAGAGGTCGCGCTGCTTCTTTAGATAGGACACGACCCGGTCCTGTCCCCACACCGGCCAGTGATGCTGCGCGATCACCACGTCGGTGCGGTCGCCATAACGGTCGATCGCCTCGCCGATATATTTCGACCACAGCCGGCCGTCGCGGATGGCGGCGCCGCGGAGGGTGTAGAGGTTGTGCAGCGTGTGGGTGGTGTCCTCCGCCATGTTCAAAACCTTGAACTGCGGATAGTAGGAGATCATCTCGGATGGCGCTTCCGACTCCGGCACGAAGCGGAATTCGATATCGACACCGTCGATGCGGCGCGTCTCGGTCGGCTGTTTGATGGTGTCGTTGGGCGGGATCAGCGAGATCGGTCCCATCGCCAGCGCCTTGCCGAGACCGGCGTCGACCTGCCCCTTGTCGCCGACCGGCAGCGGCGCGCCGAACTGGAACTGCGCGCGCCGGCTCATCGCATTGCCGGCAATGACGTTTTCGGCCACGGCGTGATCCATGAAGCCTTCAGGCGCGATCACCTTGACCTTGCCGGAAGCGGCATCCTCCGCGGTGATCAGCCCGCCCGCGCCGCCGAAATGATCGACGTGGCTATGGGTGTAGATCAGCGCCACCACCGGCTTCCGCGGCCGGTGCTGATAGTAGAGATCGAGCGCCGCTCTGGCGGTCGGCACCGTCAACGTGGTGTCGGTGACAATCAGGCCGGTGTCGCCCTCGACGATGGTGACGTTGGCGATATCGAGGCCGCGGACCTGATAGACGCGGTCGGTGACCTGAAACAGGCCGTTGGCGAGATTGAGCCGGGCCTGCCGCCAAAGGCTGGGATTGACCGTTGCGGCGGACTGCTCGCCCTTGAGAAAATCATAAGGCTTGAGATTCCACACCGGCGGGGCGCCCGCGGCACCGGCGACCACGCCCTCCGGCAACGGCGCGATCAGGCCGCGCTGTGCGTCCTCGAAATCGGCGTGGTCCGCCAGTGGCAACGATTTGCCGACGGCCTCGTTCGCCGCGCGGGTCGACGGCTCGGCCTCATTGGGCTGAGCCGCGGCGGGTGAGACGGATTGCGCAAGCAGCGCAAGGACAGCGAGGCAGGCGGATCGACGGATCATGCGGGGCTCGTCGGGTCGGCGGCGGAGGGAACCGCAGCTTACGGTTCCGGCTCGCGAAGGAAAGACCAGCGCCTGCATTTGCAACGTCATTCGCGGGACGAACGGCGATGCAGCAGAAATCCTCCCCGCGCGCCGGTCCCGCCGTTACTTCCGCTTCGGCCGCTCTTTCATCGACCTCCGACTCTGCCCATATTCACCGCGATGGCGAAATCTCCCGACACTCCGAAAAAGCCGGCGGCAAAGTCCCCACGCGCGCCGAAATCCAAGGCTCATCGCCCCGACGTCAAGCCGATCGGGCCGGCGCTGGCCGAGCTGTTGAACCCTGCGCTGAACCGCGGCGAGGCCGGGCTCGGCTCGGGCACCGGCCTGCAACCGCCGCCCGACAATTCACGCGACCGCCGCACCGGCGGCGAGGCCGCGGTGCATCGCGGCAGGGCGTCGACGCCGAAGAACTTTCCAGGTGATGGCGGCACGCCGCGGCCGACGCCGCTGCAGCCTCATCCGCAACCGGCGCCCCAAGGCTCCCCTCGCCCTCGCGGGGAAGAGTCGGGGGTGGGGGGCCACGGGCAGGGCTTTGCTGAAGCCCCGCAGGCCAACTACGGCACCGCCGCCACCATCCCCACGCTCGATCCGGAACTTGCACGGCAGCTCGGGTTGCCGACCGAGGAGGACGACGCCGAGGCGCTGGCGCGGCCGCCGCGCAGCAAGATGGAGGCGCTCGGCGTCAAAGCCACCGCCGACGCGCTGGAAAACCTGATCCGCGCCGGCCGTCCCGAGTTCAAGGGCGAAGACGGCAACGTCAAGCTATGGGTGCCGCATCGGCCGCCGCGGCCGGAAAAGTCCGAGGGCGGTGTCCGCTTCGTCATCAAGTCGGACTACGAGCCGAAGGGCGACCAGCCGACCGCCATCAAGGAGCTGGTCGAAGGCATCGACCGCAGCGATCGCACGCAGGTGCTGCTCGGCGTCACCGGCTCGGGCAAGACCTTCACCATGGCCAAGGTGATCGAGAAGACCCAGCGCCCGGCGCTGATCCTGGCGCCGAACAAGACGCTGGCGGCGCAGCTCTATGGCGAGTTCAAGAGCTTCTTCCCCGACAACGCGGTCGAGTACTTCGTCTCCTATTACGATTACTA
>NZ_JBMDXE010000104.1:0-13025 GCF_048594845.1 Rhodopseudomonas sp. | reverse complement strand
GGCGCCGGTGCCGGTGCCGCCGCCCATGCCGGCGGTGACGAAAACCATGTTCGCGCCCGAGAGGTGGTCGCGGATTTCGTCGATGACTTCCTGCGCGGCAGCCGAGCCGACGTCCGGCTGCGAGCCGGCGCCGAGACCCTGGGTGACCTGGGTGCCCATCTGGATCAGCCGCTGGGCCTTCGACATCGTCAACGCCTGCGCGTCGGTGTTGGCGACCACGAAATCAACGCCGTCGAGACCGGCGGTGATCATGTTGTTGACCGCATTGCCGCCGGCGCCGCCGACGCCGAACACGGTGATCCGGGGCCGCAGCTCGCGACTGTCAGGAACGTTGAGATTGATGGTCATGGTTGCCTCTCGATTACGCGCGCGTTGGTTCGTGAAGTCCCCGGCAAGCGGCCGGGACAATCTGTGATGGCGGAAGGGGGCGGAAAAGAGTCATCAAAAGCCCTCGCGCAGCCAGCGGCCGACTTTGCCGAAGTAACCGGCGTGTTCGGCGCTGCGGACCTGGCGGGAATGCCGCGGCTCGATGTGCTCCAGATGGGCGTATTGCGGATAGACCAGCAGGCCCGTGGGAACCGCGAAGGATGCGCTCTTGGCTTCCTGCGGAAGCCGGCCGAAGCCGAGCGGACGGCCGACGCGCACAGGGCGGCCGAGAATGCGGGTTGCGAGTTCAGGGATGCCGGTGAGTTGCGACGCGCCACCGCTCAGAACCACGCGGGCGCGCGGCTCAGCAGCAAACGGCGAATCCGCCAGCCGGTCCCTGACCATCTCAAAAATCTCCTCGGCGCGATGCCGGATGATGTTCGCGATCGTCGCGCGGGAGATCACCTGCGGGGTGTCCCGCTCATTGTCTCCGGCGGCCGGAATCGTCATCAGTTCGCGCGCATCAGAACCGCCGGTTAGCACCGTGCCATATAACGTCTTGATTCGCTCGGCATCCGCAATGCAGGCACCCAGTCCGCGCGCGAGATCCATTGTGATGTGGTGACCACCGAGCGCAAAGCCGCTCGAATGCACGAAGCGACCGCCCGAATAGATCGCCATCGTCGTGGTGCCCGCACCCATCTCGATCAGTGCAGCGCCGAGATCGGCTTCGTCGTCGGTCAGAACCGAAAGGCCGGCGACATACGGACTCGCCGCCATCGCTTCGACATTGAGGTGACAACGCTCGACAGCCAGCATGATGTTCTTGGCCACAGTGGCGTCGGTGGTGACGACGTTCATGTCGACGCCGAACTGGCGCGCGACCATGCCCTTCGGATCACGAATGCCCTTCACGCCGTCGAGCGTGTAGCCGACCGGCAGCGCATGCAGCACCGCACGACCCGGCGCGGTGGCGTGATGCATGCCGGTGGAGGTGACGCGGCTGACATCGTCCGAGTTGACGGCGCCGCCCTTGATATCCGCGGCTGCTTCGATGAGCTGCCCCTGCAGCCGGCCGGCCGAGACCGACAGCAGCACGGACTCGACCCGTACTTTCGCCATCCGCTCTGCGAGCGCCACCGCATGGCGGATCGCCTTCTCGCATTCGACCATGTCGACGACCGCACCGGCCTTGACGCCGCGCGACTGGATCTGGCTGTAGCCGACCAGTTCGACCGCGTGGGTGCGGCCGCGCAGCGCGTCCTTCGGCGGCGACGGCTTCAGCCGCGCGATCATGCAGGCGATCTTGCTGGTGCCGATGTCGAGCGACGCCACCATCGCGGTCCGATGCGGGGGCATCGGGCGGGTCTTCGGAGTCTGAGTGCGATCGAAGCCGGTCACGCGTCACCAGCCTTCTTTTTGGACTTCTTGTCCTTGAACAACTCTTCGCGCGCCTTCGCCGCATCGTCGGACAGCCGCACCGTCAGTCGGTCCGGCAGTCGCATATCGACCGCGGTGATGTCGCGCGAGAACAGCTTGTCTTCCTGATCGAGCTTGCTGAGCGTCGCCAGCGAATTGCCGACATCCTGCTCCGGCAGCCTGATCACCAGCCCGCTGCTCAACCAGACGTTCCAGCGCCGTTCGCCGACGAGGGCGACCGCGCGAGTCTGCGACTGGACCTGCGGATAGCGCGCGAGCAGCGCGAGGAAATCCTTGGCGCGGGTCCCCGCCCCCTTGCCGACCACCAGCGGCAGCGACATAAAGCGCCGCGCCACATAGGGCTCGAGCACGGCGCCGTCATCGGCGATCACCGCGGTCCGCCCGTCGAGCTGCCAACGCGCGAACGCCGTGCGCTCGACGATGTCGATCTGCAGCTCGCCCGGATAGAATTTCAGAACCGTCGCGTCCGCGATCCACGGATTGGCCTTCAGCTTGTCGCGCACCGCTGCGGCATCCAAGAAGAGCAGCGACGAGCGGCCGGTGACGCCGCCGATCGCGAGCACTTCGTCCTGCGTGAGCTGCTTGCGGCCGCTGATCGCGACCTGCTGGATGCGGAAGCCGGCGATGTTGGCGATCGCGTTGCGCGCGTCGTCCAGCCCCTGAACGAATTCGTCGACGTGGCCGCCCTTGACGATGCCGAGCCCCGCACTGCCCATCAGGATCAGCACGGTGGCGACGACACCGATGCGGCGCGGCGTGTATTTCTCGAGGGTCGCGATCAGCCCGCTCGGCTGTTCGGGACGGACCAGCCGCGTCGGATGAGGCTCGGGCCGTTTGCGACGCGCCCAGCGATGGCGCACCAATGCGACGATCGCCACGGCGACCGCTTTCAGGTCAGACTGAAACCCCGACAGTCGCGACGACCGGGCGAGGCGCCCTCCACCATGCATTGCTAGAGCTCGTACACGTTATGCCCGCAACCAACCGGGCTATGGCGCAGACGGCGACCCGGTGCTGGGCGAAAGCAAAATGACGAGGCGGAAGGTCCGCCAGGTCATGCCTCGCCAGCCGAGCGCCAACATGCGCAGCCAGCGTTAACCTTCGGGCCAACTGGTAAACAAAAAGTAAAGGGGCCCGAATCAGGGCCGAATTTGTTGCGATTCATGAGGGATTTGGCTGGTAAAGCGGTAAATCTGCAGTGGTTCCGCAGGAACCTGTAAAGCAGTCGTTAACGTGCGGCGTTTCGCTCGGCGAGCGCGATCTGGCCGGTCAGGAAATCCACGAAGTCGATGCCCTGCGCCTTGAGCGCCTTCGGGTAGAGCGACGCCTTGGTCAGGCCGGGCAGCGTGTTGGTCTCGAGGAAGACCGGGCCGTCGGCAGCGACGATGAAATCGGACCGCGAGTAGCCACGGCAGCCGATCACCCGATGCGCCCTCACGGCATAGTCCATGATCACCGACGCCACCTCGGCAGCGAACCGGCCGGGGCAGATTTCCTGCGTCGACTTGGCGAGATATTTCGCCGTGTAGTCGAAGCCACCGTCGGCCGGGACGATCTCGATGGTCGGCAGCGCCAACAGCGAACCGTCCGGCTGCTCCAGCACCCCGCAGGTTGCTTCGATGCCGGAGACGAACGGCTCGATCAGATAGTCTTCCGTTCTGGCCGCGTGGCGCACCGCGACCAGATCCTGCTTGGCATTGATGAAGAACAACCCGTAGCTCGATCCGTCACGGCTCGGCTTCGCGATCAGACGGCCATGGACTTCGAGCGCGGCCTCGGCATCCGCCAGGGCAACGCCACCCAGCGTACGAACGCCCGCGATCGCAGCGAAGCGCTTGGCGGCGACCTTGTCGAACGCAAGATGAGAGGCCGCGGCGCCGGAGCCGGTGAATGGCACGCGGCGCATCTCGCACATTGCCTGCAACTCGCCATTCTCGGCCGCGCCGCCATGCAGACCAAGCACCAGGACCCGCTGTTCGGCGGCCGCTCGATCGAGCGCTGTCGCAAGGTCGCCGATCCCCTCACCCACCGGCACAAACGGCTCCTCGAAGGGCCGATCGTGCGCCAGCAGCGCTTCCGGCGTGACGCGATGGACAGCGTCATCGTCGTTCCAGAACCACAATTCGGCGTCCGGCAGCGCCGCGTGCAGCGCCTGCGCCGAAGCGACCGACACCAGCCGCTCCTTGCTGGTGCCACCGAAGAGTATCGTCTGTCGCATGGATCGGTCCGCCGGGCGGTCCCTGTTGGGTCAGAATGGTCCGAGCGTCTCGCGGGCCGGCGCGGACGCAATGTCCCTGATTTGGCTGATTCGGAGAAGCTGCGGGGGATCGTTTTCGCCCTCACCGCACCGAGAGCGAGGCGCAGCCTCGTCTAACGCGCGCGGCGCAGGCAGACCAGACCGCAGCCGAGCAGCACCGCAATCGCCGGCGTCGCGAGGCCGATGACGCGCAGCGGCTCCCACACGCCGCCCTCGGTGCCGAACATGCCGATCCACATGACGCACGCCCACAACACCAGAAATGTGACCAGCGTCGTCTCGCCGCTGCGCCGCCATGCATCCCACAGCACGACCGCCACCAGCGGCGCGACGAACGCCACATAGTTCGGCTGCGACACCGACAGCACCAGCGGCAACGAGGCGCACAGCACCGCGCCGCAGATCAGCACCGCCTCGGACATCTGCGGCTGCGGTCCATCGAGCCGCCAGAAGCGGCCATGGCCGACCCACACCAGCGCGCTAATGAAAACGGCGTCGAATGCAAGCTGGCCCAGCGTCGCGAACAGCGGCAGCTTGTCCTCGGCCGGCAAGCCGCCGGCGGCGATCCGCGCCAGCATCGCGCCGATGCTCAGCATGTCATAGGAGGTGAAAGTGATCTCGGCGGCGATCTTGTCGTTGGGCGCCCCGGTGAAGATGCCGCTCAGGTGCTCGGTCCACATCGCGACGTAGAGTTTGATCACTTCGGCGGGCCCGAGGCACAACACCGGCACCACGAAGAGAAAGAACGCGCTGAAGCCCGCGACTGCCGCCACCGTCCGGACGTCGCGCCGGAGAATTGGGAACAGCAACAGCACGATCGGAAACAGCTTGATGGTGAAGCCAAGCGCCAGTGCAAAGGCCGCGGAATAGACCCGCCCTTTCGCGTACAGCACGAGGAAGCCAACCATCGTCAGCAGTACCAAAGCGGTCGGCTGCCCTCGGCCAAGGCCGTCGCCGATATACGGCATCAGGATCGCCAGCGGCCCGATCCGCAGCATCCACCACGCGTTCCAGGCGCGCTGGCCGAGCGGCGGAGCGTCGCGCTCGAGCGCCCTCGCCCACCAATCCACCGCGATCAGGAGCAGCGCCGCGCTGAATGCGTACCAGACCGCGACCGAGGTCTGCAGCGGCAGGGCCCAGGACGGCCTGGGATAGCCTTCGAGCGGGTAGCCGAACGGCCCCATCAGCAGCGCAAAGAACGGCGGATAGTGATAGGTCCAGCCGTGATGATCGGCGACTTCGTACAGCGGATAGCCGGTCCACACCGCCCATCCGGCGCGGAAGAACACCTGCACGTCGCCGAATCCCTGCAACGCCGATCGCTTGACGACGATCGGCAGATAGATGCACAGCGCGAGCGCCACGACACCTATCAGCGCGATCTCGTACCAGTGCAGTTGCCGAAGGCGCGGCGCGAATTGTCCAGGCAAACGAGAGCGCTCCATCCGTCGGTCCGGGAGGTGCCACGCCGGTCCGGCAGAAGCATGGCGTCAATGTTTCAGCTTATGTGAAGCCGGCAACCCTGTACAACCTGCGATGAGCCGACATTCCGCAATCGAGACCTGCGTGCGCACGGCTTCGCCGCTGCCATTGAACCGCCTTTGGTGGACGCGAGCCGCAGAAGCGGCCAAAGTCCGGGCTTCGGGACACCGGAGCGGCCGCCGATTCGACTGTTCCGATGTACGCCGCATCCGAACGACCAACGGGAACCACGATGATCAGGGCCTGGCTCGACCTCTCCACCACCGGCACCTTCGTGACGCTGGCGCTGCTGTATTACGGCGTGGCGCTGGTGCTCGTCATCGTGACGTGCGTGTCGCCGGCGCGTGGACCGATCAACAAGCTCAACGGTGTCGTTGCGCCGTTCTTCTCGTCGGTCGCGGTGCTGTTCAGCCTGCTCACCGGCTTTCTCGGCTACGAGGTCACCGAGCGCAATCGCCGGGCGACCAGCGCGGTGCAGACGGAAGCCGGCGAATTGCAGAACCTCTATACGCTGAGCGTCGCCTCGGTCACCGACATGCGCAAGATCCGTATCGCGCTGAAGGATTACGCCAAGTCGGTGGTGAACGAGGAATGGCCCGCGGCACGCGGCGAGAGCGCGGCTTCGACCACGGAAGCTTACGACGAGCTACTGACCCAGCTGAGCGATCCCGGCATCAGCCGGGATGCCAGCGCCGCTGTGCATGTCGCGATGCTCAGCGCGGCGGTCCGTGTCGGCACGGCCCGCAACTCGCGGCTCAGCCTGTCCACCGACCGGACCAGCGAGCTGAAGTGGATTTCGGTGCTGCTGCTCGGCATCATCACGCAGGTGGCGCTGACGCTGGTGCATTTGGAGAAGCCGCGTTCGATGGCGGCCGCGCTGACCGTATTTGCAACCGGAGCCGTCGTGGCGCTCGGCCTAATCGCCCTGCAGGAGGATCCGTTCAGCGGCGTATTCCGGGTATCGTCAGCACCGCTCCAACACGTACTTACGCTGCCGGACACGCCGACATTGCCGCCTTCCGCGCAGCCGCCGGTCCCGCCGTCACCGCCGCCTGCCGCGAAGTAATCGTTCAGCGCGCGGCGTCGGCCCCGACGCCGATCCGCTTGATCTCCCACTGCAGCTCGACGCCCGATTGCGCCTTGACGCGGGTGCGCACAGTCTCACCGAGCGTCTCGATGTCGGCGGCGGTGGCGTCGCCAGTGTTGATCAGGAAGTTGCAGTGCATCTCCGAGACCTGCGCGCCGCCGATCTTGAGGCCGCGGCAGCCGGCAGCGTCGATCAGCTTCCAGGCGCTCTGTCCCGGCGGATTCTTGAAGGTCGAGCCGCCGGTTTTTTCGCGGATCGGCTGCGCCATTTCGCGATGCGCCTGCACCTCGTTCATCTTGGCGCGGATCGCATCGGACGAAGCCGGAGTGCCGCGGAAGCGCGCCGACGTGAAGATAAGGCCCATGTCGGCGCCGCAGTGGCGATAGGAAAACTGCATCGCCGCATTGTCGAGCACGTGGATACGTCCGCTTCGGTCGACCGCGGTCGCATCGATCAGCACCTCGCGGGTCTCGCGGCCGTTGGCGCCGGCATTCATCCGCAGCGCACCGCCGATGGTGCCCGGAATGCCGAAGTAGAATTCGAGTCCGCCGAGACCCGCCGCTGCCGCCGTTTCGGCTACGCGCTTGTCGAGCGCGGCGGCACCGGCATGTACGACCTGACCGTCGGCACGCAGCTCGCCGAAACCTCGGGGGGCCAGGCGGATCACCACACCCGGCAGCCCGCCATCGCGCACGATCAGATTGGAGCCGACGCCGATGCACAGCGCCGGCACCTCTACCGGCAAGCACGACAGGAAGTAACCGAGATCGTCGACATCGGCCGGCGTGAACAGCACCTGCGCAGGGCCGCCGACTCGAAACCAGGTCAGCGGCGCCAGCGACTCGTTACCCAGCAGCCGCCCACGCAGATCCGGCATCGCGGCTTTGAGGTCGGGAGTGATGTCGGGAAACGCCACGATCAGCCCAGCGCTTTCAACTCGCCGGGCAGCGCATAGGCCCATTGGGTGATGTTGCCCGCGCCGAGGCAGACGACGTAGTCGCCGCTGTTGGCGATTCCGGCAACGACGCCGGCGAGCGATGCAGAATCCTGCAACGGGATGACTTCGCGGTGGCCGTGCGCGCGCAGTCCGAGCACGAAGTGATCACGGTCGATGCCCGGGATCGGCGCCTCACCGGCCGGATAGACTTCGGCCACGATCACAGTGTCGGCATCGTTGAAGCAGGTGCAGAATTCTTCGAACAGCGACTGTAGCCGCGTGAAGCGATGCGGCTGCACCACGGCGATCACCTTGCCGGCCGTCGAGTGCCGCGCCGCCTTCAGCACCGCGGCGATCTCGACCGGATGATGCCCATAGTCGTCGATGATGGTGACGCCGTTCCACTCGCCGGTCTTGGTGAAACGCCGGCGCACACCGCCGAAGCCGGCCAGCGCCTTGCGGATGGTGTCGTCGGAAAGCCCGAGCTCGTGCGCCACCGCAATCGCCGCGGTGGCGTTGAGGGCGTTGTGGCGGCCCGGCATCGGCACCGTGAGATCCGTGATCTCGTGCGCGGTGCCGGCCTTGCGATCGCGAAACGCGACCTTGAAGGTCGAGCCGGCGCCGGACGGCTTGAGGTCGAGCAGCCGTGCGTCCGCCTGCGGGTTCTCGCCGTAAGTGATGATGCGGCGATCCTCGATCTTGCCGACCAGCGTCTGCACCACCGGATGATCGATGCACATCACCGCGAAGCCGTAGAACGGCACGTTCTCGACGAAGTTGCGGAACGCGTCCTGCACGGCGTCGAAGGTCTTGAAGTGATCGAGATGTTCGGGATCCACATTGGTGACGATCGCCACATCGGCCGGCAGCTTGAGGAAGGTGCCGTCGCTTTCATCGGCCTCCACCACCATCCAGTCGCCGGCGCCGAGGCGCGCATTGGTGCCGTAGGCGTTGATGATGCCGCCGTTGATCACGGTCGGATCGAGTTCGCCAGCGTCGAGCAGCGCTGCGACCATCGAGGTCGTGGTGGTCTTGCCATGGGTGCCGGCGATCGCGACGCAGCTCTTCAGCCGCATCAACTCGGCGAGCATCTCGGCGCGCCGCACCACCGGGATGCGCTGCGCGCGCGCCGCCAGCAATTCCGGATTGTCGCGCTTGATCGCGGTCGACACCACCAGCACGTCGGCGCCCTTGATGTTGTCGGCCTGATGACCGACGTGGATCTGGATGCCCTTCTCGCGCAGCCGGTTGACGTTGGCGCTTTCCGAAGCGTCCGAACCCTGCACGGTGTAACCGAGATTGCACAGCACCTCGGCGATGCCGCTCATTCCGATGCCGCCGATCCCGACGAAGTGAATAGGTCCGATCTCGCGGGGCAGTCTCATGGGCAAGTCTCTCACAGGTCGGCCGGTCGGCCGGGATGATGGCCGGCCGCGGCGATTCGCGGGGCACTTCATGCAAGACGAGGATGGCCGGGACAAGCCCGGTCCAAACAAAAGCCGGGAACCTGCGCCGGTTCAGACCTGCGCCACTTGCATAACCAGATCGGCCAGACGGTCGGCCGCGTCCAGCCGTCCCACCGTGCGGGCCGCCGAAGCCATCGCGGTCAGCTTCGACGGTTCCGAGGCCAGTCCGGAAATCTCCGACGCAAGTCGCTCCGGCGTGAAATCGCCCTGCACGATGCGGATTGCACCGCCAGCATCCGACAGCACGCCGGCGTTGGCGAACTGATCCTGATCAATTGCACCGGGCAGCGGGACCAAAATAGACGGACGTCCGATCGCGGCGAGTTCGGCAACCGTGCCGGCCCCCGAGCGGGAGACCACGAGCTGACTGGCGGCGAGGCGTGCCGGCAGATCGGTGAAGAAAGGGGCCAGCTCGCAAGTGAGATTCAGCCGGTCGTAAACAGCCCTCACCCGCGCCATGTCCTCATCGCGGACCTGCTGGGTCAGCACCAGCCGGGCTTGCAACGCGGGATCGAGCTGCTCGATCGCGCCGGGCACGATATCGGCCATCACGCGTGCACCTTGACTGCCGCCGACGACCAGCAGGCGCAGCGGACTGGCCGGATCGAGCGGCGCGAATGGGACTGCCGCGGCGGCGAGGATCGCCGGCCGCATCGGCGTCCCGGTCGTGGTGGCCTTTGCGGCGAGCGCCGGATCGCGATCGAGGACGCCGGGCAGTGAGGTGGCGATGGCGCTGACGCGCTTCGACAGCAGCCGGTTGGCGCGGCCCATCACCGCATTGGCATCGTGGATCAGCGTCGGAATGCGCAGCGCGCTGGCGGCAAACAACGGCGGCAGCGTCGGATAGCCGCCGAACCCGATCACCGCGGCGGGCCGACGCCCGAGCATCAGCGCCATCGCCTTGGCGGTGCCGGCGCCGAGCATCAGGCCGGTTCGCGCCAGCGCCCAAGGCGTTTTGCCGCGCACGGTTTCGCTCGGCACCACGTCGATCATGTCGGCAGAAAACAATCCACTGTAGCGCATCGCGCGGCTGTCGGTGACCAGCCGCACCCGCAGCCCGCGCTTCATCAGTACGACGCCGAGCGCTTCGGCGGGAAACAGATGCCCGCCGGTGCCGCCGGCGGCGAGGAGGATGAGAGGCGCGTCGCTCATGGCTACGCGTAGCTTCCGGCGGCTTCGATCGCACTCACTTCGGTCTGCGGACGCTGCCGCGTCAGCGCCAGCATCATGCCGACACCGTAG
The DNA here is from genome assembly GCF_048594845.1 of Rhodopseudomonas sp. Lineage (GTDB taxonomy): Bacteria > Pseudomonadota > Alphaproteobacteria > Rhizobiales > Xanthobacteraceae > Rhodopseudomonas. The sequence goes on along the minus strand of NZ_JBMDXE010000104.1, from coordinate 2,748 downwards.
GCCAGCGAGACCATCGACGAACCGCCATAGGAGATGAACGGCAGCGTCATGCCCTTGGCGGGGATCAGTTGCAGGTTCACCGACATGTTGATCGCAGCCTGAACACCGAACAGGATCGCCAGGCCCGAGGCCGCGAAGCGCGAGAACAGATCGTCGGATTTGTAAGCGCGCGACATCGTACGCAGCACGATGAAGGTGAACAGCGCGAGCAGCGCCAGGCACAGCACGATGCCGAACTCCTCGGCAGCGACGGCGAACACGAAGTCGGTGTGGCTATCCGGAAGGCTGCGCTTGGCGATGCCCTCGCCCGGCCCGAGGCCGAACCAGCTGCCGTTACTAAACGCCTCGCTGGCCATGTCGACCTGGAACGTATCGCCCGAGGCCGGATTCATGAAGCGCTTGATACGACCAGCGACGTGCGGAACGAACAGATAAGCAGTGAACAGGCCGCCTGCAGCGGCTCCTGCTAATCCGAACACCCAGACGATCCGCATGCCGGCAATGAAGAACAGCGCGCCCCACACCATCAGCACCAGCATGGTCTGGCCGAAATCGGGCTCCGCGACCAGCAGCGACACCAGTGTCAGCAGCAGCACCAGCGCCATCGAGGTCGCCGGCATCTCCGGCCGACGCGCGGCTTCGGAGAACAGCCACGCGGCGAGAATGACGAAAGATGGCTTGGCGATTTCGGACGCCTGAATGTTGATCCCGAGCAGCGTGATCCAGCGGCGCGAGCCCTTCACCTCGGGTCCGAACAGCAGCGTCACCACGATCAGCACGATCGCCAGCGCAAAGATCACCAACGCCGTGCGCCGGATCTGGCGTGGCGACAGAAACGACACGCCGATCAGCACGATCAGCGACGGAGCCAGAAACAGCACGTGGCGATTGAAGAAGTGAAACGGATCGAGCCCGATGCGGGTCGCGACCGGCGGCGACGCCGCCAGCGACAGGATCACGCCCGCCAGCATCAGCGCGATCAGCGCCGCAAGGAGCACGCGGTCGACGGTCCACCACCATTCGCTGAACGGGGTGCGTTGTTCACGGGAGATCATCGGCGATCCTGGGACAAAGGTTCGCCCATTGGTGCGCCCGTGTGGTTGCCAAGAGGTTAACAGGACGCGCGGCAATTGAGGTTGTGAACGACCGCTAGCCGCCTGTTGCGATCTATTCGCACAGCTGGGACGACGGCATCAGCGCCTCCGCAGGCTTGTGGCAAACCTGGGGCACGTTCAGAGGCCGGCGCTCACGCCGCCACTCCTGACACCGACAGTCAATGGCAACTACGGCGGCCGCGGCTCACACCGCCGGCTTGACGCCGTCCAGCGCCAGAACCAAGTCGCGGAACCGGTTACCGCGGATTTCGAAGTTGCGGAACTGGTCGAACGAGGCGCAGGCCGGCGACAGCAGCACCACCGGCTCGGACAGGCCGGCGACTGCGGCGTCGCGGGCCGCGGCCGGAACGGCGTTGTCCAGCGTCCGGCTGATTTCGTAGGGCACGCGGCCTTCGAGCGTCCTGGAAAACTCCGCTGCCGCTTCGCCGATCAGATAGGCCTTGCGGATGCGCGGGAAGTACTCGGCAAGACTCTCGATGCCGCCGGTCTTCGGCTTGCCGCCGGCGATCCAGAAAATATCGCCGAATGACGACAGCGCCTTGGCGGTGGCGTCGGCATTGGTGCCCTTGGAGTCGTTGACGAACAGCGTCGTGCCCTGACGGCCGACCTGCTCCATGCGGTGCGCGAGGCCGGGGAAACTGCGTAGTCCGTTCTGCAGCACGTCCGGCGCGACGCCGAGTGCGAGCGCCGCGGCGGATGCGGCGGCGGCGTTCTGCGCATTGTGCAGACCGCGCAGCGAACCGATGCCCCCGAGTCTGGCGATCTGTTGCGACGCGCCGCCGCTGATCCGCGAGATCGTTTCATGATCGGCGACGATGCCGTCGGCGAGCGGCTGCTTCACCGAAATCCGCACCACCCGCTTGCCGGCGCGCGCGATGCGGTCCGCCATGTCGCGGCCGAAGCCGTCATCGACGCCGATGATCGCGGTGCCGTCCGCCGAAACGCCGGCGACCAGTCGCTCCTTGACGGCGGCGTAGTGCTCGATCGTGCCGTGGCGATCAATGTGATCCTCGGTGACGTTGAGCATGATGCCGACGGTGGGATCGAGCGACGGCGTCAGGTCGATCTGATAGGACGACATCTCGATCACGTGGACCCGGCCGGCGCGCGGCGGCTCCAGCGACAGGATCGCCGTGCCGATATTGCCGCCCATCTGCGTATCGTAGCCGGCCTCGCGCATCAGATGCGCGATCAGCGCCGTGGTCGTGGACTTGCCGTTGGTGCCGGTGATGGCGACGAAGGGCGCATCCGGCGCATGCAGCTTGCGCTCGCGGCAGAACAGCTCGATGTCGCCGATCACTTCGACACCGGCTTCGCGCGCCTTCAGCACTGTCCAGTGCGGCGCCGGATGCGTCAGCGGCACGCCGGGCGTCAGGATCAGCGCGGCGAAGTTGGTCCACGAGACGTTGCGCAGATCGGCGGTGATGAAATTGGCCTGCGCTGCTTCGACCATGCGGTCGAGATTGTCGTCGCACGCGAACACTTCGGCGCCGCCGGCGCGCAGCGCATGGCAGCTCGCCAGCCCCGACCCGCCGAGCCCGAACACCGCGACGGATTGGCCCGCGAGGGAGGTGATGGGGATCATGGCAGCCTCTCCATGAGCGCGCGCGCTTGGCCAATTGCACGGCCGTCA
>NZ_JBMDXE010000103.1:0-6035 GCF_048594845.1 Rhodopseudomonas sp. | reverse complement strand
CATTCCGGCCCGCTCGCTGATCGCCGCGATCGCCGGCGGCCTGCTGCTCGGCTACGGCGCACGCCTGGCCTACGGCTGCAACATCGGCGCCTACTTCAGCGGCATCGCCTCCGGCAGCCTGCACGGCTGGGTCTGGCTGGTCGCAGCCTTCACCGGCAGCATTCTCGGCACGCGGCTGCGACCGGTGTTCGGGTTGTCGGTGGAGAGGGCTGGACAGGCGTGAGAGCGGCGCGAGGCAGACGCGCGAGGGATTTATCGTCCAGGGCCTACAGGCGTCTGTCGACCATCACGCACCGGCTTGAGGAATAGCGCGATAGTCGGTGCGCTGCCGTTCTTTCCAGAGATAGTCGGCAATCGCATCGCTCGGCATCGGCTTGGCGAAATAGTAGCCCTGGATGAAGTGACATCCCAGCCGGCGCATGGTCTCAAGCTGGCTGTGGGTTTCCACGCCCTCGACGACGCTGGTGATCTCCATATCCTCGCAGAGCGACGTGAGCGACTTGATGATCTTCAGACTGGCCGGATTTTCATTGATGTCGGCGACGAAGCTTCGATCGATCTTGATTTTGTCCAATGGAAGCTTGTGGACGTGGCTGAGTGACGAATAGCCGGTGCCGAAGTCGTCCAGCGACACGCCGCACCCCATCGACTTCAGCGTCGCAATCGATTGCTGTGCGCGGACGAAATCGAAGGTAACGGCGGTTTCCGTGATTTCGAAATCGATGCGATTGGCTGCAAACCCGCTTCTTTCGACGATCGAAATCAACCGAAGTATACCCTCGGCTGCGCAGACGTCGTGGGCGGAGAGATTGAACGACAGGCGGAGCGGGTGTGGCCAGCTCTTCGCGACGTCTAACGCGCGTTTCAGTAGCGCATGAGTCAGTGGCCGTATGAGGCCGATGCGCTCGGCCGCCGGAATGAAGTCCGCCGGCGAGACCCAACCTAATTTCGGATTGCGCCAGCGAGCGAGCGCCTCGAAGCCGACGGTGTGCTCGCTGACGGCATCGACGATCGGCTGGAACACCAATTCCATCTCGACATCGAAATCGCAGGTCCGCAGCAGACTTTCGATGACGCCCCGACTCCGGATTTCGGTCTCGAGTTCCTTGGAGAAGATCACGGCTTGGCCGCGAAGATGACGCTTTGCGTGATAGAGCGAATAGTCGGCGCATTCGTAGAGCGCCTCGGCGGACGACGCTGTTTGTGGAAAGACGGCAAACCCGATCGAACAAGACAGCGGCGTATTGATCGGATCGACCTCATAGGGAAGCTTGATCCGATCGCCGATCTCGCGACCCAGCTGCAACAAATCATCTTCGGTCGGATCGCCGCCGATCAGCAAACCGAACTCGTCGCCACCCAGACGCGCGAACTCGACGTGATGTGATCCGAAGCCTTCGCAGACGTCCCGGATCCGTTGAGCAGCATCGATCAGGATCCGGTCGCCAACCGTGTGGCCGTAGACGTCATTCACCGGCTTGAATCCATCGAGATCGATGATCCCCACAGCCAAGCGACTGCCCGTGGATTGTGCGTGGCTAAATGTCTTCGAGAGATCGGTAAAGAAGCGCCGGCGGTTCGGCAGATCGGTCAGCGGGTCAAGGTTCGCGAGCCTGAAATTCTCATTGGAGAGCGCTTCCGTTTCAGCCTGCTGCACGAGCAGTGATTTACGGCTGGCGACGAGATCGGCGAAATCGCGATAGTAGATGAACAGGACCGTGACCATCGCGCCTGAAACCAGGAGCGTGTTGACCGCGATCGCCTTCAACGTCGGCTCCCCCGTGAGGAAGAAGAACACGACGTAGGGAATATTGACGAGCAACGTACTGATCAAAGCCGCCGAGCGCAGGTGCATCAGAGAGAAAATGCAACCGATCACGGTTACGGCCATGTAGAAGGCCACCTGCCCCTTCGCGAAAACATCCCCGTACGGGTACAGCAAGAACGACCACGTCACGAAGCCGAGGCATAAGGGCGCGACCAACCAATTGGTCACTCGCAGATCGCGCAAGATCTCCGCGTCGCTCCGGACCAGATAGCGCTGGCGCAGCCACCAGAACGCACGCAACGCCGCGAGGCCGCACAGCACGCCGGGCACGATCAGCGTCAAAGCGAGCGGCGCCAGCGGGACGAAGGTGTACGCCACCGCAATCGTGTTGCTGATCAGGATGAAGTAAAGAAGAGGTATCTGTTTCAAGAACGCATCGAACTGCGCCCGCGTCAGATCCGGATTGTCGGATGGCACCCGAAACAGCTGAATAATAGCCAGGCTGACGGACTTGAGATCGGCAGACGACATCGTTTGAGCCTCGGGCGCAGCCTTTTTGTTGCCGCCGATGCTGTCTGACAAGCGTAAAGGTTGCGTTAGAGCACCGCCCTCGAATGTCTTACTGATCAATCAGGTATTAGCCCTAGATGACTTGATCGAGCGACGAGTCGGAACTCTTTCTTATTGGACGCCGTGCACTGCTTCGCCGAGGCGAATAGTGCCCTCATTGAACCGAGTCCGCGCGGATGCAGCTTCCGCGCGAGCACCGGTCGTTACACCACCAAACCATACGCGCTCGATAAAGGGCTCCCGACAGGCATGTATCGCATCGCGGAACCGGAGCTGCGTTCGGGCGGGTTCTGGCTGGTACGCACGATCCATGTGGCGCGCCTACTCTCTATCTCCACACCGGACTCTTCGGAACCGCCCCCCTGCCGCGACGCCGGCAGGAAATCCCGCTACTCCTGGCGCAGGGCACGACAGACCAGATCATCAATCCGAACGTGACCCAAGATTACATGAACGAACTCTGTGCCTCGGGCAGCAAAGTCAAAATGATGGTGTTGCCGGGTATCGATCACGGCCGAGCCGCGCAGGCCAGTTCGATGGCGGCGGTGGACTCGTTGTCGGATCGAGTTGCAGACACCTCGGCGCCGAATGATTGTCAGCGGTAGCGACGGTTGAAGCGTTCAGCACGGCATCGATCAAGGCCGCAATGTCCGCTTCTGCCGATCGGTGGGTGCACCGTGTTCGGCCTTCACCGCGTCCCAATGAAGCCGTCTTATGCCTGCCGCCCGAACGCAACTCCCCTACCCCCTGATCTCCACCAGCGGGATCTTCGGGATCGCACCCGCCGCAAACGCCGACAGGTCCACCTCGAGATAATCGGTATCGAACCGCACCGGGACATCGAACTGATAGCCGGCGGTGATGGCGACGCCGGCCGGCGGGAGGTGACCGGCCGCGAAGGTGACCAGCCCGGTGGTCGGATCGAGGCTGAAGCCGCTAGTTAGCTCGCTGCCGCCGACGGCGATACGGACCGAGCCGGCGACCGGTTTGGTGATGGCGCGGGTGTAGGGCGCGAAGCCGGTGCCGTAGGTCTTCACCAGCTGATAGGTCGCGGTGGTGCCGTCGCCGGTGCCGATGCCCTGATCGAGCGGCGAGACCGGCTGGCCGGGCGCGGCGGAGGCATGATCGAGCCGGTCGCGCCAGCGGAAGCCATAGAGCTGGCCGCGGCGCTCCTCGAAGAACGCCACCACTGCCTGCAGCGCCTCCAGCGTCTTGATGCCGTAGCCGGCGTCGTAACGCCGCCGCGAATCCGCCCAGCGCGCATTGCGCTGTTCGCGGCCGGAGCCGAACGTCACGATCTCGGTCCGCCGCTCCGGCCCGCCGGCGCTCTTCAGCGCGACGTCGAGCGGAAACAGAATTTCGTGGAATGGGGTCATGATGACGGCACCACGCGCGGCTCTCGAGCCGAGAGCGTTATCAAGAAACAGTTGGTAGGCAGTAACTCTCCCCGTCATTGCGAGGAGCGAAGCGACGAAGCAATCCAGCCGCGTTCCCGGAACTGGATTGCTTCGCTTCGCTCGCAATGACGGTGAGAGGGCATTCGCTCCGCTGGCGTCGTTCACGGCATCCGCGATTGGCTACAGTCCCCGTTGCCCGCGCTGCACCGCGCGGGCGATCTGGCCGGTGACGTAGCTTTCGGAGCGGCGGAAGCTGTCGGCGTCGGGAGTGGCGATCTGGATGTTGACGACGCTGCTGCCGCCCCCGCCGGCAACACCGAGACGGCCGTCCGGGCCACGCTGCAGCGGCAGGATGGCTTCGGGCCCTGCTTCGCCGGCAAGACCGACGCCGCCGCCGATCATTGGAAAGTAAGTCGGCGTGCCGATCACGCCGCCGGTCGCGAACGGCTTGATGGCGCCGTCGGCGTTCTTCGACGTGGCGCCGCCGAACAGCCCCGAGAACAGGCCGTCGAACGCCCCGGCGAGCCCGTTGGTCAGCGGCTTCAGCGCCGCCTTCAAGGCGAGATCCGACACCTTCAGCGCCAGCGATTTCAGTACGTCCTCGAACTGCTTGCCGCCGGTGACCGCTTGCGAGAACGCCGAAGTCATCGCCCGCGCGAACCCCTTGGCTTCGCCGCTGAGCGCCTGGGTCTTGGTGGTGAGTTGCTCGACCTTCTGCGATGTCTCGTCGGTGCAGTTGCAGTCGCACTCGTCGCAATTACTCGTCATCGCGCCTGCTCCTTTTGGTCCGGATAGCGCCGCATCAGCGCGTCGAGACCGCCGCGATCGAGCGGCGCGCCGACGCCGCCGCGGGCGCCGATCAGCGCAGCGGCGAGTTCGCGCGGCGTCATCCGCCAGAATGCATCGGGTGACAGCCGCAGCGTGCCGAGGCCGAACTGCATCGCCTCGCGCCAGGGAAATGGCGTCATGCCGCGGGCTCGCCGAAGGTCGCGGTGATCAGCTCGGCGGCGATCGTCGCATAGCCGGCCGCGCCCCCCGGCACGGTCATCGCCGCGACCTCGTCGTCGCTGACGGTCTCGCCGGCGCCGCGCAGGCCGGCCGCGATGATGCGCACGAGGTCGCGCGACGACAGATGCCCGCTGCCGAAGCGCTGCGCCAGCGCCACCAGATCCGAGGCGGCGAACGCGGCTTCGAGTTCGGCCAGCGCGCCCAGCGTCAGCACCAGCGTCCGCCGCTTGCCGCCGAGGTCGGCGTCAATCTCGCCGCGATGTGTGTTGGCCATGGTGCCCTCCCTAGAGCGCCGCGAAGGCGAGCGCGCCGGCGCTTTCGAGCGTGATGTCGAAGGTGACTTCGCCGTTGTGCTCGCCGGCGAATTCGAGGCTGGCGATCTGGAACGGCCCGCTGATCGCGCCGAAATCCGGCACGATCACCTGGCAGTCGCTGATCAGCCCGCTGAAGAACGCTTGCCGCACCACCGCGTCGGACGCCGCATCCTTGAACAGCCCACGTCCGGAGATCGAAGCGCGGCGCACGCCGGCGCCGGCCAGGAGTTCGCGCCAGCGATCGGCGGATTCGGCGTGGGTGATGTCGACCAGTTCGGCGTTGAACGCGATCTTGCGGCTGCGCAGCCCCGCGACGGTGACGTAGCCCGCGCCGTCGTTGATCTTCACCAAGAGGTCCTTGCCTTTCTGTGCGCCCATGCGCGGCTCCTTGTTAGTTCGGTTCGGTAACGGCGCGAAACCGCACCAGCGCGTGATAGGTGCGGCCGTCGGCGGCGCGGCGGATGTCGCCGAGCGCGAAACGCAGATTGACGAGGCGATGACCGGCGGGCTTCAGCGGCGCGTCGTCGAGCGCCTGCAGCAGCGCGCCGGTGATGACGTGCGCCTCCTTGTGGCCGCCCTGCCGTGACCAGGCGTGCAAAGTGAGTTGGTGTTCCTGCAGCGGCGCGTCGTCGGCCGAGACATCGCTGATCCGCGCCTCGCCGAGCGTGACATAGGGAAACGCCGCATCGCGCGGCGGCTCGTCATAGACCCGCGCGCCGCCGAGCGCGGCATTGAGGCCGGGATCGGCGATCAGCGCCTGATAAATCGCAGCGCGCAGCGCCGCGGGTGCGGTGAGCATGGCCAAGCCTTTTCATGCTGTGCGAGGGAACGAAGCCCGCGCGGCTCCCCTCCCCCTTGCGGGGCGGGTCGGGCGGGCGAAGCGGCGGCCGGGGTGGGGGGCCGCGGGCACTGAGCATGGGGCGCGGCCCCCCCCCCCCGCGGGGGCGGGCGGGGCCCCCCCCCCCCCCCCGGGGGGGG
>NZ_JBMDXE010000102.1:0-6679 GCF_048594845.1 Rhodopseudomonas sp. | reverse complement strand
CGAGCGGCGCTGCGATCGTGGCAGTGCCGTTGAAGTCCTCCCGCCCGGTGTGCTGCTGGATCGCCTCTGCGACGTCGAGATAGTATTCGAGTTCGCGGCGCTCCGGGATAACGCCGCCGCTAACCGTCAGATGGTCGATCTCGCCGCCATTGAAAGCATGGGCCGCGGTCTCGCCGATCTGCCGGGCATTCTTCCAGAACACGCCGCCCTTCTCGCCGTAGACATCCTTGGTGTAGTTGATGTTGCAGAACAGGCAGTCCTCGCCCTTCTCCTTGTAGGAGCACTCGTTACTGTAGACGACGAACAGATGCCGATCGGCGTAGTGCGCGCCGATCTGCGACATGTCGATGCCGTCAGTGGTCTTGGCACCGTAGAACGCCGGACGGTCGCGGAATTTTACCTCGGCGATCACCTCGCCGTGGTCGATCAGCACGGTACGGTCGCCGAGCAGATCGATGCGATACGCCGACCTCGGATTCCAGCGGAACGGCACGCTCAGCCCGAGCGGCAGGTAGAAATGCGACGGCAGCTCGACCTCGTGAGTCTCGAAATCCATCTCGAACAGGCAATGCACCTGCTCCTGCGCCTTGACGCCAGGCCGCAGAAAGTCGAGTGCTTCGCTGCTGATGGCGATGCCGTTGATGCCCAGTTCGGCCTTGAGCGCCAGCTCGCGCCAAAGCCCGTCCTTCAATTCACTCACCGTCGGCATGTGCCCTGATCCGTCACTGCGAGGGATGATTTCAACCCAATTAGCGGATCATCATCGAACCGGTTCCCACCGACAATTCTGAAGATGGGTGTTTTTAGAGACGGTTCCCGCATCCGATGGCTCACGAAACAGAACATTTCAGTCGTAGTGGTAATCAATTATTCGATCGCTTCGACGGCCGGCCCGCGTAGTTGAATCGGCACGGCTGTGGTCACGGCACAGTGAGACGTCTCGGCGCGCAGAACGTCCATCCTCCTGTGACAGGAATGAAAGGAATTTGCCTCCCTGCCCGCCACGTCCGCAGCAGCCAAATTGCAATTTTCCGGATGGCTCGACAGCCCGCGTTCGCCTGACAGTCATCTTGCGACTGACATCCAGCCTGATGGAATGGACAAGGGCAATACAGCGCCGCGACTTTCTCAAACTAACAGCAGGCGCAGCAATGCTTCCTGCTTCGTCGAGGCGTGCCTTAGCGCAGCCGCTCACCGAGATCCGTATCGGTTTGAGAAGAACGGCGTGCTGGTGATCGCGCGGCAAACGCCGCGCGCTAGAGGATCATTTCGCCTCGCCGAACTTCGGCATCAAATGGTTCGACTTCTCATCGGTCCCACATCGAGGGTCAGCTCGCCCTGCAGACGCACGTTCACTGGCAGCCCGATTCCCTGCTAGTCTGGGACAACTGGGCCAGCCAGCATCACGTTGTGTGGGACTACTATCAGGAAGAGCGCTGGGGCGACCCGTCTCCGTCGTTACCGGCGAAGCGTCGCAGGCGAGGCTGCAGTTTGCTGCCGCGGCCGAACCGATTTGGACGGAACGCGACTTGGTAGGGGTCAAGTCCGCTTCTGGCCCGATCCTAAAGATCGGGTGTCGGCGTGTTAGTCCGGATACGCCGCTACACCGGACGTCCGATGGCAGCGCCCCTAATTACTTCAGCAATTCCTTCGACAAATCAGACGTCACTCGAAATCCGCTTCGGGAGATCGGACATAGCGACGTGGCGCCAGGCGAGTGTTCGCGACGAGACCAGCGAGCCGACGACCGGCAGAGAGGCTCAGTCGCCCCGCAGTTCGACCAGCACACTTTGCCGCTCTGAGACTCTCATCGTCGTTCCGACGCTTCCTGCGTCCGCTTCCAGATTGAAGCTGTCATTTATTCGCTTGTGCTGGAAAGCTTATCGGCGCTGCTGACCCAAAGCAGACAAAGGTGATGATGTATCGGTCAATGACCAATGATCTAACGAAGACTGGCTCCGTCCAAGCACGCGGCTGGCCCACTCTTACTGCCGTGCGCACACGTCACAGAAATTGCTTGCAGCCGTTTTAAGGCAAGAAGTAATTCTCGAGCCGAAAGAGGTTGCAACCAAAGAGAAAGCGGAAATTCCGGTTCATTGATTTGTATGTGTAATTCAAAACGCGTTGATCTCCGTGACGTCGCGCCCCTTTCACCGCCACATCGCGAAGCCCATGCCAGTGCCGGTGCCGGCTGGGGTGCGGCGGCCCGGGTAATACTCCGACCAGTCGTTGGTCAGCCCTTCGGCCATGCCGGCCAGCATCACCCAGTTGAGAATCTCCGACGAGCCCGAGTTCAGCTGGTTGCGTGACAGGCCGGTGAGCACGCTGGTGTCCTTGCTCTTCAGCGCATTCAACACCCTGCGGTCCAGTTCCTCATCGACCACGAAATGGCTGAGGCCGCCGCTGGCAGCGACCGCGACGCGTAGATCCCGGGGAGATTTGTCGATTAGACGCGCGAGCTTGCGTCCGACGTCGTAGCAACGCCGTGCCGTCGGCGAGTTGGGCGGATAGTAGGTGTTGAGCAGGACCGGCACCGCCGGGATCGGTTTGCCCTTGAACAGCCGCTCGATAATGAAGCCGTAAGCGTGACCAAACCCCGCCTTAAGGGGATCATCGACCTTGGCGGCTGCGCCGACGTCGACCTGATCATCGACCAGTCCCTGAATCAATTCGAGAGCGAACTCGGGCTGTCCCGGAAAGGAGTGGACGGCGTCCATCGCATAGCCCTTGCTGACGGCGCTGACCCAGCCCGGCGTCTGCGGCGTCAAATGACGTTCGTGCGTCAGAATCTCCGCACCGTAGAAGATGGACATCGCCGGCATGTTGGAGAGCGAGAACAGCTCGGCCTGATCGTCGCCGATGATGATCACGACATCCGGCGCGGCTTGCTCTAGCCCATCGGCGATGGTGTCGAGCGCGCGTTGCGCGTGAGCTTCCATCTTCAGGAAATTTTCCTCGGTCGCATCGGCCGCGTAGGGCTCGCCATTTTCAGCGGCAAGCTGGTCGTAGCTGACGAAGCGGCCGTCCGAGAGGTTCAGCGACTTGCTTCTGCGATCGTCGGCGGCGCGTTCGCTCCAGCGCTTGCCCTCGAGCGTCAGCATCGGCGTGTGAGATGTCGCGAGCCCGAATACCAGCTTGGCCATGGTGTCCTCCGTCACAAGCATTTTTGTTATTTATACCACATGGACAGTTTTATATCGGATGTCAATCCACAACGTCCTGCACGCGCAACCCGCCTCGACAAAACATACCATCTGGACAAAATAGATTCGATTGTGTAGTTGATGGTCGCTAAGGAAAACGAGACGAGGACGGGTCGCGTACTGGCGGAAACGCATGGTCGCCGATTGCTCATCCGCGTCCGCAACTCACGGGAGGGCGCGATGGCGAAGCGGCGCAGCATCGAGGTCGACGGTTTCAAGCATGGCGCGCAGCCGATCCCGGCGGCGTCGCGGATTGGAAACATCATCATGACCGGCGGCGTACATGGCCTCGATCCGCAATCCGGCAAACTCCCCGATGACGTCGACAGCCAGGCGGCGCTGATGTTTGCGAACCTGGCGCGAATTCTGGACGCCGCCGGCGCAACGCTCGATGACGTCGTCAAGATGACCGTTTGGGTGAAGGTCCCGGAGGCGCGCGCCGCGGTCAATCGCGAGTGGCTGGCCGCCTTTCCAGATCCGCAATCCCGGCCGGCCCGCCACACGCTTCAGAATGATCATCTTGCAGCGAACATGCTGGTGCAGTGCGACGCCTTCGCGGTGATCGACGCCTAGCGGCGCAGCCGGCTGATCGGACGCAGAGACTGAAACGAATCGGCCAGCAAAGAGCCGATCGAACAGGGAGGACTATCGATGCGCCTTACTGCGGCGGGACTGGTATTCACCGTAATAGCAACGTTGCCGACCTTGGCTTCGGCGCAGAAAAACTACGACGAAGGCGCCTCGGATGGCGAGATCAAGCTCGGCCAGACCATGCCCTACTCCGGCCCTGTCTCGGCGGCCGGCGCATCGGGCACCGCGTCGACGGCGTATTTCGACGCACTCAACAAAGCCGGCGGCATCAACGGCCGCAAGGTCAAGCTGCTAACCCTGGACGATGCCTACAGCCCTCCCAAGACGGTGGAGGTGACGCGCAAGCTAGTGGAGAGCGACGGCGTGTTCCTGATTTACGGCTCCGTCGGCACGCCGACCAATGCGGCGATCCAGCGCTACATGAACAGCAAAAAAGTGCCGCAGCTGTTTCTCGCCACCGGCGCGAGCCGCTTCAAGGACCCGAAGACGTCGCCATGGACGCTCGGCCTGCTGCCCGGCTACGACACCGAAGCGCGCGCCCTCGCCCGCTACGTCCTCAAAACCGTTCCGGAGCCAAAGATCGCGATGCTGGTGCAGAACGACGATCTCGGCAAGGACTTTGCCGCGGGCTTCAAGGCCGGCCTCGGCGACAAGGCGCAATCGCTGATCGTCAGCCAGCAGAGCTTCGAAGTCAGCGATCCAACGATCAGCAGCCAGGTCGTCACCGCGAAAGCGTCGGGCGCCAACGTGTTCTTCTTCGCCGGCACGCAGAAGTTCGGCGCGATGCAGATCCGCACCCGGCACGAGCTCGGCTGGAAGCCGCTGCATGTGATCTGCAGCACGTCGTCGGGCGTGGAGGCCGTGCTGAAGCCGGCCGGATTCGAGGCTGCCGAGGGTGTGGTGTCGACCGCCTACGTCAAGGATCCCACCAATCCGGCCGTGCAGAACGACGAGGACGTCAAGCAGTATCTCGATTGGCTCAAGACGAACTTGCCGCAACGCGACGCCCGCGAGGGCGGATTGATCGTCGGCTACATCGCCTCGTATCTGACCGCCCAGGTCCTGAAGGAAGCCGGCGACGACCTCACCCGTGCGAACGTAATGAAGATCGCCACCAACCTGAAGAACGTTCGCGCGCCGATGCTGTTGCCTGGCATTGCGTTCAACACGTCGCCGACGAACTACGCGATGATCGACCAGTTTCAGATCCAGCAATTCCGCAACGGCGCGTGGACGAATGTCGGCGATGTCATCAGCGGCGAATAACGCGCTGTCGAACGGTAATGCGACAATGGAAAGGGACACGATGATCATCGACTGTCACGGCCACTACACCACCGCCCCGAAGCAACACGAGTTGTGGCGGCAACAACAAGTTGAGGCGGCGGCGGAGGGCCGCACCGCCCCGCCGCGGCCTTCGATCACTGACCACGAAATTCGCGACAGCATCGTGAATGGTCAGCTTAAGGCGCAGCGCGAGCGTGGCACCGACGCGACGATCTTTTCGCCGCGTGCCGCCGGCATGGGACACCATCTCGGCGAGGCCTCGACCAGCGAGGCCTGGGCGGACGCCTGCAACACACTGATCTATCGCGTACAGACGCTGTTTCCCGGCAAGTTCATCGGCGTCTGCATGCTGCCGCAGTCGCCGGGCGTGTCGCCGGCCAATTGCATCCCCGAGCTTGAGCGTTGCGTCCGCGACTACGGCTTCGTCGGCTGCAACCTCAATCCCGATCCGTCGGGCGGCTACTGGACCGATCCGCCGCTGTCGGATCGCTACTGGTATCCGATCTACGAGAAGCTGGTCGAACTGGACGTGCCGGCGATGATTCATGTCAGCCTGGCGTGCAATCCGGCGTTTCACACCACTGGCTCGCACTATCTCAACGGCGACACCACGGCATTCATGCAGCTGATGCTGTCGGACGTGTTCAAGGATTTTCCGACGCTGAAGATGATCATTCCGCACGGCGGCGGCGCTGTGCCGTTCCACTGGGGCCGTTTCCGCGGGCTCGCGCTGGCGCAGCGCCTGCCGGAATTGAAGGACGGCATCATGCGCAACATCTTCTTCGATACCTGCGTCTATCATCTGCCCGGCCAGGAACTGTTGGCCAAGGTGATCCCGGTGGACAACATCCTGTTCGCGTCCGAGATGATCGGCGCCGTACCCGGCATCGATCCCGCGACCGGACATCACTTCGACGACACCAAGCGCTATGTCGATCAACTGGACCTGTCGGACGCCGATCGCGCCAAGATCTACGAAGGCAACGCCCGCCGCGTCTTCAGCCGGCTGTCGGCACATCTCGACGCGCCGCAACCAGCGGGAGCAGGCCATTGATCGGATTCAGCGTTCGGCAGATCCAGCATCGGGTCGCGCCCGATATCGTCGCCAAATATCGCGGCGTGCCCACAGCCACGATCAGCGACTGCATGTCGCGCATGACCGCGGCGGGCGCGCGAATCCGGCCGATGCACGACGGCGGGCATCTGGTCGGGCCGGCCTTCACGGTCAAGACCAGGCCCGGCGACAATCTTCTGATCCACAAGGCGCTCGACATGGCGCTGCCCGGCGACGTGATCGTGGTCGACGCCGGCGGCGATCTCACCAATTCGCTCGTCGGCGAGATCATGTCGTCCTACGCGCGGATGCGCGGCATCGCCGGCCTCGTCGTCAACGGCGCGATCCGCGATTCCGATTCCATCCGGAAATCGAGCTTTCCGGTGTTCGCCGCGGGCGTCAGCCATCGCGGGGCGCTGCGCAGCGGCCCGGGCGCGATCGGCCGTCCGCTCGCGCTCGACGGCCTGGTGTTAGATCCCGGGGACCTGATCGTAGGTGACGGCGCTGGAGTGGTTTCGGTGCCGCGGGAGCTTGCCGACGGCTT
>NZ_JBMDXE010000101.1:0-9110 GCF_048594845.1 Rhodopseudomonas sp. | reverse complement strand
CCAGGACAACGCCACCATCGCCAACGGCCAGATGTCGCTGTGGCCGGGCGGGCATTTCCTGGAGACCTATTACAAGACGCTGTTCGTCGGCACCTCGGGGACCACCCGCGAGCCGGTCGGCACCATGCTGTTCAACTCGTTCGTGATGGCGATGATCATCGCGCTTGGCAAGATCGCGATCTCCCTGATCTCGGCCTATGCGATCGTGTATTTCCGCTTCCCGTTCCGGATGACGATCTTCTGGATCATCTTCATCACTCTGATGCTGCCGGTCGAGGTCCGCATCTATCCGACCTACACGATCGTCGCCGATCTGCATCTGCTCGACAGCTATGCGGGCCTGGCGCTGCCGCTGATCGCGTCGGCCACCGCGACGCTGCTGTTCCGGCAGTTCTTCATGACGGTGCCGGACGAATTGCTGGAAGCATCGCGGATCGACGGTGCCGGGCCGTTCCGGTTCTTCTGGGATACGCTATTGCCGCTGTCGCGCACCAACATGGCGGCGCTGTTCGTGATCCTGTTCATCCTCGGCTGGAATCAATATCTCTGGCCGCTGCTGATCACCACGCGCGACGACATGCAGACCATCCAGATCGGCATCCGCAAGATGATCGTGACCTCCGATGCATTGACCGAATGGCCGATCGTGATGGCGACCGCGGTGCTGGCGATGCTGCCGCCGGTCGCCGTGGTGGTGCTGATGCAGAAACTGTTCGTGCGCGGTCTGGTCGAGACGGAGAAGTAAGCGTGGCCGATGTCGTTCTCCGCAATGTCCGCAAGACCTATCCGGGCGGCTTCGAGGCCATCAAGGGCGTCGACTTCGCCGTCGGCGACGGCCAGTTCTGCGTGCTGGTCGGCCCCTCCGGCTGCGGCAAGTCCACGCTGCTGCGCATGGTCGCGGGGCTGGAGACGATCAGTTCGGGCGAGATCGAGATCGGCGGCCGCGTCGTCAACCGGGGCGAGCCGGCCGACCGCGACATCGCCATGGTGTTCCAGAACTACGCGCTCTATCCGCATATGAGCGTGTACAACAACATGGCCTACGGCCTGCGCAATCGCGGCATGGCGAAGCCCGAGATCGATGCGCGCGTGCAGGAAGCGGCCCGCATCCTCGAGCTCGGCGCGATGCTGGAGCGCAAGCCGCGGCAGCTCTCCGGCGGCCAGCGCCAGCGCGTTGCGATGGGGCGCGCCATCGTGCGCCAGCCCAAGGTGTTTCTGTTTGACGAGCCGCTGTCCAATCTCGACGCCAAGCTGCGCGTCGCGATGCGGGTCGAGATCCGCAAGCTGCAGCGCCGGCTCGCGACGACCGCGATCTACGTCACCCACGATCAGCTCGAGGCGATGACGTTGGCCGATATCCTGGTGGTGATGAATGGCGGCGTGATCGAGCAGATCGGGTCGCCGCTGGACATCTACGCCAGGCCGGCCACCACCTTCGTGGCGTCCTTCATCGGCGCCCCACCGATGAACCTGATCCCGCTCGATGCCGAAGCGATGCAGACCCAGTTCGGCGGTGCGGCCGAAGGCGGCATCCTCGGTGTCCGGCCGGAGGACCTGGTGATCACGGCGGAGCCAGCCGGTCCCGGCGCGCTGACGCTGGAGCTCACCGTCGAGGCGATCGAGCGGGTCGGGCCGGAGACCTTCGTGTACGGCACCCGCGGCCACCAGGGCGACCTCACAGCGATCAGCCGCAAGCCGGGGGAGCTGCCGCCCGACGAGATCATCGTGCGGATTCCCGGGCAGGAGGCGCCACCGATTGGCAGCAGGAACGTTGCCACAGGTTTGCCTCAACACCTGCACCGGTTCTCGGCCGACGGCCGGCGGATTGCCGCAGGGCCTTGAAGGTACTGCATAAATTCGTTGTTTTGGGGTGCTTGAACCCGTATCTTGCACTGCCCATATTGGTTTGGACCGGCCGGCGTCGTGCTGGACGGTCACCGGGGTGCCGCAAGGGCCCCAATCAAAGTCGCTTCGAGAGGACTTTGGATGTCTCGTGTTCCTACGTTATCCAGCCCCTTCCTGCTGGGATTCGACGAGATCGAGCGTGCGCTCGACCGCGTCGTCAAGGGTGCCGACGGCTACCCGCCCTACAACATCGAGCGCTGCGAACGCGCCAACGGCGATCCTGAAAAGCTCCGGATCACGCTCGCGGTCGCGGGTTTTACCCGCGAACAACTCGATGTGACGATTGAGGAAAATCAACTCGTCATCAGAGGGCGCCAGCAGGATGACAAAGCCCGGCAATACATCCATCGCGGTATCGCCGCGCGTCACTTCCAGCGCACCTTCGTGCTGGCGGACGGGATGCAAGTGCTGGGTGCGGATCTGAAGAACGGGTTGTTGTCCATTGATCTGGTCCGGCCTGAGCCGGAACGGGTGATTAAGACAATCGCCATCACCGAACACGAATAATGGAACGAGTAGCGGACTCGACCGCTTAGTCTCATACAGGAGTCGAGACCATGACTGACTTTGCTACAGCCGAATTGGGTTCAGCACCGCACGACAATGTCAGCGTCACACCGGAAGCGCTGGCGCATCTGGGCGAGGGTCACATCGCCTATGTGAAGCAGATCCGCTCCGAGGATGTACCCGGCCTGTTTCCTCAAGCGCCGCAGATCGCGCCCGGCCTCAAGCTGTTCGCGCTGCATTCAGCCGACGGCACGCCGATCATGCTAACGGACAGCCGCGAAGCCGCGGTCGCCAATGCGTGGAGCCAGGAGCTCCAGGCGGTCAGCGTCCACTGATCTTCGTGATTTAGATGTTTGCGACGCGGGTGCCGGCGACGGCTCCCGCAATCGCGTATCAGCATTTTGACTGCTAGGCGGCGCGGACGGCCGCCAGGAACGTGTCGACTTCCTGCTGAAGCTGCTGGCTTTCGTTCGATAGAGCGCGCGCCAAACCGTGCAGCTGACCGGACGCTGCGCCGGTCTCGCTTGCTCCTTCGCTCACCTTCAGAACATTCCCCGACACCTCGGCGGCCCCCTCCGCCGCTCCCTGCACGCTCCGGGCGATCTCCCCGGTCGCGACGCTCTGCTCCTCGACCGAGGCGGCGATCGCATTCGAGATGCTGGAAATCTGCCGGATCGTGCCGCCGATGCCCTGAATGGCGGCCACCGAATGCTGGGTCGCCTGCTGCATCTGATTAATCTGGGAGGCGATCTCTTCGGTCGCCTTCGCGGTCTGCGACGCCAGCGCCTTCACCTCGGAGGCCACCACCGCAAACCCCCGACCTGCATCGCCGGCGCGCGCCGCTTCGATCGTGGCGTTGAGCGCCAGCAGGTTGGTCTGCTCGGCCACCGCGTTGATCAGCTTGATCACCTCACCGATCCGATCTGCCGACTGTGACAGGTCGGCGATCTGGGCGTTGGTATGGTCGGCCTGCTCGACGGCCTGCTGAGCGATCCTCAGCGAATCGCGGACCTGCCGGCCGATCTCCGCCACCGACGACGCCATCTCCTCCGACGCGGCGGAGGCGGATTGCGTGTTGCTGGAGGATTGCTGGGACGCCGCGGCGACAGTCGCAGTGAGTTGTTGGGTGGTTTCGGCGGTGTCGGCCATGCGGCTCGCAGCCTGCTCCATCTCGCGCGATGCGACCGTGACTCGGCCAACGATCTGCCCGACAGCGCGGTCGAAATCGTCGGCGACGCGCCGCATCCCCGCTTGCCGCTCGGCTTCGGCAAGAGCTTTCGATCGCTCCTGCTCGGCTTCCATTGCCAGCACCCTCTGGGCGTTTTGCTTGAACACCTCGACCGCGCGGGCCATCGCTCCGATCTCGTCCTTCCGCCCCACCGCCGGGACGGCGACGGCGTGATCTCCGTGCGCCAGCCGCTCCATCACGCCGGTCATCCGCGTGATCGGGCGCACCACGCCGAGCGCGACGCCGCCGATGCCGAGCGCGATACAGGCGAACACCAGCAACGACACGCCCCACAGCAGTTCAGTCAATGTGCTGACCCGTGCGGCGGCGGCGGCCTCGGTCAAGGTGTTCGCGTTGTTGGCCTGCCTGACGATGTCGTCGATGATGACGCGATGTTTGGCGTAGGCTTCGCTGAGGTCCGCATAGGCCTGTTCGGCAGCGGCGGCATTGCCGGCTGCGATCGCCGGCAGCAGGCGCTGGTCGAGGATGGTCCAGAACAGGGCCGCCTCACGATCTGAGTCCGTGACCAGCCGGATCTTCAGCGATCGGTCGAGGTCGGACTTCTCCCAGAAAACGTGGCGCTCGTCATAGTCCTTCTTGAGCTGGACCAGCCGTTCGCGGCGGCGGCTCAACGTCTCCGGCTGACGCAATGCGAGAGTGGCCTCGAGGTAGGGCTCGATGATGTATTCCGGCGGCGGCAGGATGTCCGCGATCAGATCGTAGCCCTGCTTGAGCTGATTGTAGAGCGGCCCGCCGACCTTGAGCTCCGACAGCCCATAGAGGCTTGTGGCGAAGACGGATGACAGCCCGACGGCGATCAGAAGTCCGAACAGAATAATCGCGCGCGAAACCGTGACCCGCATCTGTGTTCCATCCCTGCCGTTTTGTTTGTGTGGCGGTGGACCGTAGGCGCGTGCTTTTAATTGCAGGTTTGCCCGAGCAGCGCAGACGCTCCCCGAGAGCTGACTGATTTGTTCAGATACTACTAAGCGGCGGTTGCGGGCGGCAGCGCCAGCACCGAGTAGATCGCTTGGGCGTCGCGCGAGGCGCGCAGCTTCTTGGCGACGTCCTGATCGCGCAGCAGACGGGCGATCCGTGCCAGCGCCTTGAGGTGATCGGCGCCGGCGCCTTCCGGGGCGAGCAGCAGGAAGATCAGATCGACCGGCTGACCGTCCATCGCTTCGAAATCGATCGGGCGCTCGAGCCGCGCGAACAGGCCGAACAGCTTGTCGAGCTTCGGCAGCTTGCCGTGCGGAATTGCCACGCCATAACCGACCGCGGTGGTTCCGAGCTTCTCGCGCTGCAGCAGAACCTCGAAAATGGCACGTTCGTTCTGCGCGGTGAGTTCCGCCGCGCGCGCCGCGAGTTCCTGCAGCGCCTGCTTCTTACTGATGACTTTTAACGCCGGGATAACCGCCTCGGGCGCGACCAGATCGGTAATCGTCATGCGGCGTTCCGAGGATGTGGTGTGCTGTCGTTGTGAAATAGAACAGAGGCAGGCTGCGTCAAGCTCGATCTCGGTGCATCAACCGACCATTTGCGGCCGGCGGAAAACTCCCTGAATTCATCGGCCTAGCTAATCTATCATCCCTGCCGGCGGTGGCAAACTCCGGCCGTTCCGGCTCCGGCGCGGAAGGCGGCGGACCATAGGCAGAGCCGCCGCCGGGCGTCAATGGCCGTCTCGCACGCAAGGCGGGACGGCCACGCCGCTCCCTGCCGTCAGGCGGCGGTGTTCACCGTCGGCGGATCGATCCAGCCGATATTTCCGTCAGCGCGGCGATAGATGATGTTCACGCGGCCGGAGCCGCCATGCAGGAACACCAGCACCGGCGCGCCGGTCAGGTCGAGTTCGACCACGGCTTCGCTGACCGACAGCCGCTTCATCGCGGTGGTGGCCTCGGCGATGATCACCGGGTTGTAGGCGTCCTCGTGGTGTTCCTCGTCGCCGGGCGCTTCGATCACGTAGCTCGGCACATCGACGGGCGCGATCGCCAGTTCGGCGAGCGCGGTGGCTTCGGCGTGGGCCTTGCGGGCGGAGCGATCCTTCAGCCGGCTCTTGTAGCGGCGCAGACGCTTCTCGATCTGCAGCAGCGCCTGGTCGGCGCTCGCATAGGCGTCGGCGGCGTTCGACTCCGCCTCGAGCGTGATACCCGAATCCAGATGCAGCGCGCAGTCGGTGCGGAATCCGAAGCCGTCTTTGCTCAGCGTGATGTGGCCCGAGTAGTTGCCGTCGAAATATTTGCGCAGCACCTCCTCGGTACGTTCGCTGACGCGGCCGCGCAGGGCTTCGCCGACGCTGATGCTTTTGCCGGAGACCCGAATGGTCATGGAATGCCTCGTTTGTCTTTGGGGTACTGACAGTAGTCCGAGCAGCGGCGTAATCAAGCCGGGGCGGTGTCGCGGGAGCGATCCGCCGCCGTCAGAGCCGCACCGAGCACGCTTTGCTTGTCGCGGCGTCGTTGCACGGAGGAGGGAATGCGCATGGCCTCGCGATATTTGGCCACAGTGCGGCGCGCAATATCGATGCCGGCCTCGCGCAGCTTCTCGACGATGGTGTCGTCGGAAAGAATCGCCGACGGATCTTCGCCGTCGATCAATTGCCGGATGTGATGGCGCACAGCCACGGCCGAGTGCGCCTCGCCGCCGTCCGCGGATGCGATCGACGCGGTAAAGAAATACTTTAGTTCAAAGGTGCCGCGGTTGGTCGCCATGTACTTATTGGCGGTCACGCGTGACACGGTCGATTCGTGCATCTGGATCGCATCCGCAACGGCCTTCAGATTGAGCGGCCGAAGATGTGCGACGCCGTGGGTGAAGAAACCGTCCTGCTGGCGGACGATTTCGGTCGCAACCTTGAGGATGGTGCGGGCGCGCTGATCCAGTGCGCGTACCAGCCAGGTCGCGTTCTGCAGGCAGTCGGAGAAGTACGACTTGTCGCCGTCCTTGCGGATCGTCTTCGACAGCTCCGAGTAGTACGACTGGTTGACGAGAACTTTGGGCAGCGTGTCGCTGTTGAGTTCGACCAGCCAGCCGCCGTCGGGGCCGGGACGGACGAACACGTCGGGCACTACGGTCTGTACCCGCGACGAGCCGAACTTCAGGCCGGGCTTCGGATCGAGATGGCGGATTTCGCCGATCATGTCGGCGAGGTCTTCGTCGTCGACGCCGCAGATCTTGCGCAGGCTGGCGACGTCGCGCTTGGCGAGTAGGTCGAGGTGCTCGATCAACGCCTGCATGGCCGGGTCGAAACGATCGAGTTCGCGCAGCTGGATGGCGAGACACTCGGCCAGCGAGCGCGCGCAGATGCCTGGCGGATCGAAGGTTTGCAACACGCCGACTACGGCTTCGACCTCGGCCTGGGTGGTGCCGAGACGTTCGGCCGCATCCCCGAGATCGGCGGGCAGGTAGCCGGCTTCGTCGACGAGGTCGATCAGGTACTGGCCGATCATGCGCTGCGACGGGCCGGTCAGCGCCACCGCGAGCTGCTCGGCGAGATGATCCGCCAGCGAGGTCTCGGCGGCCACGAAGGCTTCGAGATTGTAGCCCTCGTCGCTGGACGAACCGCCGCCCCATTCGGTGTAGGAGGCCGGCGCGGCGTCCTGCGCGGCGCGGGCTGCGGCTTCGGCCGGCTCTTCGGGGAAAACGTTCTCCATCCCGGTATCGAGCGTTTGCTCGATGTCGCTGCGGCTACCGAGGTCGCGGTGCATCCACTCTTCGGTGCCGGGCTCGAACGAGTCGGTCGCGGTGAACTCGCCGCCTTCGCCGCCGCTATCACCGCCGCCGAAGTCGTCTCCGCCGGCTTCGCCGCGCTCCATCGCCGGTTCGCCAGCGACCGGCGCCTCCGGCGTGTCGGTCGCGCGATCGAGCAGCGGGTTCTTTTCGAGTTCGTCTTCGACAAACGTCGCGAGATCCAAATTGGACAGTTGCAGCAGCTTGATCGCCTGCATCAACTGCGGCGTCATCACCAGCGACTGCGACTGTCGGAACTCGAGGCGTTGAGTTAGTGCCATGGCGGCAAGAACGATCCAAGTTGGTCCGTTTCTTGCTTACGCCTTTCCGCGGCTGATGTACACGCCTTGACGAATTGGAAATTTGGAGTAGGCGGCTCAGCCGGCATCGAGGCGGGAGGAGCAAGGCAGCTGAGCATGCCGTGTCGGCACGCGAACTGCAACCGATTACAGGCGGAATTCCTCGCCAAGGTAAAGACGGCGGACGTCCGGGTTATTGACGATCTCTTCCGGCGTCCCTTCAGTCAGGATTTCACCCGCATAAACGATATAGGCGCGGTCGGTGAGACCGAGGGTTTCGCGGACGTTATGGTCGGTAATTAGTACGCCGATACCTCGATTGGTGAGGTGTCGCACCAGGTCCTGAATGTCGCCGACCGCGATCGGGTCGATGCCGGCGAACGGTTCGTCGAGCAGCATGTAGTTCGGTCGGCTCGCCAGCGCCCGCGCGATTTCGACGCGGCGGCGCTCACCGCCCGACAGCGCGATCGACGGCGACTTGCGCAGCCGCTCGATGTTGAACTCCTGCAGCAAATTATTGAGCTCGGCTTCGCGCTTGCGCTTGTCGGGCTCCACCGCCTCGAGCACCGCCATAATGTTCTGCTCGACATTGAGGCCACGGAAGATCGACGCTTCCTGCGGCAAATAGCCAATGCCGAGGCGGGCGCGCTGATACATCGGCAGCTTGGTGACGTCGTGACCGTCGAGTTCGATGGCGCCGCGGTCCGCCTTGATCAGGCCGGTGATCATGTAGAACACGGTGGTCTTGCCGGCGCCGTTGGGGCCGAGCAGGCCGACCGCTTCGCCGCGGCGGACATAGATGCTGACGCCGCGCACGATCTTGCGCGTGCCGAAGCTCTTCTCGATCCGATGGACCGCCAGGTATCCGGCGTGCGGCGCGCGTTGCTGGGTCGGAGCTGCGGCTTGGCGCCGCGGCCGCGGCGGCGCCGGTGTGGGAGCCAGCGGCGCTTCGTGGACAGCGGCACGGGCGACATTCGCCTCGCGCGACGGTGTGCCCAGCAGATCGCCGATCTCTTCCTGCAGAGCGGTGATGCCCGGACGCGGACGGGGCGCCCCCGAGCGCTTCGGGTCGCGCCGCCGGAACATGCTCAGAAGGTCAACCATCCTGCTACCGATCAGCCATTGGGTCGCGCCGCTTCGCGGTCGAGAGCGGGCGCGTCGTCACTTCTTCTGTCCGGCGGCGGGTGCCCCGAGGCCAAGCGGACCGCCAGTACCGCTGCCGGAGGATTGAAACAGGCCCTGCACCCGGCCGCTGTTGGATTCGACCCGGGACACGCCGGTGCTCATGTCGACCAGCAGCCGGTCGCCGCGCACCACGTTCTTGCCCTGTGTCAGCACGACATTGCCCAGCATGGTTACCAGATTGGTCTTGGTGTCGAACACCGCGGTGTCGCCGGTCACGACCTGATCCTTCTGGGTGACCACGACACTGCCCTTGGCCT
>NZ_JBMDXE010000100.1:0-7069 GCF_048594845.1 Rhodopseudomonas sp. | reverse complement strand
GCGGGTCGTTTTCGGCCTTGGCGTAGCGCGCCACATCGAGCGCCAGCGCTTCGTCGTTGGTGTAGTAGGGCGGCAGGTCCGGCCCGAGCGCGACGCGCGCGGCGCCGGTCAGCGTGCCGAGGTCGATCAGCAGGTCGGGCGCTTCCTCGTCGGCGAGCGCCAGGGCATCGGCCAGCACGAGGCGGCCCTCGGCGTCGGTGTTCCCGATCTCGACCGTCGGCCCCTTGCGCGACGGAAAGATATCGAGCGGCCGCATCGCGTTGCCGGCGACAGAGTTTTCGACCGCCGGGATCAGCACGCGCAGCCGCACCTTGAGCTTCGCGTCCATGATCATCGACGCCAGCGCCAGCACGTTCGCGGCGCCGCCCATGTCCTTCTTCATGATCAGCATCGCGCTCGATGGCTTCAGGTCGAGTCCGCCGGTGTCGAAACACACTCCCTTGCCGACCAGTGTCACCTTCGGATGCGCCGGATCGCCCCAGGTGAAGTCGATCAGCCGCGGCGCGCGCGTCGCTGCCATGCCGACTGCATGGATCAGCGGAAAATTCTGGGCCACCAGATCGTCGCCGACGATGCAACTGAACGCGGCGCCGAAACGCTGCGCCAGAACCTGCGCAGCCTCAGCCAGTTCGGCCGGGCCCATGTCGTTCGACGGCGTGTTAATCAGGTCGCGCGCCAGCGTCGCGGCCGTCACGATGCGTTCGATCGCCGCGACGTCGACGCCCTGGGGCGGCACGAGCTTCCCGGCCGGCGGCTCTGCCTTGCGATAGCGGCCGAATTTGTACGCGCCGTGCGCGAAGGCGAGCGCCGCAAGGCGGGCATCGTGTGGCGCGTTGGCGAAGCGATAGGTCCCGGCCGGCAGCAGCGCAGGCAACTGCCCAACGCGGAACGGATCGTTGGCGCGCGCATCCGCCTCGTCGAGCCCGAACAGCGCGTGGCCGATATCGCCCTCCGGCGTCGGCAAGGCGAGAAATTGTCCCGCCTTGCCCGTGTAGCCATGCGCGCGGGCGAAGCGCTGCGCGGCTGGCGGCAGTGCGGCACACAATTCGTCCCATCCGGACCTGGTGACGAAAGAGATCGGAATTGCGGTGGGTTCCGGAGCGGTGGCGAACAGCGAGGACATGCGCGGTCTTTCGTAAGGGCAGAGAAGGCGTGGATTAACCCGACATTAGGGTTAACGGTCTATTGCTGGCTTGAACTTCGATCATTCAGGTCGGTCGTGAGTAAGTTGCCATGCATCAGCTCTCTTGTCTTGCCCGGTTTCTCGCGTCCGCGGCCTTGACCACGGTCCTGGCGACGGCTCTCGCCGGCTGTCAGACCACTGCCATGTCGGGCATCACCGGCGCTCTCAATTCGCGCGCCGAGTCTCCGGCAGATCCGAGCCGCACGGCCGAAATCGCCGGCGAACGTTATCGGTCCAATCCGAAGGATCCTGGAGCCGCGGTGGCCTATGGCCAGGCGTTGCGCGCGATCGGTCAGCGCGCACAGGCGGTGGCGATGCTGGAGCGGGCAACGCTCGCCAATCCCGGCAACAAGACAGTGCTCGCGGCCTACGGCCGTGCGCTGGCCGACAACGGCAATTTCAGCGCGGCGTTCGATGCACTCTCCAACGCGCACAGCCCGGACAATCCGGATTGGCGGATCTTGTCGGTGCAGGGCACCGTGCTCGACCAGATGGGGCGGAGCGAGGAAGCGCGCCGCTACTACGCGAGCGCGCTGCGGCTCGCACCCAACGAGCCGTCAGTGCTGTCCAACCTGGGCATGTCCTACGTACTCACCAAGGATCTGCCCAAAGCCGAAGACACGCTTCGGCAGGCCTCTGCCAGCGGCCGCGCCGATCCACGGGTCCGGCAGAACCTGGCGCTGGTGATCGGTCTGCAGGGGCGCTACGCCGAGGCTGAGAATATCGTGCGCGCCGACCTGCCGGCCGAGGAGGCCGCGGCGAACGTGGCCTATCTGAAGCAGATGCTTGACGGCAAGGCCGATCCGCGACGGGGCGGCGTGCTCGCCTCCGGCGAATAGGGACGGATCGTGCGATCTCGCCGCGGCTAAGAGTCTGCTGTTGGGTGCCGGCGTGCGCGAGACGAGATCACTTCCAGTCGCTTAGTTTGCGATCACCGCTAGTGTAGCCGGGCTGCTCTCGGGCACCTCATTTTCTTTGTTACGTCGGACTTAAACGCGAATGCCCGGCGCAAGGCCGGGCATGATTCAGTCTTTCCGTGTGATCAAGGTTCGAACGGTTTGCGGTCGAGGTCCGCCGCTCCTCTTACTGCATCGCTGCGACCTTGATGCCGGTCGGGCCGAGGATCACCACGAACAGCACCGGCAGGAAGAACAGGATCATCGGCACCGTCAGCTTCGGCGGCAGCGCTGCGGCCTTCTTCTCGGCCTCGTTCATGCGCATGTCGCGGTTTTCCTGGGCCATCACCCGTAGGCTTTGACTGAGCGGCGTGCCGTAACGTTCCGCCTGCTGCAGCGCCAGACAGACCGACTTGACGCCCTCGAGACCGGTGCGCGCCGCGAGATTTTCATAGGCCTGTTTGCGATCGGGCAAATAGGACAGTTCGGCCGTGGTCAGCGTGAACTCCTCGGCGAGCGGCACCGATTGCGTTCCGATTTCGATCGAGACCTTGCGGAACGCCGCCTCGATCGACATGCCGGACTCGATGCAGATCAGCAGCAGGTCGAGCGCGTCTGGAAAGGCGCGCCGGATCGAGAGCTGGCGCTTCGAGATCGCGTTCTTGATGAACAGCATCGGGGCCTGCATGCCGAGAAACACCGCGCCTAGGCAGATGCCCAGTTTGACGGGCGTCGACTGGTCGAGATTCGTCAGCAGGAAAATATAGATCGCGGCGGCGACACCGCTGGCGATGGGCATCACCATGCGGAAGAACAGGAAGGTGACGTAGGGCGCCTGACCCCGATAGCCGGCCATTACCAGCTTGTCGCGCGCGGTCTCTTGCGCCACCCATTTGCCGAGGTTCAGATCCTCGACGACCTTAGCGACGAACTGCTTGGGCGCCTGGCGGAGCGAGACGCGCTCTGCGTTTGCCAGGCGGTCACGCTCGCGCTGACGGATCCGTTCGCGCTCGCTGCCCACCGCCTTCATGCGCTTGGTCAGCGTTTCGCCGGCGAACAGCGGCATCACCAACGTGTAGACCGTGGCGCTGGCCGCAATCGCGGCCAGCAGCATCGTCATGAAATGCCGGTCGTGAAACTTCTCAACGAGAAGATCGATCATGGGTCACCTCGTCAGAAGTCGAAATTGATCATCTTCTTCATCACCAGGATGCCCGCGGTCATCCACACGACGCAGCCGGCCAGCATCAGACGGCCTGTCGGATGCGTCCACAGCAGCGAGATGTAGTCGGGCGTCGACAGATAGACCAGGAACATCACGATCGGCGGCAGCGAGCCGATAATCGCCGCGGAAGCTTTCGCTTCCATCGACATCGCCTGGATCTTTTCGGCCATCCGCTTTCGGTCGCGCAGCACCTTCGACAGGTTGCCGAGCGCTTCGGAGAGATTGCCGCCGGATTTCTGCTGGATCGAGATCACGATGCCGAAGAAGTTCGCTTCCGGCAGCGGCATGCGATCGTACAAGCGGGCGCAGGCGTCGCCGAGCGGCATGCCGATCGCCTGGGTTTCGATGATCGCGTTGAACTCGCTCTTCAGCGGCTCCGGCGCGTCCGCCGCCACAACCTTGATGGACTCGAACAGCGGCAGCCCGGCCTTGATGCCGCGCACGATGACGTCGACGGCGTCGGGCAGGGCGGTGAGAAACTTCTTTTCGCGACGCCTCTTGAGGAAACCGAGCGTCCAGCGCGGCAGGCCGAAGCCGCCGGCGAAGGCGAGCGCGGAGGCGGCGAGCAGGCCGCCATCGAACAGCATCACCAGCGCGAACATGGTCGCGCCGAGGCCGACCGAGACCGTGATGAACTTCTTCGGAGTCCAGTCGACGCCGGCCTGGGTCAGCCGGGTGCTCAGCGCGACGTTCTTCTGCTTCTGGTTGCGGGCTTCGATCTCGCGTAGCGATCCTTCGATCTGCTCGCGCCGCGAACGCTGCGTCTTGTCGACCTGCCGCACCGCCGGAGTCGTGCGCGCGATGGAGGAGCGGCGCTTTTCGGCCTGCTTCTCGCCGGACAACAGTGGATACAGAAAGACCCACGCGAGCCCGCCGACCGCGAGCGCTGCGAAGAAGAACAGGGCGAGCGTTTGCATTGGCATCGGGCCGCTTCCTGTCAGACGTTGCTGGCGACTTCGGCAGCGTCGAGCGCCGCAGCCAGCCGCTTTTCCTCGCCGTAGTAACGCGCGCGTTCCCAGAACTTCGGCCGCCCGATCCCGGTGGAGCGATGACGGCCGATGATGTGGCCGTTCGCGTCCTCCCCGATCAGATCGTAGACGAACAGGTCCTGGGTGATGATCGTGTCGCCCTCCATGCCCATCACCTCGGTGATGTGCGTGATACGGCGCGAGCCGTCGCGCAGGCGCGCGGCCTGGATGATGACATCGATCGAGGCGCAGATCATCTCGCGGATGGTGCGCGACGGCAGCGAGAAACCGCCCATCGTGATCATCGACTCACAGCGCGACAGCGCCTCGCGCGGATTGTTGGCGTGTAGCGTGCCCATCGAGCCGTCGTGGCCGGTGTTCATGGCCTGCAGCAGGTCGAACGCCTCCGGTCCGCGGACTTCGCCGACGATGATCCGCTCGGGACGCATACGCAGACAGTTGCGCACCAGCTCGCGCATCGTCACCTGGCCTTCACCCTCGATGTTCGGCGGGCGGGTTTCAAGGCGGACCACGTGCGGCTGCTGCAGCTGCAATTCGGCCGCGTCCTCGCAGGTGATGATGCGTTCGTCGTCGTCGATGTAGTTGGTCAGGCAGTTCAGCAGCGTGGTTTTGCCGGAGCCAGTGCCGCCCGAGATCAACACGTTGCAGCGACTGCGGCCGATGATCTGCAGGATCTCCGCGCCTTCGGGCGTGATCGCGCCGAATTTGACGAGCTGATCGAGCGTCAGCTTGTCCTTCTTGAATTTGCGGATGGTGAGGGCGGGGCCGTCGATCGCCAGCGGTGGCACGATGGCGTTGACGCGAGAGCCGTCGGCGAGGCGAGCGTCGCAGATCGGCGAGGATTCGTCGACACGCCGTCCGACCTGGCTGACGATGCGCTGACAGATGTTGAGCAGCTGCTGATTGTCGCGGAAGCGGATGCCGGTGCGCTGGATGCGGCCCGCGACTTCGATGTAGACCGTCCCGGCGCCGTTCACCATGATGTCGGAGATGTCGTCGCGCGACAGCAGCGGCTCGAGCGGGCCATAGCCCAGCACGTCGTTGCAGATGTCGTCGAGCAGTTCCTCCTGCTCGGCGATCGACATCACGATGTTCTTGATCGCGATGATTTCGTTGACGATGTCGCGGATTTCCTCGCGCGCCGATTCGCCATCGAGCTTGGCAAGCTGCGCCAGATCGATCGCCTCGATCAGTGCGCCGAAAATCGTCGCCTTGACCTGGTAGTAGGTGTCGGAGCGTCGGGTTTCGACCGGAGGGGCGCTACGCGCTGGGGCGAGCGGCGGCGACGAAACCGGGGGCGCTTCCGCGCGCGCAATCGGTTCCGGAGCCAGGCTCACCGGCTTCGCTCGCACCTCCTGATCTGCACTGCTACGCTTACCAAACACGAGAACACTCCAGTGGGCGTTACTTCGCCCGCAGCTTCTCCAGGATCGGCGACAGGAAGCCGCCCTTCGGTTTCTTGGCTTCGCCGCGCCCCGTCAGCCGCTGCGCGATCTGGAGGAACATGTCGGTGACCTTGTGGCTCGCCGCGATCTCGGCGATCATCTGACCGTTATTGGACGCCGCGCCGAACATCTGCGGGTCGAACGGGATGGTGACGATCGGCTGGCTTTCGATCGCCTTGGCGAACTCGCCGGCGTTGATCTCGGGGCGCTTCGGCACGCCGACCTGGTTGAGGCAGTACAGCGGCGGTCTGTCGTTCGGGCGTGCGGCGCGCAGCAGGTCGTACAGGTTCTTGGTGTTGCGCAGATTGGCGAGATCAGGTGCCGCGACGATCAGGATGTCGTCGGCGTTGATCAGCGCGCGCTTGGTCCAGCCCGTCCACTGATGCGGCACATCGAGCACGATGCAAGGCATCGTCGAGCGCAGCGTATCGAAGATCGAGTCGAAGGCCTCGCTGCCGAAATCATAGACCCGCTCCAGCGTCGCCGGCGCCGCCAACAGACTGAGATGGTCGGTGCATTTCGACAGCAGCCGGTCCACGAAGGCGGTATCGACCCGGTCGGGCGCGAACACGGCCTCGGCGATGCCCTGCGGCGGATCCTGATTGTAGTCGAGGCCCGCGGTGCCGAAGGCGAGATCGAGATCGGCGACGACGGAATCCAGCGCCAGATCGCGGGCGATCGCCCAGGCGACGTTGTGCGCAATGGTCGAGGCGCCGACGCCGCCCTTGGCGCCGACCACCGCGATGATGCGGCCGACCGCCTTGGCCTCGGGCGCGGAGAACAGATTGCAAATCGAACGCACAACGTCGATCGGCGCCACGGGGGCGATCGCGTAGTCGCTGACGCCGCGGCGGACGAGTTCGCGATACAGCGTGACGTCGTTGACCTTGCCGATGACGATGACGCGGGTGCCCGGGTCGCAGACCGTGGCGAGCTGATCGAGCCCGGCCAGCACGTCGCTGCGCGGATCCGTCTCCAGAATGATGACGTTCGGCGTGGGCGCCGACCGATAGGCTTCGATCGCCGCCGCCATGCCGCCCATCTGGATCTTCAGATGGGCCTTGGCGAGCCGCCGGTCTTCGCCGGCGGCCTGCACCGCCGCGGCGGTCTCGACCGACTCGCAGAAGGCCTGCACCGACACCCGGGGAGCCGGCGCGATGTGCTCGTCCGACGCTGAGGTGGACGCGGGCGTTTCGGCGCCGGACTCGTCCTGATTCTGGCGTGCGTAGCTGATCATGGTCCGACGTTACTCAGTTGTGCCTTGTCGGTCGCTTGCGGCTTGGTGGTCCGATAGGTCTCGAAGGTGGTGGCGCGGCGCGCGGTGTAGGGCG
>NZ_JBMDXE010000010.1:0-3000 GCF_048594845.1 Rhodopseudomonas sp. | reverse complement strand
ATTGACCTCGCAGCTTATCGTTCTCCAGATCGGTGCGATCGTGATGGTCGCCGCGATCCAGTGGTTCCTGCTTTCCGACGCGCAAACGCGCCAGGCCTACGACTTGCCATACCGGCACGTATTCGCGTTCTGGGCGCCCTGCATGGCCGCGGTGCTGCTGCTGGCGCCGGCGCTCGTCAGGCTGATGTTCCCCTTCGATAAATCGCCCATCGCCGCCGATCCCAACAATCTCGCGGTGGAGTCGAGGGCCTTCAGCTCCTGGCTGGCCGACACCGAACTTTTCGACCCCCGCGATGAACCGAAGCTGAGCTGGCGGCGGCTGATCTATGCGTTCTTCTACGGTCCGTTCTATCACCCGATGCACCTGCTTCTGCTGCCGGCCTGGACAGCCTTGGTGGTGCCGCCGGAGGTGCTCTACGTCGCCGTCGCCCTGTCGTTCGCCGTGTCCTATCTGATGCTGGTGTGGGGCAACGTGTCCACGCGCTGGGACGAGATGAACGTCCATCTCGACCGATGGTGTTTGCGCGGCGGGCCGTTGATCGTGTCGACGCTGGTGATCGCCCTCGGCCTGATGCGCGTCTTTCAGGTCGACTACATCTCGACCATCCTGGATGCGCTGCCGTTCGGCACGATCTTCGGCCTGATCGTGATGATCTACCTGCTGTTCTGGTTCCTGGAATATTGGATGAACCGGGCGCTTGCCGTTGGGCTGCTGCGGATCCTCGGCGCCGGGCCGAGCGAAATAACGATCGCCTATCCGCGTAATCCGCCGATCCCGGCCGGCATCGGCGTCAGTGCCGAGAACCGCTTCGTGCAACTGCACGAAACCGGACGCTTCATCGCATTGGGCTATTGGCAGCCCCCCGCAGCAAAGCCCGGGCACGCGGTCGGTCGCGGGCCGGAGGTTGCTTTCAACAGTTATTATTTCGGCGAGCTGTTCGATCGCCTCAGCCGCCGCGCGACGACGCCCGACGAAATGTCCTATGTCATCGACATCGGACGCCGCTCGGGAAACTACTTCCTGATCATGAACATTCTGATGGTGCTGATCACCGGCGCGTTTCTCGGCTACTATATCTACAATCACAATATCGGAACCGGCGGCATCGCGCCGGTGCTCAGGACGTCGGTAGAGCAGACAGCTCCGGCTCCCGTCAGCCTCGCGTCGCTTTTGGTTCAGCAGCCGAACCAGCCGGTGCGCCCGGCGCTCGTCGTCGTCGCCTCGGGTGGCGGCACCCGGGCGGCGCTGTACACCGCGTCGGTGCTACGGGGCCTGCACAAGCTCGGCGTCGACAAAGACATCGTGCTGCTCAGTGGCGTGTCGGGCGGCGGTGTCGCGCTCAGCTATTTCGCAGCAAACTCCAAGGCGCTGGTGGAGGCGCGCACCGACGATCCGGGTGGCTGCGATGAGAATTTGCCGAGCGCCTCCGGTAATTGGGATTGCTTCAACGACCGCATGACCAAACCGTTCATCGAGGACGTCCTCAATGGCGCGACGGAGTGGCGCGTGTTCTCCGACACGTCGCTGTCGGTCTTGCTGGCAGAGAGCTTCAACCGGCGGCTATTCAAAGGGGCGTTGATCGGCGAGCTTCAAGGGCCGGGCCTGATCCTGAATACGGCGATCGTCAGCCATCCCTCCCAGGACTCCCAACTGCTCCGAAGCACCCTGGACCCGCCGCCGAGCCTGGCAGCCGACCCGAGCTGCCAGGAGCACGAACGGGTCTATAAGCTGATGAGCGGCGGCCGGCTCGTCTTCACCAACCTGCGTGACACCGAGCGCTTCCCGGGCGGACCGGCGCCCATCGTGGACGTGATGTTTCCGTACCAGGTGGTGCGCGACGGCAAGGTGCCGCTGGCGGTCGCCGCCGCCCTTAATGCCAATTTCCCGCCCGTGTTTCCAAGCGCGCGGATCAGTATCAAGGCGGACAAACCGGATGACTGTCCACGCGACTACTACGTGACCGACGGCGGCGCCGTCGAGAATCTCGGACTGCTGTCCGCGCTCTACGCGCTGCAAGGCGCGGTCGCGACCATGGAAGATGGCAAGGCGATCCGGCCGATCCACATCGTTCTAGCTGAGGCGTCCGCGATCTCCTACGACTACGGTCAGGATCGTGGGATGTCGGCCGTCGGCAGCTCACGCGAGCGCCTGGCGGGTGGATTGACCTACGGTCTCACCGCCGAGCTCGAGGCGCTTCTCGCCAAGCGAGACAAGAACGCCACCAAGGTCAGATATCACTATCTCGGCCTTCCGTTGGCGTTCCGCGCGCGGGGCGGCTTCGGCACGCATTGGATGTACGCCAAGACGTATCACCTGAACGACCCGCGACCGCGCTCGATTCCGGCTGCCAATTTCCTTCCATCCTCGTGGGGACGGGACCGCAAGGCCGAGATCAACCAGTCTGATCTGCGCCAGCTCTGGAGCAGGCTGCACGAGCCGGACGATGAATTCTGCGGTCGGCAGGATTTCAAGGATGAAGCCAGGAAAGTGTGGCGCTGGATCTGCGAGCCGACCGAGGCATCGGCCGGCCCGCGCGACCTGCATATGGAGAAATGGCGGGACCTCGTGAAGGCGATGCGGAGCGATCCGACCAAATGACGGCTGGCCGTCACGGCGCAGTGGCAGGTCCACGCTGAGTTGGGGGGCGGGATCCGCCGCCGGTCGTGAAGAGCCGAGCGCCTCGACGGGCAGCGAATGCGTGTCTTGACAAAATTCCTAAAAGGACTATAGTCCGTCTTAACCCGCCTCGGGGAGAGGGGCGAAACGCGATCGTCACGGTTCGCGGGGCGGGGGGCGATGGACGCGGCAGCGTCAGGCGGGGACGTGAAGGCAGGGCGGGCTCCCTTTCATCGAAAGGCCCCGTGAGCCGACACCGAAGCGCTGACGACCACGCTGCCGCGGACGGCCAAGGCGTGTGGTCCTGATGTCCCGCGTGGCATCAAGCCCCGACCAGGCGTTCCGCTTCCACCGAAGCGCACGCGAACAGTCGGACGCGACGG
>NZ_JBMDXE010000001.1:0-5729 GCF_048594845.1 Rhodopseudomonas sp. | reverse complement strand
GGCGCCGCGGTCCCGACCCCGCGCGGCAGCGGGCGCAGCAGCAAGCGGGCGTGCCGGCGTCCGATCGAGATCGACGGCATGGTGAACGAGCTCGGCGACCTGATCGTAGGTGACGGCGATGGAGTGATGTCGGTGCCGCGTGAGCTTGCCGACGGCTTGCACGGCACGGTCGTCCAGAAGATCGAACTGGAGAGCCGCGCCCTCACCGACATCGTCGCCGGCAAACCTTCGGACCGGTCCTGGGTCGACAAGGCGCTGCGGGATCTCGGCTGCGATTTCGAACAATGATCCGGCCATCGTCCGCCGCTGCAACATAGACTGGAGTCATCATGCGTTTCGTTCGTTATCATGCCGATAGCGGCACCCGGCTGGGCGTCGTGGACAAGGACCGGGTGGTGGACGTCTGGGGCGATCGCCCGGACGCGCCGCGTGACGTCGGCGATCTGGTGCGGAGTGGTGAAGAGGCGATGAGCTTCGCGCGCGGCGTCATACGGGAGGGCAAGGCGCGGGCCGTCGGCCCGCTCAGCGGCATCGCATGCGCGATCCCGGTGGAGGCCTCGCGAAAATTTCTCTGCCTCGGCCTCAACTACACCGATCACGTCGCCGAATCCACGCACCCAGCGCCGGAATATCCGATCCTGTTCATGCGGGCGCCGACCTCGCTGATCGCTCACGGCGAGGCCATGATCCGGCCATCCGCGTCGGACAACCTCGACTACGAAGCGGAACTCGCCGTCGTGATCGGACGGACGATGCGACATGTCTCGCCGGCACAGGCGCTGGGCGGCGTCGCGGGCTACGCGTGCTTCAACGACGGGTCGGTGCGCGACTATCAGAAGCATTCGATACAGTGGACGATGGGCAAGAACTTCGATTCGACCGGCGGCTTCGGTCCAATCTTCGTGACGGCCGACGAATTGCCGCCGGGCGCGTCCGGGCTGAAGATCGAGGCGCGGGTCAATGGCGAGACGCGGCAGTCCAACAACACCAAGAACATGATCTTCAGCGTCGCCGACAGCATCGCCTATATCAGCCGGGGCATCACACTCGAACCCGGCGACGTCATCGCGATGGGCACGTGCTCGGGGATCGCGGCCGCGTTCGACCCGCCGAAATGGCTGCGTCCCGGCGACGTGGTCGACATCGAAATCGAAGGGATCGGGATGTTGCGCAACACGGTCGCCGACGAAACAACGACGAACTGACGCGATCTCGCCCACGACCCACGCACCGCCGGCCGCGGCGCGTCGGTCCGGATCGGCCCTTGCCCGGCGGCAGGCGACGCCTTAGAAAAGTTGCTCTTCGAGGCTGAGCGTTTCCGCCGAGGCATTTTTGAGCAACGACCTTCTTCGCGAGCGCGTCCCGGAATTTGTCAACGAGCGCCGCCGTCAGCAGCGGTCGGTTCAAACGCGCGAGCGCATTCTGGAAGTCGCCTACAAGGAGTTCGCCCAACTCGGTTTCGACGGCACCTCGACGCGTGTGATCGCCACCAAGGCAGGGGTCAATCACCCGCTGGTGACGTATCACTTCAAAACCAAGGAAGGGCTGTGGCGCGCCGTCATGACGGTCGTCGGCTCGAACTTCACCGAGAAATGGCAGAGCGAACTCGCCAAGGCGGAAACCTCGGACGGCGTCACGAAGCTGCGGCTGATCCAGGAGAGCTTCGTCCGCTTCGCGGCCGCCCATCCGGGTTACCACTGGCTGATGGCCAATGTCGGCGACCGGCCAAATCCGCGCCTCAAATGGCTGCTGGGGAATCGCAGCAACAAGTACTTCGCCGACATTGCCGAGCTGATCAAATCGGCGCAGAAGCAAGGCCGCTATGTCGACGGCGACCCCTATCACTTGCAGTATCTGTTCATCGGCGCCGTCACGCGTATCTTCATGCAGGCGGCTGAAGCCGAGAGCGTGATGGGTCGCTCGCCGTTCGCGGCTGATTTCGTCGAGCAGCACGTCCGGCTGTGTTGCTCGCTGTTCTTTCGCGACCCGCCGGCCGGCGTCAAGGCGGCGCGGCCGGCGACCAAGAAGGCCGCAGCCAAGCCCGCGCCTCATAAGAAGTCGTCGACGAAGCCCGCGGCCAGGACCAGGCCCGCGAAGCGAAGCTGATCCGCCGCACTCCGGCGGTCCGTTCAGAGATCCAGGACCAGCTTCGACGACTTCGCTCCCGAACAGCAGATCATCATCGTCGTGTTCGAGGCGCGCTCGCGGTCGGTCAGTACCGCGTCGCGGTGGTCGGGGATGCCATCCAGCACCGCGACCTGACACTCACCGCAGATCCCGCTCTCGCAAGATGAGTGCGCCGAATTGCCCGCGGCCCGAAGCGCCTCCAGAATTGTGGTGCCGGTCGGAACCGTGACGCTGGTCCCCGAGCGGGCCAGTTCGACGATCAATTCCGTCGTGACGCCGAGATCCTCGACCGGCTTGAAGCTTTCGACGTGCACACGCGCCGCCGCAATCCCGGTTCGCTGCACGGCGGCCTCGAAGGCCGTGAGCATCGGTTTGGGGCCGCAGCAGTAGAAGTGCGATCCCGCCGGCGCGCCGTTGATCAGCCCATCGAGATCGAGGAAGGCTTCGTGCTGATCGTCGAACCGGAGCACGACGTTGCGGCCGAAGGCTTCGAGATCGGTCAGAAACGCCGCCGTTTCGCGGCTGCGCGTGCAGCAATGCAACTGCCACCCGCGACCAAGCGACTTCAGCCGATGCGCCATTGACAGCAACGGCGTGATCCCGATGCCGCCGCCGATCAGCACGGAGTGAGGCGCATGCTCGTCGAGCCCGAACAAATTGCGCGGGAGCGACGCGACGATCCGGTCACCGACCTGAACGGTTTCGAAAAGATAGCGCGAGCCGCCCCTGCTCTCGCGATCCAGCGCGATGCCGAGTTCGTAGCTGTCGTGATCGTCCTGCGAGTTCATCAGCGAATAGCTACGCGACAGATTCGGTGTGAGCTGCAGATCTATGTGCGCGCCTGCCGTAAACGGCGGCAGCGGAGTGCCGTTCGCGGCCGCAAGCACGAAACGGCGCACGTCTCCGGCTTCACGCTCGATGCGCGCAACGCGCAGTTCGATCTTGTCGGTCATGTTGTTGTCGCCTCCCAAACCTTCCCGCGTCGTTGCGCAGGTTCGGCTTTCATAGTATCATTCCAAATACGGAAAAGAATTCCGTTTTTGAAAAATAACAAAATCGCCGGGCTGGCCCGCGTTTCCCGCCCGGCTAGGGAGAAGACGATGCTGTCACGCGAAAACAACGAATTGATCTGTCGCGTCGGTCCCGGAACCCCAATGGGCGAACTGATGCGCCAATATTGGATTCCGGCTCTGCCCTCCGCCGAGTTCCTAGAACCGGATGGCCCGCCGAAGCGGATGCGCCTGCTCGGCGAAAACCTGGTGATGTTTCGCGATTCCTCCGGGCGCATGGGCGCACTGGAAGAATCCTGCCCTCACCGCGGCGCCAGCCTGTACTTCGGCCGCAATGAAGAGGGCGGCCTGCGCTGCGCTTACCATGGCTGGAAGTTCGACCGCACCGGCAAGTGCCTCGATACGCCGACCGAAGCGCCGGAGCGGCAGCAGTCGTTCTGCGCCAAGATCAAGGCACGGGCGTTTCCCTGCCACGAAGTCAACCACATGATCTGGGTCTATATGGGATCGCGTGATACGCCCCCGCCGTTTCCGCAATTCGAGATCAACACACTGCCGCCCGATCACGTTCAGATCCCCAGGATCATGGGCGAAGAAGCCAACTATCTGCAGAACATGGAAGGCGACCTCGATTCGGCGCATCTCGACTGGGTGCATCGCCGGCTGAACGAGGACAGCCCCAAGCCCGAGAAGGGCATCCGTGGCTTCTGGAATCCCACCAAGCGTCCGCCGATCCTCGACGTCGTGCCGACCGAATACGGTGCCTACTACTCGGCGAAGCGTATCCTCGGCGACGGTTCGGAATGGCATCGGGTCAACCAGTTCATCTTCCCGTTCCACACCATGATCACCACTGGCGACGGCACCATCAACCTGCGCTCCTTCGTGCCG
The DNA here is from genome assembly GCF_048594845.1 of Rhodopseudomonas sp. Taxonomy (GTDB): domain Bacteria; phylum Pseudomonadota; class Alphaproteobacteria; order Rhizobiales; family Xanthobacteraceae; genus Rhodopseudomonas. The sequence goes on along the minus strand of NZ_JBMDXE010000001.1, from coordinate 1,701 downwards.
GTCGACGACGAATTCACCATGCTGATCTCGCAGACCGGCAGCCCGCTGGGGCCGATCTCGGACAACATCAAGGGCGGTGACGAGTTTTGGGAAGAAGTCGGCGGCTATGTCGATCGGACCAACGATCCGAAGACCTACTTCCTGACCAAAGCCAATCGCAGCAACGATTACGGCCGCGACCTCAAGGTCCAGTCCGAGACGATGTTCTGCGGCATTCCGTTTGTCGGCAATCTGCAGGATCGTGCGATGACCGAACTGATGACCAACGAAAAGGGCGAGCCGATTTACGATCGCACCAAGGAGCATCTCAGCGCTTCGGACGCGATGATCGTCACCGTGCGGCGGCAGCTGCTGAATGCCGCGAGCCGGCTGCGTGACGAAGGCATCGCGCCGCCGAACGTGGAGGATGTCTCGCTCGACAAGGTGCGCTCAGCCTCGCTCCGGCTCGAAGGCGGGACCGAGTGGAAAGCTCGCAGTGCCGAAGCCAGGCAGGTCCAAGAGGGTAAGGCGGCGGCCGCCGAAGTGCCGTTAATCGTCTGACAAATACGGGTCGGCGGCGGGTGCAACGCCCGCCGACCCGCTCCGCTGTCCCGGCCTCGTTTACATCTTGATGTTGGCTGGCTAGGGTCCGCCGCGGATGGGCCGCGCGGCAACGGAGGCTGAGGTTGGGACGCAAGAAGCTGGCGGGTCGAGCGAGCGAGCGGAAAGAAGATGCATCGACGGCGGCAGGTGGGCGCGTCGAGTTCAACCGTGCCGCAGCGCGGGCCCTCGACATCCTGACGGCATTCAACGGCGGTGATCAGTTTCTCGGCAATGTCGAGATCGCAGAACGCACGTCGATTCCCAAGGCGACGGTGTCGCGTATTACCGCAACGTTGACCGAGCTCGGCTATCTCAATTTCGATCGGCAGATCGGCAAGTACGAGATCGGCCCCCGCGTTCTTGCGCTGAGCTTTCCGTTGATGTCCAAGCTCCGCGTGCAGACACACGCTCGCCAGCGCATGGATCAACTCGCGCGCGAAGCGAACGCGGTCGTCGGTCTTGCGATCCTCGATGATTTGAATGTGGTCTTTATCGACACGGCCGTCGGCGACCACCAGCATTTCCGCGAGGCTCAGGTCGGCTATCGGGTACCGGTGGCGTTGACCGCAATGGGGTGGGCCTGCCTGTCCACAATGAACGGTATGCGGCGCGCCGAAATCATGGAAAGGTTGGCAACGGCCTATCCGGGTCCCACCGTCATCAGCAATATCGAGCGTGGCATCTCCGAGGTCTGGGAACGCGGCTTCTGTATTTCGATGGGCGCTCTCGATCCGGGATCCAACGCCATCGGGGTTCCCTACCTGCACCCGGATGGCCGCCACGTGCTGGCCTTCAACATGACGGCGCCGAAAACCATCTTGACCCGGAAATCGATCGAGACCGTGTGGGGACCGAAGCTACTCAATATGGTTCGTGAAATTCAGGGAGTCGCACTGCCAGCTCCGGCGTCGGGCTTTCACTCGAACGCCTCGATGCCGCGCGATCGCACGCGCCCTTCATCGCCGATGATGCGGTAAGCAGACTGTTCGCCATCTCGTCACCGAATCAATCCCAGAATATCTCAATGCATCGCCTCAAACCGGAGTTAGAAGGGACATCTCCGAGATCTGATGAGGTCCGCTTCTGGCTCAATTGGGCCGAAGAAGCCGGGCAGAGCTG